>CAZOSN010000188.1:0-8431 GCA_964582405.1 uncultured Oligoflexales bacterium | reverse complement strand
CTCCATATACTGAGTTTTGCAACCATCGCAGGCAAAATCCTGAACCTTGCGTGCGTATTTTTTTTGGTCAATGATCCCAGCGACCGCTATATTTTTCTCGGCGCCGCCATGGCTGCCAATGGACTTGTGAATCTCTCGACTTTCTTCTATGGCATCCGAAGATTTAAACCCTTAAGACCCGAGCGCTCGAATCTAATTCGTATCGCTCGAGATAGTTTGCCCTATGGGTTCTACTTTATTCTGTCGAATTTCAACGATCGCATCGATATTTTTGTTATTACCAATAAGCTTGGCATGACCGCTATTGGACTCTACTCAGGAGTTTACAAACTCTACCAAGCAGCTCAGCCTCTGATGGCGATGTTTGCCAATTTGTTCCTCGCCGAATCTCTGGACGGTCAGGATCACGAGCGCGAGGCGAAAATTCTAACGGTCGCCATCGCCGTGAATATGATGATCTGGTATCCTGTCGCTATCGGTGGTTTATTTGCGTCGGGGTCCTTGATCCATTATATTTTGACTGACGCCTTTGCGCCGGCGACGGGCGTTCTCAAGATTCTGCTCGCAAGCCTTGTTTTTGCGTCGCTTTGCACACTCATAACTCAACAGATCTTTTTCAAACCCGAGCGAATTAGAAAAATCGCACTCATAAATCTTCTTTTTATGCCCGCGCTGTGGATCTATTTTGACAAGGCTGCGGAATCGGGAAGCCTGGAAAGCATGGCCTGGGGTGTTTTTGGTTACAAATCGCTCCTTGCCGTTGTGCTCATTGTGCTCATGGCCAGAAAAGGGACTTGGCTCGTGCGTGAGGCTACGGTTGGATTGATTCCAGCTTTGATCATGGGGGTGGGTTTGGCTTTGATTTGTCCAGAAAGTTCGCTGTTTGTGCAAGTTCCTATCGGGGCATTGATCTATGGAGTCGCATTCTATTTTGTGCATCCAAAGTTCTTGCGACTCTTGCTTCGGACTCGATGATATCCTTGCTCCAATCTAACCTAAGCTCGACTTCGGCTATTTTTTTTGCTGCAATCACCAAACCCTTGTGTGGCAATGCGTTGTGGGCACAAAAATCATCCTCGCGTATGCCCCATACGCTCCTAAGGATCTCCCTCAAAAGCATACTAAAATTACTTGTATGATTCGTGGGAGATCCTTCGTCGTTTCATTTCTTAGGATGCGGCCCTGGCTAAAAAGCGCCAGCGACTAGTCGGCATGCGACTCGGTCGTTACCGTGCCCATAAGCGAATTGAAGACATTGACCCTTCCGGTCGCTACCTTGGCATTTGTGCCGGTGGTCTTGTCGGCAAGTTGAATCACGCGATCACGGATTTCCGAATAGCTTGCATCCGTCCAGTGGCTCCAGATTAGCGCCGCCACGCCAGCGACATGCGGTGAGGCCATGGAGGTCCCGCTCATTTTCTGATATCCGCCGCCTGGCGCGCACGAGAGGATATTGACACCCGGTGCTGCGACATCGACGTTGACTTTGCCGTAGTTCGAAAAATACGCGAGCTTATCGTTGTGATCGGTCGCTGCAACGGAGATGATATTATCTAAATCATACCCTGCAGGATAGAAAGGTGTCTTGTCGATATCGGTCGCTGCATTGCCAGCTGCTGCCACAAAAAGAATTCCATGGTCGCGGTTGTCTTTGACCCCATCATAGATAGCCTGCGAGAATGGTCCACCGCCCCAGCTGTTGTTTGATACGCGCACGCCGATCTTGCTATTGTAATAAATCGCCTCGACGATCGCTTCGGTGGTAGTCGAGCCTGCCCTATTAAAGATCTTCATGGAAATCAGCGAAACAGTCCAATTGACGCCGGTGATGCCGATGCCATTGTCGCCTGCAGCTCCGATGGTGCCCGCCGTATGGATGCCATGACCATGGTCATCCATAGGATCATTATCCTGATTTATAAAATCCCATCCATGAACATCATCCACATAGCCATTGCCATCATCGTCGATGCCATTGGTGGCCTTGTCCTTGCCATCCGCGTCCAATCCAGACTCGCCAGGATTAGTGTAGATATTTGGTACAAGGTCGGGATGTTTGTAATCGATCCCGGTATCATTGATTCCGACCAGAATGTCTAATGACCCCGTGGTGTGCTGCCATGCTTTGAGTGCTGAGATATCAGCGCCCTTCAAACCACCAGTTTGGCCCTCGTTGTTCAAACCATAGAGCTCGGCAAACTTTGGATCATTGGGGGTCTCGGTAAGATAGTAGTAATAGTTGGGTTCGGCATAAGATGCCCCGAATGCTTCTTTGATGTGCTTGGCCGCTGCATCAAGTGCATTTCCCGTCAGAGGCTCGGGTAGGGTGACCGCAAAAACACCGGCTTCCGCCAGGTTCTGTCCGACATTGAGCTTGCGAACCTGGTAGGTGGAACTGAGACCCACGAGATTGGCCCCTGGCTCAATCTTGACAATAAGTTTGCCAGGCTCATACGCAAACTGCTCACCAGCGGCCAAAACACGGCCAGGCAGCAGCATCACGCATAGCCACATCAAAGCAGAAATGCTTTTCATGGATACCTCCGAAAAAGTTGTTTCATTCCAGGATAGGCCAGCCGGCCAATATCCGTCAATGCAGCAAAACTTATCATTTCGCATAAAGGAATATTCGCTATCGTGTAGTATTGTTATAAACACCGATTATGTTCACTGCATAGATTTGCGCAAAGGAAGATTGAAATGCCATTGTTTTTACTGGGCGGGGGTGAGCAGGAAGCCTTTGCCAACCTCGACCGGGTTTTTCTTGATTCGCTTCCCGCCGGATCCAACCTTCTCGTAATCCCACAAGCCTGCGACCCAGAGGACTACGAGGATATTTTAGAACGCATCGAATCCTGCTTCGGAGCCGCGAAAATCAAGGCCATCCATCTCGCAAGCAATCTCGACATCATCGATGCCAACACTCTCGACCAATATGCCGCGATCATCATCGAAGGAGGCAATACTTTTCAGTTGATACAGACTGTTCGGCAATCAAGCTTTTTCAACCTGCTAAAAGATTTTTTGGCATCGGGTAAATCGATTTACGCCGACTCTGCCGGAGCGATCATCCTAGGAGAGGACGTAAGGACGGCGTTTCTGGGCGATGAGGCCGACGAGGATCTGAATAAACTTCAGAATTACCGGGGGCTATCGCTTCTAGAATCCTGGATCATCCATTGCCATTACAAGCTTGAGGAGGCTGAGTCCCTATCCGAGATGGTTTTTAATTTGGGACTACCTATTTTGGCTCTCTCTGAGGAGACGGGGCTTTTGGTCGATGGCGATAAAATCCGAGTTTTTGGCAAAGAAATGTTGGAAGTATTCACCTTCGTCGGTCGTCGGGACTACCCAGTGAATAGTGAGTTTACCTTGGCAGAAGTCCTTGGATAACTTCTATGCAATTCAATAGTGGTTGTTGACGTTTGGCTCTTAATATCTTGAGCTGTGCGCCCTTGGCTCGACTTCGGCCATTTTTTTCGCTGCAATCACCAAACCCTTGTGTGGCGCTGCGTTGCGGGCGCAAAAATCATCATCACGTATGCCCGATACGCTCCGGTGATTTTTGCGTCCACGCCTTGCGCCCCAAGTTATTTTTGGATAGATCCTTAAGTAATCCCCAAGTTGATCCGACGACTTGAATAGACGCTGGTGCGAAAGCGCCCGCTACCGGTCGTGAGGGAGGGCGAAGGATTGGTTAGGCTCAGGACATTTCTTAGGAATTACGAAACCGAACGCAGGAAAGCAATTCGTTTTCTGCGCAAGACTTTTCCTGAATACGGATACTTGCCCGACACCGAACTTTTCATGAGGACCGATCTCACCCCTCTCCACCGCAGGAAAAAGATCCCGACGGCCCAATTTATTCGGTACCAAAGGATCAAAAAGGACATTGTCGAGCAGGCTAGGCATGAATTCGTAACCAATACCCCCGAACTTGCCGAGGTGGTCGATTTTCTAAAAAGCTTATCACCATGCCTTGAGAATTCTTCTTTTTATTATATATGGCGCTCGTACCAGTTGGATAGAATTTTGCCTTACGCGACCAAGCATGAAAAAGGTTTGGCGATGTTGCTAAACTACGAGGCAGAAAAGCTTGTGCGGTCTGAACCTTCGGCAGATCCAAACGAGTACGACCTTTTGCCAACTGAGCTTAAAGCAGGAATGTTAGAGGACACCGTCCTTTCGAAAGAAGAAATGCGAGATATCTCAGCCGCGATCAAAAGTATTCCTCGCGACCCAGACCAAAGTTTTCAGTCTCATTGTTGCACTCTGGAGATCGACGAATCTAAACGATTGGAAAAAGTCGGCATAGGTCGCATTGAATCGTCAATGTCTGCGATGAAAAAACTTTTTGTACCAACTCGTGGCATGTCAGCCAAGGTAAGCGATTTCTTTGGCGTTGACGCGAAGCATTATGCATTTGATCAGTTGAATCATTTAACAATGGCCGTTCGCGTTCAAACCGAAATTATCGATTGTTTTCGCCATATGCCCAAAGCGGATCGCGTTATCATGGGGAGAGCCTTTGGAATCAATGCCCAAAAGATCACGCACAAGGCTATCGGCGAGGAATTGGGCATTACTGAGTCACGGATAAGTCAGATCGTAAAAGCAACCTGCGGCCTTGTGCGTAACTGGCTTTCCTCAGTGGCCCTAGAATATCTAAGCCAGAATTATCGATTGATCACGACCTGGTCGACCTTGTCGCAACTATCCCCCTTGTTCACCAGCCGAAAGCTCTTTTTCAAGTTTTTAGGAACCATATGCGACCACGAAGATGCAGAAAACACTCAAACGGCGCCTATCAGTCGGACTGCGTTTTTTGATGCCATGGCAAATTGGGGCGTGACTCTACCTTACGATGAAATCGAGCGCTACTTGCTTGACCACTTTGGCTTTGGACTCGAGGGTTTGTACGACCGCTTTTTAACAACTGATGCTATTGACGATCCCAATTGGGTGATTACGCCAGAATATCTCACTGTACAATCTCTACCCCATAAATATTTGGTCGCGGCTATCGCCACCACATATCCCGACGGAATAGACTCGGCCACACTTCTGGACAAAATATTAAATTCTCCGCGATACGACAACCCGCACTCCACGATCATAACCGAGGTTTTTCGAAAATCCTCCTACCTCATCACGATCGACAAGGCCTTCTACCGTCATGTGCGCTACTATGATCCAACCGAACCCGTGGTGCAGTTGATCATTGAAAATATGGTCAAAGTCATTAGTAATCCTAGACCAGACCATATCAAGAATGTCTACGAACTCCACTCCGAAGTCCCCGGCGCCAACGTGATATCGCCCTATTACTTCAGTTATATATTCCAGAACGCCTGCGAGGCGGTGGATTTCGCAATTCATCCCAGCTACTTTGATTTTCTTCGAAAGTCCTCGGATGAAGGGGAAGACGATATATCGGACGAGGAGATTTATGGTTATATCAAAAATAAGCTGCGAGCGGTTGATCGAACCGCTCTTGCAGAATATTTTGTTCTTGATATCCGGTATATGACGATGCGCCTCTCGCAGATGATTCGCCAAAAAAAGATTATACGGACATCGCGCGAGACCTATGACACTGCAAGCAGGGCATTTCGCAGACTCGATAATGTTGAGGTCAAGACCTTCATCGTAAAATTTGTCTCGGAATCAAAAAAAATAGTCGACTTTAGTTACCTAGCCACCGTGATCAACAATGAGTTTGGTCTAAAATACAAGACCGAATTCTACCAATCACTCTTTATCCACTACTTTGACTACTTCGAAAGAAGAAACCTCCACCTGCGCCGATACCTTGTAAGCAACCGGCCAATCGACTATCCATCGCTAAGAGGATTGATAAACGCGATTTTCGATCCCGAAAAAACCGACCTTGAGTGCTTAGAGCTGGCCTGTTCAATGGTTTTGATTGATCAATCCATGTATGACACTATACTCAAGGTCTGGCTTCATGATTGCAGGGTAAGATCCGATCGGCTTAGGCGGCTCAAAGCATCCTAGTACCCCCAAAATCGTCCCTGAGAGCCCACTTGTATCGTGAACGACTCCCTTATTGAGGTCTTTATTAGAGCGTTTTAACAAGAGCCAACAAAAATCAGATGCGATCGCCTCGGTTACAGGCTTTGAGAGCTTTTCATTCGCATCGCTTTGTACTAAAATTCTCTACAACACTCTTAAAAGGATTCAGCATGCGACGAGTTATTGCATCAGCATTGGCCATGGTTGCATTTGGCGTCGGCTCCTATGGATTAGCTGCTCCCCAAAAAAATACCAGCAAACAGCAAATCCAAGAAGACGAGGGGCAGGCGCAAGCCTCAAAGTGGCTACCTCCATGGCATGCGCCTCGGTTTAGCTTTGGTATTTTGCCCATCATGGGGGCCAAGGAAACCACAGATTCTGTGGGATCGACGACAACGACCACATCGATGACTGAATTTGGACTCGGGCTGATCCTCAAGCATATTCCAGCAGGGGGTAGCAACCCCGGCTTGTCTCTTTCGCCCGACGCGGGTTTTTCTGTGGGGGCATTAAGGCAATCGTCGGATACCGGTGGCCAGACATCGGAAAACACAGCCACCTTTAAGCGGAAGATGGGTGGCATCGAACTTACCGCATTGTACCGCTGGTTTCGTTATAGGTTTCGGCTCGGCGGAGCCACACTTGATTTTGACAAAGAGAGCTTCCATGACATTCAAAGCCTTAAAATAATCAACGAACCCGCCATCCAGCTCAAGACGGCATGGGCAGCGTTGCTGACACTCACGCATTACCAAGTCTGGTACACAGAATACAGCGACCCCGAGTTCAAAGAGGCCGATGCCTGGCTCCACACGCGAAAGGATATCATGTTTCTAAGCTCATGGGTCGATGTCGGACCAGGTGTTACCCTTGAAGATCAAAAGAACACCGACCAGTCTCACAGCCAGGGCACAAGCAGTTACGTTATCATGCAGGGCGGGCTGCGCTTCTTCTGGAAGCTCGGCGCGCAGATCAGATTCAAGTATGTGGTCTCAGCCTCGGCCGAACTCGACGATCGCTACGCTGGTATCCTGATGCCAGACCAAAAGGTCAACGACGCCTCTGCCCCTCAGGCTCTCCCCAAAGACTCGCTCGAGGAAACCGCATTTGTCGGAGCCCAGAACCTCTTCTCGGGCATTGGCATGGGCTACCAGTACCACCGAATCGTCTACAACTCCACCGGCCAAGCCGGGGCAACCCGAAGCATCAGCGATTCAGGCTTTGTGGTCACTACGGGGATGGCTCTTTAGCAAGAGGCTTTCGGCATGATCTTCTGAAAATCTTTCTAATGTGGCTTGAATCTCCCATGTCCATGAGGGTCAACGTTTTGCGAATCTTCACCTGAGACCGCCGTAGCATCGGTTTCCTCAAGGGGTTTATGGGATGAGCTATAGCCAAAAACTATATTTGCTTAAATTCATTACGATTCCAAGATTAAGATGCCGCATAGGCAACCAGGCGGCGGACCCAGGCAGGTTGCTCGCTACAAGGCCTATCTTGATAGGGAATTTTTTGGTTTTGTTGGCGCCGGGCAGCCCATGAGCTAGCCCACGACTCCATGGGATTGGCGATGGTGACGAAGTCCTGGCCGTCAAATTTTTTAAAGACAAAAGTTTGAACCGCGACCTTGTCGAGACGCTGGGCTACAGCTCCTTGGGCGCAGAGTGGCAGCTCAAAGCAGATCTTATAGATCGTCCGAAGCTCGGCATCCGAGATGCCCGTGTAATGATTTCTGCTGTGCAGGGGACTCAAGATGCTGGCAAAATCTGGAGTAAAGGGAGAAGCTCCCTCGGCCGCCAGACAGAAATGCAGCTGTATAAGCGGTAGACCCAGAGGGAAGCGGCGTAAGTTTTCTTGGTAGACGTTCAAAATCCCGATCTTGCAGAGGCGCTTTGTTCCTCCTGAGAATTTGGTATTGGACGCGATAAGGTCTGGCGATGCTTCGACATCGATATCCATAAAATTGCGCGGTATATAGCCCAAGCCTTTATAGTACCTTGCCATTTCGTAGTATTGGGCGCTGGCGAAACCATAGAGCATCACCTCGTCGCCCAAGTTAGGAGGCGGTGGGATAGCCCGCGTTCTATTTCTGCCCGGCTGGATCGTAGCTGATGGGGCAGTATTAGGGATTCCTGTTGATTGGTGAACGCGCATGATTGGTGCCTTGGATTTCAAGGGTCAACAGCTGTTTATAGTATACGGAACGATGAAATAAAACAATAATTTGTTTTCTAAAAAATTCTTGTTTCTAGGGGTTGTTGACGTTTTATATTCCGATTCTCCCGGGTTCCTTGATTCTCAGTCAGTTAGCGGGGAATCAAGGAACCCAGGAGAATGGCTAAATTTTTTGGTTAGTTTTTGGCGCGAAAGCGCCAAAAACGTGTCCTGAGCCGCA
>CAZOSN010000187.1:0-8469 GCA_964582405.1 uncultured Oligoflexales bacterium | reverse complement strand
ATCTACCGTTATCTGCGCGTAAAACCCAAGGCTCTTCTGTTCTCCGGCACGGCGGGCTTTGGAGCGCTCCCGCAAACCCCTCGGCATTGGGTGCGCCATGGCATGTTTGTGTCGCACAGCCTGCTCTTAACGCTACTTACGATAGCGGCAGCAAGACCTGAACTAGGCAACAGCGTCACCGAACGAAAATCCGAAGGTCTAGACATCATGCTCGCCATCGATACCTCAGGTAGCATGCGCGCCATGGATCTCAAGCTAAATGGCACCCGCTATGACCGGCTTACGGTCATTAAAAATGTCATTCTGGAATTCATAAAAAAACGCACCGATGACCGCGTCGGTATGGTGGTTTTTGGCGGCGAAGCGTTTACCCAGGCCCCACTTACCTTAGATCACGATGTGCTCGCAAACTTTTTGGGCCAAATAGAGATCGATATGGCAGGTCCTCAGACAGCCATCGGTGATGCCATCGCCACGGCGACCAAGCGCTTAAAAGACATCAAATCCAAGAGCAAAGTGATCATCCTGCTCACAGACGGCGAAAGCAATGCTGGCCATGTCGAGCCAATAGAGGCAGCCCAAGCGGCGGCAACCCTGGGAATCAAGGTTTACACGATCGGCGTGGGATCAAATGGGATGGCGCCTTTTCCCGTCGAGGGTTTTTTCGGCAGCACGCTGCGCAACATGGAGGTCCGAATTGATACGCAAACTCTCGATAAAATTGCGGCCGTGACCCATGCCAAGAGTTTCCTTGCGCAAAATACCGAAGCTCTGCGAGATGTCTATAATACGATCGACAAACTCGAAAAGACCGAGGTTGAGGTCACCGAGTTCATGAACTATAAAGAGGCTGGCTACCTTTTCCTCTGGCCGGCATTGATTATTTTCCTTGTGCAGGTCGCCCTTTCGCTCACCGGTATCGTAAGCCTTCCCTAGGAGAGATAAGCCATGGACTGGGGACATCCCGAGTATTTGATTTACCTTTGGCTGGCCCCGATGACGATTTTGATCGGGTATGTCGCCGCACATCGGCGCCAAGCTCGGCTTTCGGCATGGGCAAATCCAAAAAATCTCGAAAAATTAGCACCACCAAAACAAACACGCCGCGCCATGACACGAGTTTTTGCTCAGGCGCTGGCCGCAGCATTGATCGTGATCGCACTTGCCGAGCCCCGCTGGGGCTTCGAATGGCAGGAGGTCAAGCGCAAAGGGGTTGATATCATGGTGGCGCTCGATGTGTCGCAGAGCATGAAAGCTCAGGATATCTCGCCGAGCAGGCTCGGCCGAGCCAAGCGCGAGATCATCGACCTCATGCGCATGCTCAAGGGTGACCGCCTGGGCTTGATAGCATTTGCCGGCGTGGGTTTTGTTCAATGCCCCCTTACCACCGACTACAAAGCGGTCGAGATGTTTTTAAGTCATCTCGAAGAGGACCTTATTCCCATTCAGGGGACCTCGCTTAACGATGCTATCAAACTCGGCGTGAAAAGCCTCAGCACAAGCAGCGAACTAGCCTCAGCAGGCAAGGCGATCATCCTAATTACCGACGGCGAAGACCAGGACTCAAGCCCACTTGATGAGGCTCGCAAAGCCAAGGAAGCCGATATCAAAATCTTTACCATTGGTATGGGCAAAGAAGATGGCGCCCCCATCCCCTTGGCTAGCGGCGGTTTCAAAAAAGACTCCCGCGGCAATCTCGTCATAACCAAGCTGAGCGACACAATGCTAAAGCAAATAGCAGAGACCACCGGCGGCCGCTATGTCCGCTCAACCAGCGGCGATCTCGACCTAAAGAGCATTTATGAAAACGGTATCAAAGGCGGATCTCTCAAGGAAGGTGAGATTTCGCAAAGCCGGCAAAAGCTCTGGTACGAGCGGGGCCCATTCTTTGCAGCGGCAGCTATGCTGGTATTGCTCGGAGTTTGATCGAATCGAGCCCCTGGCAACCTTCTCGGAAGGTCGTCACACCGAATCAAGAGGCTTCCCTCGCGACCAAATCCAGCCAAACCAAGTCCGACCCGAGGATTCATCGCTTGGCCTGGGAACACCTTCGCTAACCCCGCGGCGCTTGTCGATTTCATGGCAAAGCTCATCGAGATCAAACGGAGCCGCACTCGCTCCTTGACGCCTGGGAAGCTCGTGGGCCGCGACATCCACATCATGAAATCCCGTACCGAGCTTGAGTCGGGAGTTTTCGAGCAGCAAGGCTTCCACCTTGTGGCGATCCTGCCTTCTTTCCTCGCGCAACTCCAACACCTCGGCCTTCAGATCCGAAATCGAGCGCTCCAGATGCTGAATCAACGCATCCCTATAGAAATCTGCATCGCGGCGCCCCGCTTCCTGAGTATCTTCAGGTCGGACAACCGCCTGCAATTCAGCATACCTCACGAGCCTGAGCCTTCCCCGCAATACCATCTTGAGCCCATGCTCACTAATCAAGCGTTCGACGGCGGCTTTCTTTATCTTGAGGCGCCGCGCCGCCTCGTGGAGCGAAACAAGTTCTTGCGTCACGGTGATATCTCCTTGGTAGGTGTGGCCTTGATAAAACCAAAAACTGACCTTTTTTTAACAGGCTTGTAGGTCATTGTAGCATTATAAACGGATTTTGGTCTAAAAATTGAGACTCGCCGCAGCCCCATACACCTCGCGGGTGCGTTCGGTAGGCAAGCTGCTCAGGGCCTTTTGCTGGTCAGGGTTCAGACCGGGATAGGCTGCCAGTTTGCGGAATTTTTCTGGGATTCTGAAGCAAAGTTCGCCGTAGTCACCCAGGCAGTGGCTTGCGAAGACTTCGAGGGTCAATAATCTTTTCAATTCGTGGGTAACCGTCACACGGGCCACAGCGCTTTCATCAGCGAGATTCTTCATGCCAAACATATAAACTGCCGTCTGATTAAACGATCCAGGTTCAGGCAGCCGCACATAGGCTCCGGCATAGCGATCGGCTGCATAAAGGGGCTTAGCATCCTGCATGATGAGCCCATAAAGCTCAAGCTCGCGGTCGTGATAACCCAGCCCGTTGGCAAAGTACTCAACACCAAAAGTCGCGGCATCTTCGTCCGAATATTTATAATCGTAGCGTATTCCGAAAACCGTGCTGGAAAATGTCTCATGCTCGCGGTTGACCGACGCAGGCAATACCCCATGCTCGGGATCGAATGCTCCCCGGTAGAATCGTCGTGATTCGCGCCTTGTGAGAGCCGATTCACAGTATGCATCGACAGGCCCAATAGCTCCCGAGATGTCTGCTCCCCAACGAATAGGCATGTCCTGGGACGTCTGAAAACTTACCGAAGCCTCGGCGCTCGAACCAAGCTGAAATTCGCCACGCAAAGCCACGCCAATGTCATCATTGCGCCTCATGCTGCCGTATTGGAAGATGGCATAGGTATTAAATCCCTGCTTTTCAAACGGCAGGTGAACCTTGAAAAGATCTTGACCAAGCCGGCTGTCAAACAGCGTGAATGGATCACGCTGGGTCACAGCGGTAAAATCTGTTGGATTCCACAGGCTGGCTGCGCCCCACTTGAGATGCTGCTTGCCCAGCGTAAAAAAAACCGCGTCGGAGGCCGACCATTTGAACCACATTTCATCGATCTCGGTTTTGGTCGTGGTCTCACCCGCTGCCTTTGCCTCGGACAAGCGCAGCCTCGCAAGACCTCTTATGTCTTTGTCAGGTCTGGTATCAAAATACATATCGACGCGCTTTAGGTCCGAATAAGCCGCCTCCGCGAAGGTCTGCGTTTCGCTTTGGGCCGATTGACCGCGCAATTCAAAACGCCCACCGATCTCTAGCGTATCCTTGAGCCTTCCCCGCTGGTAGGCTTCCGGCGTTGTCGTTGGTGTCGCCCCACCAAATATTTCCTGATCGCGCTTATCCTGGGCTGAGGCCAAGGACGCGAGCAAAGCGGAGAGGCAAAGCAGGAAAATCCTCATCGGCTTTGCGCCTCAATCCAAGCCTTAGTGAACATATTGGCGTCTAAAGGGTCAAGCTTGACATCAGAAATGATGATCACCGAACTGCTCCCTTTCTCAACTTCATCGAAAACCCTAATTTCATGGGGAACATAGACCTCAGCGCCTTTGGACTTGGAGAACATCTTATCCCAAAGCGGGTAATAACTTGTGCGCAGCAGCCGGCCAGACAAGGCAATTTCCTGGCGCTTTAAGATATTTTTGGTCGCCTGATCAACCCAAAGTTCAACGATGGGACTTGCCACATCAGCCCCTGGTTTGACGGTAAGCTTGATGTGATGGACCGAAAACTTGCCTAGCATCTCGTCGCCCACAAACGCAGCAGTGTATTCTTCAGTCAGGCGCGATTCATCGAAATCATCCCGACGCGAATTGGTACCGGCAATGCTGGCGCGTTCGGTCTGTCTTTCCCATTTTCCGATCGCAGGCTCGTAAAGGAAAAGATTTTTTTCGACCCTGAGGTAGCCTTTACCCGCTTCAGCCTTGGGTTTGGTAAAAAGAATCATCCATTTATCATCCGCGTCGCGCCGATAAACGCGAGCTTCAAACGCCTTGGCCGTGCCGTCGCGCTCCTTTTGGTCGATAAAGACAGTCGATGCATAGTCTCCTGTATTCCGCTGCCTATCATCGATCAACGCCACAATCTCGGCCGTTTGTTTGGCATCCAAAGCAAAGGCCCATTTGTTAGCCATGCTCAGCAGGCTCAGGCCAAAAAAGTAGAAAAATTTGCGCATAGTCGCCCCTATTTTGACTGCATCAAGGCATCAACGGGTCTAAGTCGCGACGCCTTAAAAGCCGGATAGAGCGCGCCCATCGCAGTCATCAGGCCAAAAAGCACGATGGTCACAAACCACTGCCCCGGATGCAGAACAAATTGTACCTCGCTTGCCATCAAAAATAACCTCGCGCCATCATTCTTGATGGGAATCCCTAAGCCATTAATCAGACTCATGCCGATGACGGCAAGCATGACGCCAACCGAAGACGCCATCAGACCCAAAAGCCCGGCCTCGCAGACAAAAATCTGCACGATAAATGATTTCTGTGCCCCCATTGCCCTGACCGTACCGATTTCCTTGGTGCGTTCACGGACGCTCATCCATACCGCGTTGAGGATCCCTCCCAGGATAATCACTGCCAGAATTCCTATCACAAAAAAAGCGACAAGATCCAAAGCCTGCGTGATCCACAAGACGAAAGAAATCTCATCACTCCAGATCGTTAGATCAATTTTTTGACCAAGCCAATCCTCACCCGCCACTTTTTCGAATTTAAAATAGAACGGATTGGGGTCATAGTCCATGATGTCATGCCCGCGAGCCTTTAACCCCGACCTCAGCCTTTCCATGACGGCGTTGGCCTGCGATGGATCTGGCAGATACACCATGATAGCCCCCGTGGTGTCCTCGGCCATCCGATACAGGTTGAGCACCGTCGCACGCGGAACAAAAATGTTCCAGTTGCTCAGAAACCCGATATCCGACACGATTGCTTTTACCTTGAGGTCCACTGTATTAGCGCCCGAGGTGGTCCCTTCGGTGACGAAGGTCACGGTATCGCCTACTGCAACTTCGAGTTTTTTCGCCTGCGCCGCAAAAAGCAAGACCGAATCAGGTTCGCGCAAACTGGCAAAGTCGCCATGAGTCGCAGAGGTTCCCTCTTTTTGATACTCATACTCCGGTGCCAACCGCAGCGAATTAAAAAAACGAAGTTCCTCGTCGTAAAGAAGACCCGATACACCGACATTGAACGATGACCGTGGACTTATGAGACGCCCCCACCCGCGATGCCGATCGATGATTGCGGTAGCCTCGGGAACAATCGCTTTCACTTCACTCCGAAGGCGGCCGCGCTCGGTCAGAATTGGCTCGCTCGCCTTGCGCCGCGATTTAAAAAAGCCCCCAACATTGACATGCCCAGCCGACAGCGTTGTGGCTGACTCGATCATCCTCTCCGCGATCGATTGCGAAACGGTTCTAAGGATCACAAACAGGCATGCGACGAGGGCGATGGCTAAGGCTAAAAATCGAGTTCGACGTTTAGCCTGAATCAAGTTTCGCCAGGCGATGGTCATGCCGGCCGCCCAGACGTCCCAGGCGAAAAATGAATGGCGCTGCCCAGTCCCCATGACCTTACTCCTTTTCCTGCATCGCTTGGGCCGGCTTGATCTCCGCGGCATGGCGCGTTGCAAATACCGCAGCGGCGACCGCTATACCACTGACCCCGATCGGCGCGATTAAAAGGAGAGCCCAATGCAAATTGGGGTACAAACGCGGCCCCGAAAATAGAAAGGCCATCACGTCATTGGCTGCGCCAATGCCATTGTGTTTGAGTAGCGCCAAAAACAGCGCAGCAGCAGCCGTACCCACCACCGACCCAAGCAAACTGGTAAGACCAGTCTCCGCCAGGAACAACCCGACCACAAACGAACGCTGCGCACCGATCGCTCGCATAGTGCCGATCTCTCGCGTCCTATGCAAAGAACTAACCACGATCGAATTATTAATAATGACAAGCGCCACAACAAAAATGACGGCGAGCGAAAAGATCAAGGCACCGCTTACGATCATAACAAACTGTCCGGCGATACCCGACGCTGTACGCCAATCGACGACCCTAAGATCAAAACCCCTTTCTTTAAACCGATCAGACAATTCTGCCTGAGTCGTTGCTAATAGATTGGGGTCCTTTAGCCGCACGGCAAGGCTCAGAGCCAAACCCGACTTAATCTCATGAGGGTCGAAGGTTTCGGGGATGACCGGTTTAATTCGGATAGGTTCGGCTGGCACAGCTGAATTGCTAGAAATAACTTTTTCCTGCACAACCGGCGCCTCACCGCCGAACAGGGCCTCCTCGGCATCCTCGCGCCGGATCTCGCGCACTCCAGCCCGTAGCGCGCCAAGCTCGGCCCGCGAGGCTTCGGTCATTTGCCCAAATAGCTCACGAAAGCTAACCAGGTCGATGATATTGATAGCCCCAGCCAAATCAGAGTCTTCCAGTCCTGAAAAAGTATACACCCCAAAAACCTTGAGCGGCAGACTCTTCATGTAACCACTACGAGTATAGCTCCTCAGCGCGATGATTTCGCCCGGCGAGATTTCGTAGAGCTTGATCAACGGGGCGATGTGTTCATAAAACCAGGCATAGCGAACAAAAAAATTGCTATCATCAACTTTTAGAAATTCTTTCAGCTGCTGGGTAAGGCCCGTGATTAAATCCGGACTAGCCTCCTGCGGCGCAATCCCAAAATTTTTGAGCCCGACACTCAAGGCTTCGGCCTCGCCGCGATCCAAGTAAGCCATGATCTGCGGGTATTGCTTGGGCAAGTCGTTTGCGATCCGCGTGTTCTCGGCATCGCCAGCAATCTTCAATCCGCTTTTGCTCAAACGCTTGTTCAGACGATCAAGCTGCCTTGCGACTAAATTCTTAAGAAAATCCTCACGCACCTTGCGGCTCACCAAAATCCCTCGTTGGCCAGTTTTGAACGCTGTGCCGTGCTCAACAACAAATTTTGGAAACTCCTTGCGAAACAGATCGATATCAGTGCCGACGTAGTTGAGGTAAATCGGAGCTTTCTCACCCGAGATAGGAGCGATCTTCGTCTCCAAAAATTGCAGCTTACCCTCGTCGCCTAAGTTTAGATCATCCAGAAATCCAGGAGCTTCCGCTTTCGCAACCAAGGCTTCATTGGCTTCGATTTCCTGTTGCCTAAGAGCTAGTTTTTTCTGCTCAGTAAGCTCGCGTTTGATCTGCTCAAGCTGAAAGCGCAGCTGATCCTTGCGTTCCTTGATGATGATCGGGTCATTGGTTTTTAGTGCTTCCCTAAGAGAATCAAGCGTATCATCGAGCTCATTGCCCCGGCCAAGCAGAGAAAGATCCATGCCCATGGGAACAAAACCTTCGATATTATCCATGCCATCGGCGGCGCCAACGACTTTGGCAAAATCGGGGATCGATCCAATATCAGGACGACCCATAAAATTGCCGCCAAAAATCGCAAGATCATCCTTGGCGGCATTGGAATAGATCTGAAGTTCACCTGCCAGACTACCGGTGATGCTTTCGCGCATGGTTTTTTGAATATCCTGCAGCAGAGTCAAACCAACGACTCCCAGCCAGGCCGCCAGCGCTAAAAGCGTAAAAATGACGAGACTCCGCATCCTATACAGCCAAAGGTTGCGTGCAGCAAGGCGTCCCAGGAGCGGAATAATGCCCATGCGACTCATGGAATCACCAATTTGCCGTCTTTAAGCCGTATCACGCGGCTGGCCTGCCCCATCACCTGGGGATCATGGGTTGAGAAAATAAAGGTGGTCTTGTGCGCAGCATTTATCCCCTTCATCAAATCGATGATCCGCTCGCCGGTGGTCGAGTCCAGGTTTGCGGTCGGTTCATCGGCCAAGACTATGCGGGGTTCGGTCACCAGCGCTCGGGCAATCGCAACCCTCTGACGCTGGCCACCGGAGAGTTCGTTTGATCTCTGATCGGCTTGCCCTT
>CAZOSN010000186.1:4997-8552 GCA_964582405.1 uncultured Oligoflexales bacterium | reverse complement strand
TTGGTTTGGCCTCTGTTTGCGGTATTCCGGCCCCTCCATGGTGAAGGGGCTCGGTTTTTCTGGGCTTAAGTCTAGTTTTCGGAACACAAGCTGTTGCCAGGGTTGCCGCATTTTGCAATCCCTTTATTCCTGGGTAGCGAATCGAATATTCCAGGTGCAAGCAGGCGGAAATCGATTTCATTCTTAGAAAGGTCAAGCGTTACCAACTTGGATAATCCCCTAAAAATGCCGCCTGGCAGGGTGGTGAGATGATTTTCGTCCAAGTCGAGGTTGGTAAGGTTGACGTTATCCCGGAACAGGCGTTCGTCCAGTTCACCGATGCCCGGCTTGTCACCTTCGCCGTTGGAGTCAAATTCAAGGCTTGTTAGGGCGACCAAACCATGGAACATGTCGTAAGGCACGTCGGTGATACGGTTGTGGCCGAAGGTGATCGTGGTTAGTGTCGCGTTTTTGTAATTGGCCGCGTTTTCGTCGGTTAGATCAGGCTTGAATTGCGTAGAGCATAAGGATTGAATATCATTGCTATCGATATTGACCTTTTCCAAGTGGACCAAGCCCTTGAAAAGATCGCATGGTATTTCGGTGAATTCATGATTCCACGAGATATCGATTTCTTTCAGTGTGGAAGGCCAATTTCCTTGGCGGAAAAAATCGCTGTCGAATGTAAAGCGACCGCTAGAGGGGTTTCTATCGTCAATCGGCTTGCCTAGACCTGTTTTGCGCAAGCTTAGGACCTCAAGATTGGGAACCTTGCTCCAAAGCTCTTTGGGAAATTGACGCAACTGGCTGTTGCCAGTAAATTCGAGAACCTTGAGGTGACCCAGGTTTTCGAAGTCGGCAACGGCGATTTTTTGCATTCCCATCCCATTTTTCTCGTCGGAGTTTTTGCCGTCGCTAGACGGTGCGGCATCTTTATTGTCGATCCAAAGCTTCAGAGAGGTCGAGCCCGCCTCCGCTGCAGCGAAGGCTTTGTTGCAGTCTTTAATATCAAAGGTTTTATTTCTGTAAGTTGAGACGCAGCTGCCATATTTCTTTTTCTTATTATTGGCTGCAAACACAGGGTTTGCGCTGGCAAGGGTCAGAGCCAGGGTGAGAAGCAGGGGGGTTTTCATGATTGTTTCCTCGGTTGTGATTAAATCAAGTTGCCTTTTGTAGAAAAACGATTCCAGGAATGCCCCGGATCGATTGCGGCTGAGTCTTGGTGCCACCCGTTTTACGCGAATCCAGGGTCTGCGGCGCACGCCTCTAACCCTTGCACGGTGCGAATTCGGCACCGCTCAGACCGTGTTATATAGTTTTCGGCTGAGGCTTGCACTAAGTTTTTTGTTTATACAACCTAGGATGCTGAAAGGCTTAGTTTATTTGTTCTGCGAGCCCGGCTTTAGGGTCTTGCGGGACGCGTCTGGGGTATAAAACACTAGTGCCCCTTCAGCATTGATTTTGGGGATCATCGGCTTAGCTGCCGCCCATCTTGGTCGAAAATCGATTCAGGGAAACCTCGAAATAGCGCTGCTATTCCTTCGGCTTCCCTGAATCGATTTTCGACCAACCTGGACAACATCTAAACCACCGATCCCCAAAATCAATGCTGAAGAGGCACTAGATTCTTGCGGCGCAAGGCTTTGAAGGAAAACGGGGGCCGGGTTCTTCCCTTAGCGCGGGAAAACAAGGATAATGAAGAGAGATCTGTTTAAAAAGGCGACGCTGTTTTTGTCGTAAAGGAGCCGCGCTCTCGCGGGGATACCTTGTTGGGGGCCTCATGAATTTGGAGCTCAAATTCCACCTGCCAAACCAGCCCGAAAGGGTCATTGGTATAAGTGACCATCGGATGCTGATCGGTACCTTGCCTTCAAACCATGTTGTGGTTCAGGCACCGGGCGTCGATCCGATTCATGCCATGATCGAACCTGGCGAACGCGGTGATTTTGTTATAGTCGATCTGGGCTCGAACGCCGGGATTAGGGTCAATGGCAAAAAAGTCGAGGTCGAGGCGCGCATAAAAGATGGGGACGTCATCTCCATCGGCGAAAGCGACCTCTTGGTGCGCGCGGAATCGATGAGGAGCACTCCGCCCATCGTGGGAATACCAACCGCTCCGGCATACGAGTCATCGTCCAAAACACCTGCAACCACAAAATTGGCCCCCAGCGTGGCGCCACCCCCGACCTCAGAAAATTTCGAAAAAGCCAAAGGCGAACGCCTTTTTGCTCCAAGCAAGGCCAGGCCGCGCGGCGATGTGCTCGAGGTCGTGTCTTATTGGGGTGATTCCATCATCGAGGTGGAGCTTTTTTCGCCGAATATGCGAGGATTTGAATCCTGTACCATAGGCGATCCCTCCAAAGCCCATATGCTGGCCGGAGGAAAATCCAATGTATCGCGGCATACCTTTGCAATACCCGGGTCGGATGGTTTCACCCTCAACCTTCTTGATGGGATGAAGGCCAAAATCCGTAAAGGCAGCGAGGTCGTCGAGAAGGTTGGTCCTAAATCGATCCGGCTCGGCATGAAAGATATTGCTCACATAACCGATGATGCGGTTCATTATTTTGTCTTGTATGTGAAGCCTCCGCCCCTTGATCTACCGCCAAACCGTGCAAAAGACCCCTTGTTTGCGCTGCTTTTAGCCTTGGCCTTGATCTTCTATTCGATTGCGATTCCCGTAATTTGGACTGCTGATATCGTGCCTGATGACCAAAATGATGATGATGCCTGGGCTCTTGTTAACCTACCTGAGAAGGAAAAAAAGCCAGAACCAAAGCCTGAGGTGAAGCAGCCGGAGCCAAAACCAGTTCAGAAGATCGCAGAAAAAACCGTGCCGCCACCGCCCAAGCCGCCTGAGCCACCCAAGGCTCCTCCGGCGCAGGCTAAGCCCACGGAGCAGCCGAAGCAGAAACAGCCGACCCCCAAGCCAGCTGAAAAACCGATCAACAATATTGCGGCAAAGACCGAACTTAACAATGCGACCAAAGAGCCGCAGAAAGAGACGGCTCCCAAAACGGATCTCAACAAGCTATCGCAAAGTTCGGCCAAGGGCGGGATGGCGAGCGCTCACTCGTTTAAGCCGGATTTTAAAACCGCAGGGGCGGCGAGCAACAGCAATGCACCTGTTACCGGCGGAAGCCCCGGCAGCGGGATGAATCAGATGGGAGCTCCGATCAAGGGCAACCAGGCTCACAGTGTCCAGGGCGCGGAAGGTGGTAAACCCAATGTTGCATCGGGCGTGAACCTGAGCAAACTGGGAATCGGTGTGGGAAAAATTCACAGCGACGCCGATACCGGCGCGATACACACCAAGTTTGCTGATTCGGCCGGCGGCGGCGGCGGAGGTTCGGGTTCGGGGGCCAAGACTCTGGGACTTGGTGGCGGTGTAGGCTCGACGGGTTCGTTAGGCCTTGCCGGAGCCGCGGGAGGATTAAATCAGCTGGGCTCTGGTGCGGGGGGCCCCGGTAGTGGATTAAATGGCTCTGGCGGCTTAGGCGGCTCGGGAATTTTAACAGGTTCTGGTGGTAATGGTAAATCTAAATTAATTGATTTGTTAGTTTTATCTTTAGGCAA
>CAZOSN010000186.1:0-4987 GCA_964582405.1 uncultured Oligoflexales bacterium | reverse complement strand
AACCGGCGGCCGAGCCGATGTCGTGGTTCCGCCCGGTGATCCGGTGGTTTCAGGTGGCCTAACCGCGCAGGAGGTTCAGACTGTAATCCGTGCGAACCTCAACCAAATTCGCCATTGCTACGAGCAACTGCTGCAGCGTTCACCCAGTGCCTCGGGCAAGGTCAAGGTCAATTTCGTGGTAGGACCATCGGGGCGTGTATCCTCGGCTTCGGTTGCTAATTCGTCAATCAGCGATCCGCAGCTGATGGGCTGTATTTCTTCAGCTGTTCAGCGTTGGGCTTTTCCTCAGCCGCGTGGTGGTCAACCGGTAACCGTAACCTATCCGTTCGTATTTAACCCTGGTTAAAGCTGCAGTTGAAAATTTGCGAGCGAGCCGCCATGCTAGTACCCCTTCAGCATTACCGAATCAGTCGGTCGCTAGATTATGGAAAGGGGTTGTTGTGCTACAAAAACGCCTGTCGATTTTAATTACCAATGATGATGGCATTGGTGCGCGCGGGATTCAGATTCTGGCAGAGGTTTTATCCAAATACCACGATGTGATGGTCGTGGCGCCGGATCAAGAGAAATCAGGTTTTTCAGCAGCGATCACGCTTCATCGTCCGCTTAAGGCAACCAAAATCGCGGACGGAATGATCAAGGTCGATGGCACGCCAGCCGATTGCGTGCACCTGGGACTTCGCATGTTTATGAAGGGCAATCCGCCAGATCTCATCGTGTCCGGAATCAACCGCGGCCCCAACCTGGGTGATGATACGATTTTCTCCGGCACTGTCGGCGCTGCTAATGTTGCCTCGCTCGAAGGATTCCCTGCCATCGCGGTTTCGATGGGAGATTTCACAGAACCGATGCACTACCTTACCGCGGCCGAGGTGGTAGCTCGCCTCACCTTGCAGGCCAATCTTTACAAGGTGCTACCTGGGCGCGTCTTGAATATCAACGTCCCGAATGTCCCCGTGAATGAGCTGGCTGGTCTGGCCGAAACCCGCTTGGGTAAGCGTTTCTATCCGGATCACTTTGATACCGACAAAAATGATGATTCGCTCGTCTGGTACGGTCGTGGTCATGTGCGTCACGACTGCCTCGAGGACAGCGATATCACAGCCGTTGAACAGGGCAAAGTTTCGTTGACCTTATTGAAACCGCATCTTTTGGATATAAAAGCCTACGAGGCGGAGGAAACTTGGCAGTGGGTGCCCACGTTGGACGAGTTATCGTTGGCATAGCAGCATTGGTAACTTCAGGTTGCGCCACGCGGGCAAAGCCTAAGGCGCCTTCCGGTCTTTTTACCGACGCGCCGCGCTACATGTGGCCGGTCTCCGGGCGCGTCACCTCGCATTTTGGAAAACGCGAGCATCGCTATCACTACGGACTCGATATTGCAGCGCGCGAGGGAACTCCAATCCGCGCAACCTACGCGGGACGGGTTGTGCGCGCCGGATGGCAAAATGGTTTCGGTCGAACCGTGATCCTCGATCACGGCAGCCTCTTGACACTCTACGGCCACTGCTCGGAGATTTTGGTTGATGAAGGCGAGCAGGTCTCCCAGGGCAAGGTGATCGCGCGGGTAGGCAGATCAGGCGATGCTAGCGGTTATCATCTTCATTTCGAATTGCGTTCGCCGCGCTGGATCGCGCTCAATCCGCTCGACTACCTGCCGCTTTAAGCATTCGCCAGCGACCATTTGATCCTGTCTTTCTACAATCTCTCAGGTTGCAAGGTCGAGTATCAAGACAAAATGTGCGGTTCTACCAAATCAACCGTAAGGTTGGCGTCGTGTAAGGCTAGCTCAACGTCTGACTTTTCGGAACTGAATCAAGCCAGTGCCCGCGAACTTATCGCTACCCTGATTTGTCCAACTCCAGAATTCTATTCTTCTTCCAAGTTGTGATAGACGGTCACGACATCGTCATCAGCTTCCAGGAGATCGACGAGCTTCTCGATAGTTTCGAGAGTTTCACCATCGACGCTTTTGCGGCTATTGGGGATTCGGGTGAGGCAGGCCTCTTCAGGGGTAATATTGATTTGCTGGAGTTTTTCCTGGATAGCACCGAAAGCTTCTTTTGGTCCTGTCACAACAAAAAAGCCCTGATCAATTTCTACCTCATCAGCGCCCGCATCAATCATATGCATTGTGAACGACTCTTCATCGATACCCTCGACGGGAATTTCAAACTGTGCCTTGTGGTCAAAGACAAATTCCAATGACCCACTTGTGCCGAGCGTGCCATCGCATTTGCGGAAATAGTTTCTGATGTTTGCCACAGTTCTTGTCGGATTGTCGGTGGAGGCATCGATAAATATAGCCACCCCGTTTGGCCCGTAGCCCTCGTAGGTGATATCCTCGTAGCCAACACCATCGCCGCCCTGTCCTTTTTTGATCGCCTTTTCCACAAGCTCTTTTGGAACATTAAATTTTTTAGCTTTTTCGACCGCGACTCGTAATAGGAAATTAACGAGCGGATCGCCGCTTCCGCTTTTGGACGCCGCAAAAACATCCTTAAGCACGCGTCCATAAAGTTGCCCGCGAGCTTTGTCGGCGGCTGTTTTCTTATTTGCTATTTTGGCCGATTTTCGTCCCATTGATTGATCCTAAAATCTATGTTGAACAACCCTCAAAGATATTGAGTCCTTCAAGTCCTTTGCCCTGACCACTCTTCATAATCGTAAATGGGCTAAAATCGGTCAAGTTTGTTCTGTTAATCGACCGGCTGTTTTTGGTGATCAGGTCCTGTGGCCCTCTCGTTTTGGGCCTATTTTTCGGCGAGGATTTGACAATATCTGTTACATTACTTGCGTCTCGAGGTATCTTCGACTAGATTGGGGGCCTTTTAAAAAGGAGGTCTTAGATGCTTAGGCTTTTGAGTCGTGCGTGTTTGGGGGCTTTGATGCTGCTTCAGTGTCCTTTGTATGGAGCAACGAATCTGCTGCTTGAGGAGTGGAAAGGTCAATACGGCGGCGTTCCTCCTTTGGACAAGGTTAAGGTCGCAGATTTCAAGCCTGCGCTTGAAGCCGCGATGGCTGAAAACCTTAAAGAAGTCGACTCGATCGCTGGGCTTCATGATCAACCTACCTTTGCTAATACCATCGAGGCGCTCGAAAGTTCGGGTGCGACCTACCGCAGAGTCCATGCTATTTATGATATCTGGTCGTCGACGATGGCGGAAAAAACCTTTCAGGCAATCGAGTCCGAGATGGACCCTAAAATTGCGGCATTTCACGACCAAATTACCCAGAATTCAAAGTTATTTGCTAGGGTTGACGCCGTCTACCAAGCTTCCCTAGCGGACAGCTCGCCTTTGACTCCGGAGCAAAAAAGGCTGGCCTGGGTGTATTATGACGACTTTGTTCGTAGTGGAGCCAAGCTAGACAAAGGTAGTAAAGACAAAGTTAGCGCGATCAACCAGAAGCTGGCTGGTCTGTATGCCTCGTTCAGTCAAAATTTATTGGCCGATGAAGGCACGTTCGTGGTTTGTGATGAAAAGGACCTTGCAGGTCTGCCAGATTGGTTGAAATCCGACGCCGCAGCGGCAGCCACGGATCGTGGCCAGGCCGGGAAATGGGTGATCTTGAATACAAGGTCATCGGTTGAGCCGTTCTTAACCTATGCGACTAACCGCGGATTGAGAGAAAAAGTATGGCGGGCGTTCGTAAACCGTGGCGACAATGCCGACGCTCATGACAACAATAAAACTATCACGGAAATCCTCAAACTCCGGGCTGAACGCGCCAAGCTACTCGGCTTTGCCACGCATGCCCACTGGCGCGTGGCCAATAAAATGGCCAAGACTCCCGAAGCCGCGATGAAGCTCATGATGCAGGTCTGGCCTGCAGCCGTGGCGCGTGTCAAGGCCGAAGTTTCCGATATGCAGGCCGTGGTTGACAAAGAGAGGGGTGGCTTTAAGATCGCCCCCTGGGATTATCGCTACTATGCAGAAAAAGTTCGGAAGGAAAAATTCGACCTCGACATGAACGAGGTCAAACCCTACCTCCAGTTAGACAAGCTGCGCGAGGCCATGTTTTGGGTCGCGGGCGAGTTGTATGGTTTTCACTTTGGCGAGGTTTCGGTTCCCAAAGCCGTGGATGATATGCGGGTTTGGGAAGTTACCGACGGCAAAGGCAAGCATGTAGGTCTTTGGTACTTTGACCCCTATGCCCGTCCGACCAAACGTTCGGGCGCTTGGATGAGCGAGTATCGCACTCAGTCGCGCAAGGAAACGCCGATTGTCTCCAACAATACCAATTTTGTGAAGGGGAAGCCGGGTGAACCTATCCTAATAAGCTGGGATGATGCGGTGACCCTATTTCACGAGTTTGGTCATGCCCTTCACGGTCTTAATTCCGATGTGACTTATGCTTCGCTGGCTGGCACCTCGGTTCCGACCGATTACGCGGAATTTCCCTCGCAGATCAACGAAAACTGGCTTCCGACCACGGAAGTTTTGACCAGATTTGCAATTCACCACAAGACGGGTAAGCCGCTTCCCAAGGAGCTTTTGACCAAACTTAACAATGCCAAACTTTTCAATCAGGGCTTTGATGTCACCGAATACCTTTCAGCCGCGCTGGTGGATATGAAACTCCATCTGGCTGATGCAGACAAGATCGATCCCGATAGCTTTGAACGCACCGCCCTCAAGGAACTTGGAATGCCGGACGAAATCGTCATGCGCCACCGCACCCCTCAATTTGCGCATCTTTTTTCGAGCGACGACTATTCTGCTGGTTATTACAGCTACCTCTGGTCCGAAGTCCTCGACTACGACGCATTTCACGCCTTTGTTGAGGCGGCTGGCCCGTTTGACAAAGCCGTGGCCAAGCGGCTTAGAGATAATGTCATGGCCGTCGGTAATGCGGTGGATCCGGCCATTGGCTTCCGCAAATTCCGGGGCCGCGATCCTAGTATCGAGGCCTACCTTGCAGCCAAGGGGTTTGGCAAACCGTCGTTGTAAAGCATGAACCCTGGAGCCTGTTGTCTTGCACGCCT
>CAZOSN010000185.1:0-8554 GCA_964582405.1 uncultured Oligoflexales bacterium | reverse complement strand
TACCAGCGCCATCGCCCGATAATTGACCCCGGTCATCGAGGAAGACCTTGTTGTTGCCATAGCCCACGATTGTAAACTCAGTCCCCACCGCAGGGCTCGATGCAGCGACCGTGCTCGTCGCTGGCGCCGTGTCTGCGGCAAATGTGATCACAGAGAGATCATTGCCATTGACACCATTATTAGCCGTGATGTCGTAGGAGGGGTTGCGGGCATAGGTGATCGCCCTACCGCCTGAAGCCCATTTGGTCTTGCCCGTGACCGAGTCCTTAACTTGCTTTAGATAGTATAGCTCAGGGTTGTCCTTGTCCTGTCCTTCGACGCAGTGACCTGCCGAAACCACCTGGTGATCGTTAACAAATGTACCCGTGCAGATCGCCTGCGTGCCGTTCTCGACAAGAAGAAGCAGCACAACGGAGGGATGAGTGTTCTCCTCGATCTCAATGCCATTGGTAACTTTGATTTCGCTGGTTGCATCGCGCTGGGGATTCTGACCGCATGCAGTCATGAATACCAGGGCTGCCGAAAAAGTGAGAGATAGTGTGTCAACATGTCGCTTAAGCATCTGAGATCCCTCCCTAAAAATGTCTCCATAGCCAAGTTATATCATCACTTGACTGACTGGCCAACCAAAAACTTAAGCTTTTGTCATTTTTTATCAAAAAACCACGCCGTCACAATGGGTTACTCGTCAATCGAATGGAACGCGTTGGCGACTATCGAACCAATGCCCTGTAAAGAAAGGGTAAACTCAGATCCTCGGGGTAGTCGATACCGAAGTGGTGGCAAGCGCCTGGATTGGTGAATCCTTAGGGAGGCGGGGGCGCAAAAGCGTCCGGTCTCCTATAACCTTCTGCAAAAGCTCAGCTTTTTCGGATTGCGAATGTAGATCACTTTTTGTTTACATATAGCCAAATTCTTTGTAGGATGCTTTGGTCCCGTGGCTGTAATTCCCATAGAGGTCAAATCATGTTGAAATCCATTAAAGAGAAAAATTCATTTATAGATGCTTACATAGAATCGCTCCGACAGCCCCCGGAACCCGCAGGGGCCACACGGGCCTCCTCGGCGCTTTCCCGACCAGATCCTTCGTCGTTTCACTCCTCAGGACAGGTTTTTGGCGCTTTCGCGCCAAAAACTGACTACGCTCTCCCAACAGACGTTTGCATGGTCCCCCTTCGCCCGCTCCCAACTGATCGAAAACCCTGGAAGCAGATTCAAGCGAAAGTTGAACAACATGTCGAAGAGTTTCTTAGGGCACACGAGAAATTTGATGAACTAGACCAAGTAGGCGGGAAGCTCCAAAAACAGTTCTTAAATTTTGCGGTGACCTTGCTCGATAGCATTTATGGTAGACCAGACCCAAAGCAGCCTTGCATGCAGGCATCGGAATTGATGAGCAAGTATTATGCGCATGCGTACCCTTACTCCAAGTATGATCGACCAACGAACCGTGACATATTTTTCAGGACGAATATCGTTTGGCAACAATTGAGTTACGAAGCTCGGCTCCATCCAAAACGAAATATCCGCGAGCAATGCGTACCCTTTATCAAATCAATTGAAAAAATTGAATGGCAGCTAGCGCAGGCCTACCAGGCACGGCTTGAGGCAAGGGATAGCATCAAACGTCTTTCGGGAATTGCGTTGTGTCCCTACGATACAGATCTTGGTGCTGGTGATCTCCAACTAATCATGACCTTTCTCGAAGCCGATTATAGGGGGCAGAAAGCGTTATCGGCAACCTATGGATCGTAGGCCCGCCGGCCCAAGCGCAGAACCCAAGTTCGTCAAGAACTGCCTCTGGGCCAAGGGGTTAGCGAGGTATTCGAATTATGCGCCGAGCAAGTGGCGATGGTGTGGCGCTGAGATCATACCAATTAATCGATCATCTCTGCCAAAGCCTCGGGGAGCTCGTTTATTTGTTGAATGTTAGTCCCTTTTTGAAAATGTTTGACCAGTAGATCTTTATTGACCCCTGCGAGTCCAATTCCATAGGCTTTGTTTGAGCCCTCGTGGCTCTGTCCAACCCATGATTGTACCGTATCGTGCAAAATGTCCTCATCTTGGGTTTCGCCATCGGTAATGACAAAAATTATTTTGTTCATGCGGTCTTTGAATAATTGGTCGGATTGCTCCAGATCGACAGCCATCTTGAATGCGGCGGCGGTATTAGTCCCGCCTTCAGCACGGATTTGATTGAGCCAGTGCGCTTTTTGGGAATCATTTTGTTGGAGAGAGTGATCAGGAGTCATTAGAAGGGTTGGTGCACCTGAAAAGAGGATCACTCCATATGGAACTCTTAGCTTTTCGAAGCTCTCGGCAAGGATCACAATGGATTCCTGCACGCCTGCTATTGCCTTATCCATACTGTTCGAGCCATCGATCAACAGCACCACCGCGGGGACGGGGTTTTGCCTCTCCTTTGGCATCATAAAAACATCAAACTTTATGGGATTGCCCGTGACGGTAGATTCATTCTCATTGTATGCGTATTGCTCACAGTCAAATTCGGGGCCAGCAAAATACCCAGATTCATAATCATCAAATTCAGGTTCAGACGGCAACTTCGATTTCAATATTTCGATGACTTCTTCGATCTTATTTTGCCAATTGGTTCTTATTCTGGTCCAATTGTTTTGATTGTTGTCTTGCTTAAGATCATCGATCAGTTCATCCAAAATGCTGTTTGTTTGATTCACAATTTTGTTGATATCTTGTGGAGTATAGTTGCTGTGGCCCCGGTTACTTTGAGAACTTTGTATAGATGAATCAGATCGCGAGTCAGACTTTTGGTCACTTTCGTTGTCTTTAGATTTGTTTTGGCTATTTGAGCTTGGACTTGGCGAATCGCCCGATGGATTTTGTCCAGCTGACATCCCAGGGAGGTCTTTTTCGTTGGTGTCAGATTTTGCCCGTGGACGAGATTTTTGTGACTCGGACTTTTGATCAGAACTAGATCTGCCATTCGAGTCATTCTGTTTGTTGTTTGTTTTGTTGTTCGAAGTTTGGCTGGCTTGTGACCCATTGGTGGAGTCAGTAGATTGTCCAGAATTCTGCATGCTTCCCGCAGTTTGGTTTAGCCTTCGCCGTTTGCTTGGAGTTGAATGAAAATATCCACTGACATCTACAGGGAAGTTCGGAGTGGAGGGTTGTCTTATTTTGTTTTGATTTTTCAGGACACCAATGATTTTAAAATGTCCATGTAGTGATGATTTCACTAGACAGTCTCCATAGTTTTCCGAATACCATCAACTACAGACTCAGCAAGGCTTTCAGCAACGGTTCTTGCGCCGCTTTCATTTGGCAGAGAAATAATGTACTGATTCTTGAGCGTTGTTAGAATGGCCGTGCGCCAATCAATAATTGGTTTAAATTTCTGTACATCATGGCCTTCAAGGACTTCAATTAACTGACGTTTAATTTCGCCGGAGTATTTGTCAATAGCTTTATCGATGGATCGGTTGCCTAGTTCAGGGATAGTCGCACCATCGATCTTGATATTAAATTGAGTGCTTAAGCCATTCGATGCATTCTTGTAGCTGATACTCTTTTGGTTCAAAAGTGTCCTGAAATATTGCTGATATCTGGCAATGGCTTGTGCAGCAAAGCTGAACTCCGAAGTCATTTCTTCAAAATCAAATACATAGTGCTCATAAGACGACATAATACTATTTTTTAGTTTTTCGACCTTATAGCAGGTGATGTCTAATAGTTCACTATGCGATGGATCACTGACTTTATGCACCGCTAACCGGCTAAGTAAAGGTGCGTCGAGTCCCTCTGCATCGGAATATTTTTCTTTAATGTTCGGGTTCATGCATATCACCGCAAAATTGTCTGGATGGATTTGCCAAACATTAGCACCCATTTGCGGTAGGATAATCTCATGGGCGCCATTGAAATACTCATTAAAAAATGACTTTATTGATTCCGGAGCGAGATTGAATTCGTCAAAACAAAGAGTTCCACCATGACCATTGATATCTGTTGCCTGCATAAAACTCTGCGGCTTTATGCCATTTGGTCCAAACGAAGCTATGACCTTTGTTAAATTAGTGAACCGTGAAAACGGTTGCTGGTACAATTGGTCACCCAGAATTCGACAAAATTCCCTTACAATCGACGTCTTGCCAGCTCCGCGATCCCCTACGAGGAGTGCAGGTCGCCCGACTTTTTTGCAGCGTGCCAGATGATAAAGCGTGGCAATGGTTCGCGGGGAATAATAAATCAACTCGTCGCCTTTGGGTACATTCGGGGTAGATAGGTTGCGTTTTTCAAGTACTACGTCACCAATTGTTAGATGGGTCTCGGTGATTTGCATTTTGATATTTTTGTAGAAACTATCTAGTTCGCGACCAATATCATGGCTATGCTCACCAAACGCACTGATTACCATGCTAGCGAGTTCGCTTCTCTTATTGTCGTCCCATAACGGTGAAGTATAGACATCCATGATCTCCCTAGCCATGAGTGCCCGATCTGACAGAACCTGTCCGCGGAACGCGATAAATTGCTTGGCAACAGCTTGAAGGTGGCGTGGAGTAAAGAACACATCTCCTATTTCTTTTGACAGATTTTTTGAGGCCAATTGGGAAAAGCGCGTATGGATAGCGACCAAATAGCCTACTAAGTCTCTGGGTATTGCATTTCCGAACTTTCTTTCAATAAATTCAAGCGTGGCTTTTTGAGGCCAAGCGTCGAAGCTTATCATGGTGACCCTATCCAATATGGTGTCTTTGAGTTTCTTTCGCCCAAATTTCGTACCATTGCCGGTTAGAAAGAGTCGAAAGTTCGGATGGATTTTTACCGGGTCTGAACGCTCCTCAATCCGAATTTCGCCAGTGCCGTCCAGCAGATTGTGCAGCTCCGATTGCAGCAAATGTGTGGAAGTGTCAAACTCATCCAAAGCCGCCCATTTGCCTTGCTCGATTGCGTCGAGCAGAGGTCCAGGAACAAAATCGCAGCGCGAAAACTGTCGGCATTTTTGCTGGAGCTGCTCTACAACCTCGGGATTGGACAAGTCGAGATGGGACTTGTCGCTCACTGACATTTGATTGATCTCAATCAATGCATCAGCCATCTCTTGGGCGTTGAGGTTTGGCAATTCTTGCGGTCTATAGCGAAGCGGGCCCATCCGATAAGATCCCCATAGGTCGTGTGGTTTCATATTGCCACTACAAGGAATCGTTATGAATTCTCGTCCCATGCTGTTTGCGAACGCTTTGCAAACTTCAGTTTTTCCTACCCCCGGGGGACCGATCAGGAAAGGCGTTTGATTGCGTTGTCTGGTGTGAGCAGTCGCGCTATTTTTTGGGATCAAGGGCGGGATAAATTAGGGTGAGCTCCGCGCGGTCGGATATTACCTTTCAATTTGGGCACTTGACGGCCGCTTGGCTATTCGTATCGAAACAGGTTTCGACACGAATTATTAGGGGTATATTTCAAGTCGAACCCATATCTCGGCAGCTGTCTGGTCATCGCAAATTTGATTTCATGGCACTTTTTAACCAACGCGCAGCTGACGCCAGTCCCAACATGAAATTGACCATTGGACTTGACAACAAATTATGCGGCATTTTGAACCCATAGTAATGTTCTGAACTTATGCCGAAACCCTTCAACGAAGTTGATCAAAAATAGCCGTGATGCCATCATCTAAAGCGCCTCCTCACAGTCTGGAACTTGCTAAGGTAGCGATTAGTGATCGATGTGCATCATCTAGATGGGGCAAGACTTGATATTGCGCTGGAAGATCAGGGAGGGCAAACTTGACTTTTGGATTGGGGGACATCATGAAGTATTGACTATTTGGAATATCGAATGGTTTTACCGCAATGATCTGATCTGCTCTGATACGAAGTTGTGGTTTCTTCGGTTCAAACAGTGGCCCATCCGGTTGAAAGGCAATTTTGGACTTTTCCTTTATGCCAACTTTGTCAACTTCCATGTCTGAGTTGCTGTGATTTTCGGTAGCACTCTCAATTGCGGCCATGTCTTTGGCTTCATGTTTTTCTTGGATTGTTGATTGATCCGCGATACTGCTCTTCTCATCTTCATCCGTTTTTTCACTATCGTTGGGTTTGAGGTAGAAAAGTTCATTTAAATCGGCAGCGTTGCTAGAAACTTCCTGCCAAGCTGCTTTACTTGTGATAGATCGCATGGCCGCAAGGAGACCAGTGAAGGCTTGTGATGGAGTCGAATAGCTATGCACGAGTTCCTGAATGAGATCGTCGGCCTCTTTGTCGGTTTTGGCTGATTCATTCCATTTTTTGACAAAGTTCGCAACCGTATCGTCCATTCCACCGTCCGTGGAGACTTCTGTAAGCTTACTAATATCTCCCACTGACAATTTAGTAAGCAGATTCTGAGACGATATAAAGCCTATGTCATACTCATAGGAGAGGATCGTCAGACCATTAGACATTTCCTGGTCGAGCTGTTGATTCTGAAATCGACCATCTTGTCCAAGTGAAATCATATTCCAGATAGGCTGCTCAATACCGTTTTCAGTAGGCCATGCCCTTATAAGAAAGTGGTCACGATCAACTTGTAAGATATGAAATCTTTCTTTGCTAAAGCTATAAGCTTGTTCTATCTTCATTATAAGTCGATCCGTGCTATCCGTGCCAACTAGATCTTTTACGTAAAGATAGTATTCAGAATCCTTACCCAACATTGCATAAAAAAGATACCGACCATCATCGGAGTGAATTCCAAAGACAGAAGGAATTCTGGTGTTATTTTCCTGACAAATCTTACCATTCAGCCGATCGATGGAAAAAATGCCACCATAGCCGTTAGAAGCATAGCCTTCGATAGTAAAGCTGTTACCATTGCTTAGCCACTTTACTCTGCCGTGCCAGTGATCAGTCTGATAGTCATCCAACTTTTGCCATGTGCCCGCTTGATTTTTTGCGAGGACGGTCACCCCTGATTTGCCTTTAGACATCCATGTGTATGCAAATAAATCACCCTTAGGATTGAATCTCGAGGAGACCGTGTCACTTGATTTCGACATCGGGAATTCAGTATTAGATCGAAGGGTAATCCCACTTTCGCTTTCTTTTACATCGTATATGGTAATGTGGTTGCAATCCTTGCCTTCTCTAGCGACTTGTGAAACGATGGTGCGACTGTCGGAACTCCACCTGAAAGCATCGACTTCACAATTATCTTTTTCGCTGCAAGATCGCTCCGGTAGATCTAGTTTGGTAAATGCAAAATCGCCGTCCGGCTTTCGCCAGTATAGCCTTACTTCGGATTTTAGCTCCACGATAAACTTTTTGCCATCGGGGCTCCATAGAGAGTTTGCTTCTGGTAGCTCGTAATGGTGGGTGGGATGAATACTTGCTTCCCAGGAATAGCCGATATCGGTCGATGACCAGCTGCCGGACTTGTCACTATAAGACCATAGCGAGAGCTGGTACATATTACGGAGATTGATTGATGTCGGTGTTCTCGTTATGTAAGCATCGAGGCTTGGTGATAAATCAGAATGCTGTCTATCGAAATCTGGAGGTAGTTGTTGGCGGAATTTCTGATCCCCTATATGATTTGATCTAAGGAAACATTTCAGCTCATTTGGGATATTAGAATCCTGTACCATTGATTCAAGATAGTGTGGGTAAGACCGCGCGATCGCGCCGAGACATCTTAGATTAGGGTCTACTTCATATATTCTTTTGGATAAGACATCCTTATCCTCAATGCTTTGGAAAGTTTGCCAGCTAGTACCTTGAGTCGCCAGTGAGATTTGACGAAGCAGCGAAATTCGATCTTGAGTTTTTGGCTTCGTTGCAGGATCCTTGATCAAGTGATCTTCATTTACAGAGCTTTGTTGTTGCATTGCAGCTAATATCTGGTCGGCAATACTTTGCTGAAATCTTGACTTCGCTAGTTTCAATCCTAAGATAAGGTCCGAGATTGGGAATCCGCCGTTTGGTGGATAGCGAAGAAGTAGCTCAACCACTTGAGAATCATCTTGTCCTATCGCTACTAATAGAGGAGTTAACTCTTCGTCGTTGGCCAAGTTACTGTGCGCGCCATTTTTCACCAATGCTTCTGCGATATCATAGGATTTTTGTTCGCATGCAAAATGTAGAGGAGTATTGCCTTCTTTGTTTTTTGCATCCAGGTTTACGTTCCGGTTGATTAATAAATTGACAATGTGTAGTTGGTTTCCGCAAACAGCATTGATCAGTGGTGTTGTTCTTAAAAGCTTGTCCCTTGCCTCGATTTGAGCCCCTTGCTCAATAAGAGTTTGCGCGTAGTCCAATGATCCAATAAGCGCAGCGTTGTGCAGCTCAGTCTGTCCATAGCCATCGACGCGATGGGGATGTGGAATAGCCAGATTCACGAGTTTTGGCGGTGCGCTATCGACTTTGGCAACTCTGGTTGCTTCGATGGTGACAAAAGGATTTTTGCAAGATCCATCGCTACGGTCTGAATTTTTGAGTTTTGAGAATATGTTATTTAGTTTTTGTGTATCTTGGAGATCAATTGTGAGCAGTCGCGCTATTTTTTGGGATCAAGGGCGGGATAAATTAGGGTGAGC
>CAZOSN010000184.1:0-8589 GCA_964582405.1 uncultured Oligoflexales bacterium | reverse complement strand
GAATATGTGCTGAGCGCGAAATTACCTAGAAACGGTTCTGTCACTACCTTGGAATGAATTTAAAACGCGATCTGATTTTCGCCCACGATACCTTGGAGAAAGACCACGCCTGCTTGAGCGGAGCAAGGTCTGTCAGCTGCGATCCGATGTGGCAGGTAAGCCCCGTTAGCTCAACCTGCCCAGCCCGCAGGCTTTGAGCAAGTTCAGTTGCCTCGGCTTCGGGGATACCGAATTTATTGCTATAGGTCCCTGTTGTAATCTTGGCATTGGTATCGGCTTTGATATTGGGATTGATCCGAAGATTGACCCGAGCCGTCTTGGTTCCAAATGTTTTTGCCAACTCAGTAAGCGAGAGTCCCTCACAATAAGCAATGCCGTCGGTCATAGAAACGGGATTCATCAAAACCTGCCCTCGAAGCTCCTCTTTTTCTACCGCATTGATGGTCAATCCTCGGTTGATCTTTAGCAAATGCAGGCAACCAAGTCACCTTCAATCTTATGCTCGCAAAGCGTCACGTCAATCTAGTCGAAATCTGGCGATTCACGCTGATAAGTTTGTTGTGCAGAGGTGGCCCAATTGCGCAACTGTTGGTCGAATTGAATAGGTAGAATCTTGGGTTCTGGCTTCGATTTACCGATAGCAATCGTCTTTAGCTTGCGTTCCACGACGCCATTCAATTGATCCAATGTATCGACAAATTCACCAAGTCCAGTATTTTCAAGCAAACGCCGATTGCCTATCTCCATGCTGTTGGGAAACATCATCAACATGGGTAAATACAGGAGATGGACCTCGGCCGACTGCGAGCCACCTGGCTTACCAATAAAAAGATCGGACGCATTAAGAATTTCATTGATTTCTCTAGGTCCAAGGAAAAGTTGGTCATAGCTCTGATCTGGAAAAATGACCCGCAGGCCCGAATGCAAAGGAAGTCCTTTTATTTCCTTGACGATCGATTCATTGGTCCCTGGCAAGACCATGATCACAGCCTTCAATCCAACATACTGGGTCAACTGCTTGACGATATCAACGGTTTGTTTTTTTCCTTGGCTTCCGAGTCCAACTGTTAGGAGTGGTTCATCGTTTGCCACACCTAATTTTCTCCTAATGTTGTCGATATGGTCTTGATCAAGGCGTTTGATTTCAGTTCGAGTTGGATACCCCAAAAAATAAATACCGGTTTTGGAATCGGGTGGATTCAAGGCCTCTTGAAATTCGCTGGCTGATAGAGTTGGAGCCAAAAAACCCTGGGCCCTAGTCGCGGTCATGAGCGGCAGAAATTCCGGGTAAAAATTCTCTAATCTTGCACCGAAAGTCCTTCGGCGAACCTCATCAACAATGGCGGTTCCCTGGAACGCAAACTGATAGGATGGCAAAGAGAAATGGTGCCTACCATGATCGCTTTCAACCATAGCTTCCACAGTTGATTTATAAGCCGCATAGTCGGTCGCGAGGGAAATCGAAAACTTGTTGGTTGACCGCGCCGCGGCCTGGACTGCGAGAGGAGCCATGGGCACTGTGTCTACGACGGCAAATATACCGGGGTCAAATAGCTTGTGCCGCAACCTTTGCTGCGAGCTGTCTGCGATGTAATTGCGAAAAAAATCCTCCGCCTCTATTAAGTCTTTTAATGACAAGTCAAACGGCCTGTTGCCTTTTTAAACGACTTCATTCCAAAATGTATCCCGGTTGAGCAGCCCTTCACTTACCATTGCTAGAGGATCATCCTGTTCTGCAGGATCGATAATCTCGACCTCTAAGTCTGCTTGTCGCAGAATATCAGCAGCTGCATAGGCAGAATTTCGATGGCCTCCCCCTGCGCCTTCCCAAATGACAATGACTTTATTGGCAGTCCTAGGGTTCTTAGACTCCCCCGTGCCGCGCGCACCCCGACTTTGTTGATCAAGCCTCTGACTGACCGCAACTACAATCTTTCGAAAAAGTTCGGCAACTAACGGATCGCTATTGCGAAGCTTTGCTTTTGAGGTAACAAATTCAATATCACCTCCGATAAAAGGAGCAGCCTGCAGTACGAGCGATCCTAAAGCCCCAGGGAGAGAGAGGATATCATCGATCTGAGCTTCCTCGGAGTCTAGGTAGCCATCTTTTTCGCTATCGTCAGATTCCTGTCTCTTGTGGGCGGCCTTTTCTTTATCATATTTATTTACGAGACCTGCTATCCAAAGTCCCGCGATGCTTTGAAATGCCTCTGCTATCATAGCTGCTTTTTCGGGGTCCCTTAGCCGATCTTCGATGGCCTTTGAATCTAAAAACGGCACGTCGGCTACTTTTCTGGGCGGAAATACCTTGCCGCTTTTGGTTATGAGTTGCCCATGGGGATCTATAGTGAGCTTAAGCTTGGTAAGAATGATTCTCATCGAATCCGAAATATTTCCAACCGATAGTGATCTTGTTGCAAACTCATCCATACTCTCGGAGTCAGACTTATCTTTGGAACTAATCTTTGTTGATCTTCCGGGAAAACTTGGATCGCTAGCACGATCATTTTCCGATGTCGATTTTGCTTGAAAGATAGACTCAGACTGACTCGAACCGCTCTGTGACTTACCTTTGCCGCCCTTTCGACCTAGGAGTAAATCGCTCTTGGGAGAGGTTAGCTTCAAATAGGGGTGAAAGGTTTTCAGTGCGTCAAGGAATGGTCCATAGCGAGCGATAAGTTTTTTTTGAACTCGCGGGGAACAGCTATATTCGGCAAGCATTTTGGCGCTGATCAGATCGATGAGAGGCATAGAACGCCATGTCTGATCTACTGTGGTGCCAATCTTCGTCCAGCCTGTTGCTAAGGCCTTGCGAACCTCTTCGTTATAGTCTGGGTTTTGCGTTTGCCACTGAAACAAGATCTCGCCAATTAGCAGGTCATGCAAAACGTCCTTGTCTAATTTAGTGAGATGAAGTGAAGTCACTGGTGGAGCCGAACCAGACTCATCCATGAATTCCTGTGAATTCAATCCGTTAGGAGATAGCAGAATGGTGAAGTTTGTGCTTGTGATGAAATCAAGGATTTCGTTGGGCTGCGTGCTTAGGATTCGAACGACATCCCCTCGTGCTTTTTGACATTCTTCTGATGTGTAGTGTCTGCAGATAAGTTGACTGAAAACTCGATCTTGAATCCAATCCGAACGCTCAAGATCAACCTCACATGAACCCAGCATAGGCTGAATTTCATTCGAATCGGTATGATCACCTTGCGTAATTTCGCGAATGCTCTCAGATCTCAACCGTGAATCTTTGAGCTGACATTGCAAAGAAAGACCAGCAGTCAAAAAAATAAGTAGATGACTAGCCAATAGGCGGATCACAATTGACCTCCCGACTTTTGTTGTTGGTAGCGGTTTTCAAAAATCAACCCTTCTCGCAAGTCATGTGAGGCAGTTGACATGCTATTTTTCCAAACTCCTGAGGTCCTCAATTCCTACTAAAATGACGAAATCACGAGCCCAGGGGGATGAATAAAAATTTCTTTAATTTCAACATATTGCAAACAAAACGTCAACACACCCTGACCACAAGTTCGAATTTGGTGGTTTTTTCGACCTCATCTCTTCATCGTTGGCTGGGCTCTGGTTCCTGCCGAATCAGCCGAGAGCGTCGGAAATTTAGTGTCTCATGGCTGGCACCATGTTAGAAGTGCCGGAGAAAGACTGAGACATGTTAGTAAGGCCTCCTTTGTCGATCATCAAATTAGAAATCCGCTTAGCTGAAATCTCGAAGGCTGTAGAAGCCTTTAAAGCCAATAGAAAGCAGAGGGCGACTCACAGGTTAATCTCAGCGCCCTTGAGCAGCTAATACCTCGTTCTTCATAAGGACCAAGGGATTGGCGTTGATATTCCCGCAATGCCTTTAGGGTGATCCTATTTTGCCCGACAAAATTGCTGGTAATTGCTTTAAGCCGTCTTCGATGGGCAGAAAATCGATTCCCTGCGAATGATGGCTTTTTAATCCTCCGTAAAACACCCAAGCTTTGGCCATCGGATAATCTTCGAGAAAAAGTCGCAAACCATCCAAATCTTCGGGACGAATCCTGGCGCTGATCTTGACTTCGATAGCGATCAAACCGCGCTCGCCGTAGGCCACAAAATCGACTTCTTTCTGCGTCGACGTTCGCCAGTAGGAAAAAGTAAATCCCAAATTGAGGTAGGCATTGCAGGCTATGAGCTCTTGGAATACGAGGGTTTCGGCCGCAATCCCGTCGAGAGAATGTAAATCCTCGAGCGGTCCTTTCGGGCGAATGCTCCGAAAGACCCCAACATCGAAATAGTAAAATTTCGGAGCGCTGTGCATTCTTCTTTTCGCTTTTTTTTGAAACACGGGAAGCCTATGGGCGATCAGAAGATCTTCGAGGATATAGAAATATTCTTCGCAGACTTTTCGGTCTATCGAACTCTCGCGAGCGATCGACGAAATATTAAGAGGTGCAGCTTGCGATAGACTGGCGGTTTCCAGAAATCGGGCGAACGCGCCTAGATTTCGCGTCAGTCCCTCCTGCATCACTTCTTCTTTTAAGTAAGTACCGATGTAGCTTTGCAAGTAATCTTTGGCGCTCGATCCACTGAATACCATGGGTAGATGCCCCCATTCCAAAGACCGTTTGAGTTCGAAGTCTGCGCCAAGTTCCTCAGCGGTGAGGGGAAAGAAATAGCGCGTGAGAGCTCGGCCAGCCAGAAGGTTGGTCCCCGTTTTGCGGAGCTTGCGAGCGCTCGATCCGGTCAATATAAATCGGTAGCCGTGAGATTCGATTAAACGATGGATCTCATCAAGGAGTGCAGGGATTTTTTGCACTTCGTCGATTATGACGACCTGATCAAAATGTTTAGGAATATATTCTTCTAATCGCTCGGGATGAGCGGTAAGAGGTGTAAAAACAGCGTTATTCAGGAGGTCCAAGTAAAGGGCCTTCGGGTAATGCAACTTAAGCCAAGTCGTCTTGCCCGTCCCACGGGGGCCGAATATAAAAAAACTCTGTCGATCCGGGGGATTAAACTTTCTGGTATACATAGTTCCGAATATCTTGCAGATTGGTGTAATAAACGCCGATATTAAAAATACTATAAGATCTTAGGGGATACAAGCAAATATAGTTTTAGATGGTTCAAATCGAAGGCACAACCCCGTAGGACCGAGGTGAGTTTCAATCCGATGCAGTTCATGTCACGTTTAGCTGCATTAATACCATCACCCAAAGTCCATGGCCAACGGCATTGCGGGATATTGGCTTCAGCTCACAGCTTAAGAAAGCACATCGTCTTGGATAGCGAGAAAAAGAAGGTGTATCAACCTGGTGGGCCTTGCAAAGAACCGAAGTTGGTTAAGAATACGAAGTGGGCCCAACTACTAAGCCGGATATTTGAGATCGACGTAGGCAAATGTCACGCATGCGCTAGCGAAATGAGGATAATCTCCTTTCTATTCGATGACATTGAGATAGAAAGATACCTCAAACACGTGGGCCTCGCACGCGATCCTCCAGACCAGAAAATCTTTCCCTTCGAACTAGAACCAACCTAACGCCAAATCTGGCGCCTAACCCACTATTACCAAAACTACCAACCTCCGACTACAGATTCCCAAAACTGCCACTGACGCCAGAGGTGGTCGGTTCGGGATTGGGCCGACAATTGATAGCCATACTATTGGATGCGGCCCGCGATCATCGAGCCCATACAGTGTGCTTGGATTCAACCCTCACTGCCCATGAATTTTATAAAAAATTTGGCTTTCAGGATACCGGACCATCCAGAAAGCGACCCATTGGTGGCTCAGAGGTTTCCAGCATCCCGATGAGACTTGACTGCCTTTAAGGAGATTGTATGACTGATCAAGTGACCCGGCTATTTACAGGAGCACCCTGGGAAAATGTTGTCGGGTATTGCCGAGCCATCAAAGTAAACAACCAGATTTTTGTCTCCGGTACGGCTACTAGCGCATGTAAGGAGGGCAGCGATTTGGCTGGCAAAATATAGAGCTTTTGATCGAATTCCACCAAACCGTCTTGAAGGACTTGGTTCAAACATTTCATATCTACAAGCTGCCCTCGAATTTGGCTCGTCCCCTGGTCGCCGGTGGTTATGTCGGTTAGAGCAGAAGGGGCGAGGGGATTCGCCTTGTGCTGCAAATATTGCTGCTGTCATTGGTTTAGGCCCCAGTTGTATGAGAAACGGGCGCCCCCTGCGGCGAAAGCACACGAACTTGGTGTTAGCGAATTTGATGTCGTAGACTTTGCAAGGCTTGGTTGGCATTGAGAAGTGCGGAAGCAACTTCATACAATGGATCGGCGACACCTAGTTCTTTTTCTAAAAATTTTTTGATATAGACATATCGGCCATTGCTAAGATTATAACTAGAATCGACTATCCCGGTAGCACTAAAAAATTTTTTCGTAAGCGATCTGAGAGTGTCAGGATCCAATTTCAATCCATTTACTGAGCCGCCATTAATAAGAAAATTATCCTCAAGCAGAAGTATCAATCCCCGTTCTTGTTCATCATCGTTTGGACTTTTACCCTCAAAAACCCGATTCCTGGATGAAGCCGCGAAGAAGTACGATGTCTCTCCGACCACGATTTTGCGTTGGTGCAAGGAGGAGGAGCGCCGGGGGCCATCCGTTGCTCGGTCAACGGTAAAGAATTCCGAGGAGACCACCGATCCGCAGGCAGAGCGTGAATCCGAGATCCTGAAGGTCTGGAAGGAGCATCCGGGCTAAGGGCCGAGCCAAGTAAAGAATACGATCCGTCGCGAAAATGGCCTGAAGGCGTCGGTCACAACGGTGCGCGCGGTGATGGAAGAAAACGGCTATATTGCACCACGTCGCAAGGTAAAGGAGCAGCGCGGCCGCTATGAGGCCGGTCGGCCGAGAGAGCTTTACCACCTCGATTTCTGTCACTTCTACGTCCACAAGCAGAAGCAATGCCTGCTCTTTATCCAAGATGATTTTTCGCGCTTTATCGTGGGCTGGGCTCTAGTCCCTGCCGAATCCGCCGATCCTGTCATTGCTACCTTCGAGCGTAGTGTCGAGCGTTACGGCAAGCCCGAGGCGGTGATGTCCGACCGTGGCTCGGCCTTCCATAGCTGGCGCGGCCTATCGCGCTTTCAGGCCTTGCTCGAAGAGCACGAGATCAATTTCGTCTTGGCGACCGAGCCGCAAACCAACGGCAAGGTCGAGGCGCTTAATGCCGCCGTGCAGAAGGAGTGCTTGACTCAGTATGAGCTCACCGATCTAACCGATGCGGCGCGCGTCATCGGTCGATGGGTCGAGGCGTACAATCATCAGCGCACGCACCACGGTCTTGGCGGTCTGCTTGTGCCCGCAGACCGGTTTTATGGGCTCGTGGATAGAACGATGAAGCTGATCGAGCAAGGACAAGGCGGCCACGCGCTCGATATTCTGAATCCTGATCATCGCGGTCTTGAGCTCTTCCGTGTCATAAGCCACGGTGGTCGCCCCGAGGTCTATCTCATGGGCAAAAAGATTTTTGGTTAGCGGCCCTTTCAAGGGCGGCCTCAGGGTCGCCCCCCGAATCAATCACTTGCGTCCAATGTCGAGCCTCGTGCTAAAATCACCCTAAAGTGAGACCCGCAAAGCCATGAGCAGAACCTTTGGTACTTTTGACAAAATTTCATTTTTTAAACTGGTGTATTTTGAACGAGCGACTGGTGCGCGCCACGATGCTACGTAACGACCTCGAAACTTGCCGCGCAACAGGCGCAACAAGGCGGCACATGGCTCGCTCGCATTCGTATCAGTGATAGTGAAAATAAATAAGGTAGGGTCGAGGGAGCCGGACTGCTGTATCCTTTGAATACGAATCGAAAAAAAACAATAGAACGGCCCCTCACCTATGAGCTTGCTACAACGCGCGCAAGAAAACAAGTCCTCAGCACTGGCTTTATATTTGGTCGCCCGCGAGGCGCTCGTTGCGACAGGTGTCGAGCCTAGCGCAAATGTCTCCGCGATCTGTGAGGCGCATGATCTTGCCCGCCAGCAAGTCTACGAAGAGAAATCGCGGATCAAGGCGGCGCTGGAAGTAGTGACGGTCGCTGGTCGGGGACGCCCTGTAAGGCAAGGGGCCACCGTAAGTTCAGGAGGTGATACTGAGGCACGCTCACTCGCCGTGAGTGAGCTACGAGTCGGTGTGCTAGAATTTCGGCTTGCCAATCCTGGCGCTGTCGTCGTAAATGCGACTGGTCGCATCACCTATAGCGCCGCCTTCAAGCGCTTTGCTCTCGATGCGGCTGATGCTTTCATCGGAACAGATGAGGACTTCTGCCGCGCGAGCAGGGTGCCATTCTCAACGCTCATGACTTGGCGTAAGCTCGATGCCGAGGAGCCAATCATGCCGCTCCTGCACCCTAAACCCGTTGCCTCATGGCCCACGAATGCAACACCGAATGAGCTAGCGCGTATGATAGCGAATGATTTTGAGGCATGGACGGGCAGTGTCAGAGCTTTCCTGGGTTATGCAGCACGCCGCTTCTCGTTAGCACCAGGTGCGATCAAGAACGTCCTACGAATCGCAGGCATGCTCGGGGTCAATGCAACAAAGTCTCCACGCTATCGAGGCTCGACCTTG
>CAZOSN010000183.1:0-8733 GCA_964582405.1 uncultured Oligoflexales bacterium | reverse complement strand
TGCTCCATCAGGACACGATTTTGCGAAAAAGCGGAGCTTTTTCAGCAAAATCTAGTTAATAGATAAAGGTCCTGGGAGGACGCCTCGCATCACCTTCACTTCAAATAGATGCTAATCCTAATAGCCTACCTTTAGTTTCTTTGAAGTCAACTGAGGACATGGGACATTAACATTGATAATCATACATTTGTACTATAAAGGAAGGAATATTTCTTTAAGAGATCACTATTTATGTCATGTACTTCTAAAGACGCCGAACTTGCTAAGCTGGTACCTGGAGGACTTTGGGCCATTGCTCGAAAAATCCACGCAGTAGGGGCTGTACTCGAAACCTGGCAGCCAGAAATGACTAGAAATCCAGAAATGAGCGCCAGCGGGTTGGGCTTGATCCTGATGGAGATTGCAAACCAACTTGAGATCATCGTGGATCATTACGAGCGTCGGCAATAACATGGCCCGCAAGACGACTTCCAGGTGCAGCGGGCAATGTGTAGGCCCACCCTCCCGTCTACGATTTAAGTCGCTGCAAGCGACAATGGACTAAGTTTCATATCGACAGCCCAATAAATATTAAGCCGATCTATTTTAACCAATCAGTCTAGCATCGACCGGTATGCCTGAAGAAACTTGATCGTTTCATCCAAAGCCTCACTCGCTTTTTTGTAGCCTTTGAGGGGTAATGCCTTTTTTGTAGAGGATGCTTGGAGTAGATCCGCGATTGATACGTCGAGCGCGTCTGAGATCGTTTTCAAAGTTTCAAGAGTTAAATTTTGCGGATTATTTTCCGCCCTCGAGATAAACCTTACGCTAAGCCCACACGCCTTAGACAGCATTTCCTGGGATAAACCCTTGCTTTTTCTAAAGTATTTTATGTTTTTTGCAACCAATTCTTGGATCGTCAGACTCGACATCCGGACCTCCTGATGGCAGGAGAAAGTCTACTCATCTGAGGCCCAAACTGTTAGCTGACATATATTTCCTGTCATGAACCCTATACGACCATAGACTTATAGGATTCGATATTATTCATATATGATTAAAGTAAAGTTAGTTTTAGCCGAAAGGCTCGCAGGCATTGAATGAAACCATCGGAATATAAAACAGACCGGGGTGTCGATTGAATAAGTTCTACGTATTCTGGATTATCATTACTTTAGAAGCTTCTTGTGGATTAAGCCCTAGGGGTAAGCCCTACAAATTAAGCAATAGGACCGAAACCGGGAATATAAAAGAAAGGCCTTCAATCCCAACACCTGAGCCTACTCCGCAGTCCTCAAATACTCATTGTTCTAGCGATCAAGGCACTGTCTCATTTAAAGATCACATAGAACCAATATTCACTTCATACTGCACAGGCTGCCACAATGAAGCTTCGATGTCTGGTGGACTAGAATATTCTACTCTCGGAACTCCGGAAAAGTGGTCTCGAGCGCAAAACGCCATTCTCAGTAAATCAATGCCGCCCGAAGGCAATGGCCTGAGTGACTGTGAGCTGTCCACCTTAAAGCGATTTAATGATCAGCTAGCTGTTTCCCCGAAAACTATCACGGATTCTTGCATTCAAGATTCCGATGAGGAAGTCACTTTCGATGCGCATATCAAGCCAATTTTTGCTGACAAATGTGTAGTTTGCCACAGCAGCCGTCGCCCCTCGGGTGGCTTTGAATTTGAGACTCAGAATAACTCTACAAAATGGTCGAAGGCTTTAAAATCCATCGTCTTGGGAAAAATGCCTCCTTCGGGGCCTACGCTCACAGAATGTCAGCTCAAAGCTTTAACGCGCTTTGCTGAACCAGGCTGCAATCTAGCAGCAAGTCTAGATTTCGATCGTGATGTATTACCTATAGCCAATCGATACTGCACGGAGTGTCACTCCAGCCGGTCCCTAGGAATCGATCTAAGCAAACTTGATGACCCTGACGATGTACGATCCATCTCCGATCGCTGGAAGACCGCACTCCAATCAATGTCAAATGGAAGTATGCCACCTTCCGTTACTAAGCCTTCGGTTTGCGAGGTAGAGCTTGTCAAGCAATGGGTTGCAAGGATCAAGGAAAACAATGATTCCACCAAAAAAACATTTGTTAAGTCTCAGTGGCAATTCCGATTGAGCAATTTTGAATATAGAAACTCTATTATCGATATCTTTGGATCGGACGTCGCGGAGGCGGTGGCAACACAAATCAGCTTGATACCTGTACCGGTGCTCAAAAACCCCCGTTTCATAGAATCGATACCACTTCCTAGCGCTAGTGATATCGTAGCATATAATTTGGTAGCAGAAAAAATAGGCGACTTTTATCGCGATAAGCCTTATCGGCTTTCTGAGTTCGCTCCTTGCGTTGACAAAGTCAACCGCAATGATGAAGCTTGTTTGGAGAGTTTCACTAGAAAAATGGCTTTACTTCTCGGACGAAGGCCTATTGAACCTCAATCACTGGACACCCTGATCCAGGAAATCTCGGATCCCGCCGAAACCTTTGAAGGCAATCTGATCAATATCATGGTATACCTCCTACAATTTTCCGAATTTCTTTATCATGTAGAAAAGGGGCAAGATTACCTCGATTCCTTCGACAAAGCTTCGCGACTTTCCTTTGCTATTTGGAGTTCTTCACCCGACGAAACACTATTAGAGTACGCGGCAAATGGAACCTTGGAAACCTTTGATGGTCTTCGGTTTGTCGTAAATTCTATGCTTATGAATGACAAAGCCAAACGGACATTTCGAAATTACTTTGAAACGGTGTTTCTGCGAAAAGACATCCAAAGACTTGACCAGCCAGATTTTTTCTTCTCTGGTCTCAATCGCCAAGCTTTACTAAAAGACATGAATGATGAATTTTCATCGTTCATCGACCTTGTGGTGTTTGCATCGCGAGGTAGCCTTCGGGATCTTTTTACGTCAAAGGTTGCTTTAGTAACGTCTTTCAATCTAGCATCCATTTATGGTGTACCGCCATCGCCGATTCCGCAAATAGTTCCCAGCCGTGGCGGAATTTTTTCCCGCAGTGCTTTTTTGCAGCAAGAGGGAATGTATAGCTCACCAGTCAGGCGTGGCGGCAGAATTCGCACTCTTATCCTATGCGATAAAGTTCTTGACAACGGTACGCGTAACAAAGGAGCGGAGAGACCGCCACCAGATTTAGATACGATGTCTAATCGTGATTTTTGGATGGCAATGACAGGGGGTGATTCCTGCTATGGTTGCCATATTCAAATGAACGGAATTGGCTTTTTATTGGATGAATTCGATTCAGTCGGGCGACACAGGATACTAGAGGATCGCTATGACGCGGAGGGAAATATCATCAATCAATTTTCGATTATAACCAGCGACCTTCCGCGAATTACCCAGTCTGATGACACTGAAGTTAAGGATACAAGAGCGTTTCAAGATCTGCTGACAGAAAGTCCTAAGACCGTCTCATGCATGAACCAAAATATCTATACGTACCTCTATCAACAGAGCCTAGACCGGGGTAGCGGACCGATTATCTCAAAGATGCTGGATGGTACGTCAAAGTCGGCCACTACACCCATTATTGAGCTGTTTAGGGACCTGCTGCTGAGACCAGAATTCTTCGCCAAAAGGAGGACTATTCCATGACGAAGCAGCGTAATTGGCAGCGGCGCGATTTCTTAAAACTTCTAGCGCATACCGGGGTGGCTTTTCCATCGCTGGCATCGCTTGGATCGCCATGGGAATCCCAAAAGCCTAAGAAGCGACTTATCTTGATATACACATCTAATGGTCAATACGAAGAACATTGGTATCCCTCAACCACGATACCTCTCACACCGGTCGGTCCAACATCTCGTGGATTCAAGTTGGATGGCCGATTTAGTGGAGATCTATCGCAAGTTTTATCTAGGCCATTTGCGAAGTATTATGCCAAGACAAACTTGTTGCGTGGATTGGACATGGTCCCCTGCCTCAACGTTAGGGATCATTGGGGACCTTTGGCCTTCAATGCAGTGGGGATTCAAGATCACCATGCTGAAACAATAGATCAGATCGTCGCTCGAACCTCAGAATTTTCCGCAGCTAGGACCAAACTAAGATCTCTATTCTTGCAAATAGCTGGTGACAGCATGTTGCCTAATGCCGCGATCTCTTGCGGTTGGAATGGGCGAACCTGCTATCCCATCGCTCCTATTTCGAATGTTGATCTCGCCCTAGAAGTTGCTTTCGGCAAGTGCTTTTCTAATGGAAAAGTAAGTGAGCTTCTCAAAAGTAACTATAAATCGATCTTAAACCAAAGCATTTTATCACGAGAGGATCGGGATAGAATCGAGGCACACTTCGACTATTTGAGCATATTCTCAAATATTCATCAGAAAACTGCGCTAGGCAGACCGGCTCTCATGTCGGATTCCGAAAAGGCCAGTATTCTCGCTAAAATTATCGGCACCTCAATCAAGAGTGACCTTACGCGGGTGATTACCCTAGGAGTAACTGAAGTTATGGAGGCAAAGATTTATTCCTTCTTACCAAAAGCCAGCAGATTGGGAACGACTTTTCACGAACTGACCCACTATCATACTAAACATGAATCTGTAGAGGCGTTTCTTGAAGTTCAGCGCTGGCACGCATCCATTGTCCTCTCCATCTTAGACGAACTAAATGAGATTGAGTCCATAGAGACCGGCGCGACATTTCTCGATAATTCTGTGGTGGTTTGGGTGAGTGAACTTACGGTTAGAGCTACGGGATCATTTACCTTCAATCTCGGTCATGTTAATGAAGATTTGCCAGTATGCACATTTGGAGGTGCGGCCGGTTATTTAGAGACTGGACAGTATCTCGACTTTCGTAAAATCGGTGTTAAAAAGCAGTTCCCGTACGATAACCGATATGACCTGCCCCCAAAAGAATTCTGCGATATCGCAAATGGGATCTGCAAATTTGGACCCGATTTTCCAAGCATCGGGCGTCCCTATAACGATTTCTTGATCACATTGATGCTAGCTATGGGAGTTAAACCATATGAATGGGAGATTCACAATGAGCCAGGTGAACCCGGGTTTGGACGCTATGATGGCAATTGCAATAACCAGTATGACTTTGGTGATAGACGCTCACCCATCCGAGAGCTTGTTAAAGCATGAGGTAGAAAAGGGCAATGCTTGTAAACCAAATCTCCGCTGGATTTTCATGAACTACAGTTTTATCGTCGCGATTCCTGACAGACTTCTAGTGGGCTGTAAGGGACGATTTGCGTGTTGAGGAGACTGGCCATTCGGTTCGATGAGTTACTCCGCAAGGGTATCGAGGCCCTGTTGCCAAGGTAAGCATTTGATGCCCTCGATGATTTGTGGCTTAGGATCCCTCGATAAGCAGAAGAATTCGGCTTGCGAAAAGTCATCCTTCATACCTATGAGACGGCGAAGATCCTGGGATTGAATAACGTCCTTGGATTTGATCTCCACCATGGCCAAAGGCCGATTCGGCCTTTCGATCACAAGATCAATTTCAACGCCACCTTCTGTCAAAAGAAAGGTAAATCGGTAGCCAAGATTGCGATAGTCCGCGAGATCATGGAGTTGCATTACAATAAAATGCTCAAACAGGTCCCCATAATAAGATGTTGATGGTACGGGGTTCATCTCTAGTTGCCGTGCCAAAGCCCGCGTAACGCCGGTATCAAAAAAGTAAAATTTAGGTGCTCGGATCAGCCGTTTACGGCGTGAGGTATGGAATGCCTCGACAAAAACACCAAGCCTCGTATCGACGAGAATCTCATAGTAGGATTTGATCGTCTTGGGATCGGCATCAACATCGCGCGCTATGTTCGAGTAGTTGATGACCTTACCATTGCATTGGGCTGCAACATCGAGAAACCGCCGGAAAGGAGCGAGATTGCGCACAACCTGTTCGGCCTGAATTTCTTCCTTGAGGAAGGTGAGCGTATAGGACTCGAGATACTCGCGCCGTTCGTCTGGCATCATTGTCCAAATAGCGGGCAGTCCACCCCAAGCAAGGTATTCGGAAAGCGAGAATGAGGCGCCAAGTTCGGTAAACGTCAAAGGGTGCATATATCGCGTGAATGCACGACCAGCAAGTAGGTTGGCCTGTCCTCGTTTAAGCTTGCGCGCACTTGAGCCTGTTAGGACAAATTGCTTTGCTGAGATTGTCAAAGAATAACTTAATAGAATCAACAGTTAAGCAAAATAATTAAAAAATATTTAGTTATTGTGGCTTTGGAGTTACATTTCGTTCCTGGGGACCAGGGGCGCTTTGGGAAGCCCAAAATCAGTACTTCGAGAAATCTAGCCCATTCGCCATTCATAAATATCCAATTCCTCCGATCGACTTGCTGGAGTTGTAACTAAAAGTATTCATTATACTAAAGTTCAACATCGTTTCGTCCGATGCCAATCTGCAAGGCAAAAAAGAGGATGTAATGATTCGCTAAGATGAGCGAATAGAGATATTTTATGACCAGCAACTTACTCACAATGATCAAAAATGGGGTCCGTTCATGCGTCTGCATCTTCCTATGCTATTCAACTAGCAATGCCGCACCATCAAATTACGCTTATTACACCGTCCAAATCGATCAGATCGGCCCTAAACTCCTAGATATGGTCAAGAATCATCCGGACATTGCATGGTGGGTCGAAGCTAACGATAAACTCTTCGTCAAAGCTCGACCCCGGTTTAATACTTATCTTGCCAAAGACTTCGCCATTTCCAAAATAGCTCTAAAAATTGACCCACCCAATCTAGCGATCGTGGTCGGTGCAAGCACTGCTGACATACGCAAGATCGGTGCGACTGTCGTGGTCACCGGTGGACGCAGCGCCCTAGTCGAACTGCCTAAAAGCAGGTCCATGGAATCACTTTCGACCCAAGACCCAAGAGATTTCAAATCCATTCCCGAACGGAACATCGAAACAGCCCTAAAGCCAGATTTGCTCTGGCCTCACCATGTGCAAATCCTTCCGTTTCGCAAAAACACGGTACTCTCGGCACAACTAGCGAATCAGTTTAATCCCAAGCCCGTTAGCACCGCGACGCCAAACCAAATCGCCGACGCTCTCGATAAGATCGATCTGGGACGATGGCAAGCTGACGTCAAAGAGCTGGTGGGCATCCCGCGTTATGCCCTAAATCCTCAGGGCATCGAGCAAATCAAAGCTTGGCTTATTATCAAATTCAGCAATCTGCCAAATGTTGCGGTGTCAGTGCAAGATTTCGCCATAAATAGCAAAAAAGGCTTTAACGTCATTGGATCCATGGGTCAGATCCACACGCAGGGGCCAATCTATATCGTCGGAGCGCACTACGATTCCATTTCCGAAATTCCAGAAACCAATGCCCCTGGAGCTGAAGACAACGCAAGCGGCATCGCGGCTCTCATGGAAATCGCAAGGATCATGTCCACCATTCCACTCAATGGCTCTCTGCTATTCATAGCTTTTGGAGGTGAAGAACAGGGTCTTTTTGGTAGTCAAGCCTATGTCGAATCGCTGATCAACCGCCAGCTTCAGGAACGAATCGCTGGGGTACTAGTCATGGACATGATCGCTTACTCAAACGACAAGATTTTTGACATTCTCCTTGAAACATCCAAGACCCAGGATCCTATGCTTGAGGTGCTATTCAACCTCGCGCGGCAATACACAACTTTGCAAGTTTCTCGATCTTATAACTACTGGGGATCAGACCACGTGCCCTTTCTTGACAAGAACATGCCAGCAGTTTTGTTTATTGACAACGACTACCAAGATTACCCACATACCCACCGATCCACCGATACTATCGACCAACTCAGCCCACCACAGGCAAAAGAAGTGATCAAGTTGCACCTAGCCGCACTCATTCATTGGCTGATCCGGCCTCCTTCGGACGAAAACGTTAAAGGCAGCCTCATAAATCGTCAGGAGCCAAAGCTGGGATCTAGAGCGAAAAGCCAATAACCAGAACCGCCCCACCTCGGAAGCCTAGGCATGATGATAAGGGGTTCCGGCATTGATAGAGTAAGCTCTGTATATCTGTTCGGTTGCTACCAGCCAGGCCAAATCGCTCGGAAGTACCCCAGCCGACAGCGACCATAGTTCATCGCACCGGGATTTGACATCATCCGCGAGCCCATACGGACCACCCACAATGAAAATCACTGTTTTGATTAATCGATCGGCCTGACACCTTTTGAGAAGCTCTGCAAATTTCAGCGAAGAGTAGCTTCGACCATGTTCATCCAAGCCGATCACATAACCAGAAGGGATGCGGTCCAGCCGCTCAAGCAACTGCTGGGATGATTTCTCCTGACCTGCACGGGCGGCAACGATCTCAACGTCAATTTTGACGAAAACCGACAACCGTTTTACGTATTGCCCCACAAGATCACCATAGGCATCCGCGCTAGGTTTACCGATTTTTAAGACCAAGAGATTCATGCAGAATGATAGCTAATAGGCTTTGCCTTAGGCCAGAGGTGATCCAAGGCATAGTAGTCGCGAATAGCATTGTCAAATATATGGATGATGGTGCCGCCAAAATCCATCAATATCCAGCTACCCGAATCAGCCCCTTCGATAACGATAGGCTTGGTACCGTGTCGGGCCTTGACCTGCTCCTCGATACTTTGACTGATAGCCTTGGTTTGCTTAACGTTCATGCCCGAACAGATCACCTGGTAATTGCAGATATCCGATATTCCCTTTAGATCCTGGACCACGATCTTGACTGCTTTCTTGTTTTCGGCAATCTTCGCCGCTTCTACA
>CAZOSN010000182.1:3513-8847 GCA_964582405.1 uncultured Oligoflexales bacterium | reverse complement strand
GAACTCATTCATAACCGACTCGACAACATCAGATTCCAACCGACCGAGACGACTCATAGCCGAACCGATTCGTTTGATCTCAAACTCGGTCATATTTTTAAAAATTTCGGCTGAGATTTCTTCGCCAAACGATAGAAGAAGAATCGCGGCTTTTTGTGCTCCCGAGTATTTATTGGTAGAAGCCAATGTTCACCTCCCGCGCCAGCGACTAGTACCCCTTCAGCATTGATTTTGGGGATCGGTGGTTTAGACCTTGGTTGCAAGGTAAATATTATCCTGTTTCACTATAACATTAATTTGACGCTCTTTGAGTTAAGGGGTCCTCGGGATTTCTTTAACCATCAGACACACCTGTGCTAAAGTTTGAACCTTGATAGGACTCCCAACAAGGACACTAGGGTCAAAAAAATGACGCTCGGCGCAGTGCTCTTCCACTTACTTATGCATCCCGTGGCACGGGTGCGCAGGTTGCTTTACCGGCATATCCCATGCCTAAGCCACAGTCTGCCGGGGCGGGTGATTTCAATTGGCAATCTTAGCCTGGGCGGGACGGGAAAAACTCCCATGACTATTGGGATTGCCCAGTATCTGAAGACCAGGGGGTTTTCGCCGGTTATTCTCACACGCGGCTACCGCAGCGGCTTGAAAAATCGCGAGGCCGTGGTGCTCAAAGGAGACGATATCCTATGGAGCAATACCGTTGCCGGGAGAGAGTTTCGTGCAGACGAAGCTCGCCTGCAGGCCCATACCCTCCTTGATGTGCCTGTGATCGTGGGCATCCGGCGGTGGCAGGCAGCGCAGAGCTACCTCGAACATTTCGCGACGCCGACTCATTGGATTTTAGATGATGGGTTTCAGCATTTGGCAATTCGACGAGATGTTGATTTGGTGCTATTTGATGCCACGAGCCCTATGGGGGAATCAGGATCATTTGTCTCGCAGCTTCAGCGCGAGTCTTTGCATGGCCTTGAGGACGCAACTGGAATCGTGCTCACACGATGGCTAAAAGGAAGCGAGGATCACGCTTTTTTTGACCGTCTACCATCGCTTCCCATGGGGCGGGTACCCTTTATTTTGGGACAACCCACTTCTATTTCAGGGGAACCATTGGATATGACAAAAGAATACGCGCTCGTGTGCGCTATTGCGCGCCCGAATCGGCTGATCGAGGACCTGAAGACAGCCAAAATCAACTGCGGCAAAGTATTAAAACGCGCTGACCATCAGATGTTTTCCCTATCTGAATTGCGCGCCGCAGCCGAGGGGGTACATGGAATAATCACAACATCCAAGGATTATTGGAGATCGCCCGAGCTATTCACTGATCTAGCCACTCCGACATATATCTTACCCCTCGAGGCTCATCTTGATCAAAGCCTTTGCGGCGACATTCTGCACCTGTTGTAGAGGGAACGTATTAAAAAAACAACAGAAGGCGCGCGTTGCCAATTGAGCTTGACGTGATCGGCTCGCACTTCTAAACTGCCCCCCCTGAGTAATTTTGGTGTATCTACAGGGTAAAAAATAGGGAGATGTTATGAGGACAAGTTTATTTGGCGCTGTTTTGGCGCTGTCAATTGTGGGCTGCGCGCTCGACGACGCCCCGGAGCATGGACCGGCCAAGGCACGCACGGGCGCTGAATTTGGCCCATCTTTGAAACTGACCGAAGTCGGCGTCATCGAAGTTGACAAAATCTACGATTCAAACGCTGTGTATTCCTACTCGATCCCTGTGAAAAACCTAGATAAGTTAAAGGGTTTGTCCGATGAGACCATCACGCCTCTCGTGCGCGTCTATCCTCTCGCTGAGAATAAAGACGAAGCAACCAAGGCTGAAATTCCCTACGTGCTGCCCGCCTCTGAAGACAAATTGAAGAGTTTAGATTTTGCGGCGACTATTGTTCCGAATGTTCCGAACATTTCGAACGAGGGCGAGCAAGTCGGAGGAATCACTGTGTCGATTCCGTGGGCACAGCTCGAAGAGGGCTCCGCATACCGCATCATCCTCAAAGAAGGCAACATCGGTGCAACCAGCAAAATTGCTGAAGATGCCACTTTTGATTTCATGGTTTCGGACATAGATTTTCACGCGCTTACTCCTGTTTTTTCGGATGCACATGAAGGCAAACTCAACTTTGAAACCGTAAATGCTCTGCTTTCCGATGACAAGGTTGAAGATTATGCCGTAGAATTAGATCTCGGCGTTAACACGGTATTTGCCGATCTCCTCCCCACTGACCATTCTAAGTGGGATCGTTTTGCATTTGATGACTATCTAACTGTGAAGGCGGTTCAGACCTACAAAACGGGTGAAGGCGAAATGACCAAGGACCTTTTGGTCAGTATCGCTCCAATCGACGCCCAAAATCCGCAGAAATTTGCTGTCAGCTTTGATAAGAATGTTCTGAATCAGCTGCACTCGACCATCACTTTCACCCTAAAAGCTGGCGTGATTGGCACTCGTTATGAGCTGAACGAAAACATGGAATTCAAACTAGTGGTCTCAGAATAGATCACAACTAATCGCGAAAGGACCGCAATATGAAATTACCAAATGGCTTAAGAATTATCGTTGTTGCAGCACTCGGCTTGAGTGCGTCTGGTGTCGCTCTTGGCACAGAAGATCTGCAGCTTACCACCGGATACCGCAAATATAACAATGTGTATAGCGCATCGACCGACAAGGGTGACGCCAACGCAGTCGAAACCACCTTGGCTTACCACCATGCTTTCGAAAGCGTACCAGTGGCCCTAGGCCCTTCCGCGACTTTTCTGCAGTATCGCTCCTTTGATCGTCCCGGGTTTGGCGAAACTAATGCCCAAGATTTCCAGCTTGCTCTGGACGTGGTAGCATCAACCCCTGAACTTACCGAAGGTTTGACGGGCTATAGCCGCTTCAAAGCAATTGCTTACAGCAAGGGTGAGCGCGTCTACAATTTGAATACGTCGGATTCGGGCTATGATGTGAAAGGCAAAGAAACGATCCGCACCTCAGGTGCCCATCTCGCGTTCGGTCTGCTCTACAAGCTTACCGCCGAGCTTGGCCTCATGGCTGAGCTGGACGGTGGTTCGGAGATGATCAAGACCTCCGACAGCACGGTTAGCCAGTACGTAACAGAGGGTGATACCTTGACTCCCGTCGAGCCCTCTCGCGGGTATGTTGCGCACAATAGCCAGGCCATGCTCCTTGGTTTGAACGCAAGTTTCTAAGAAACTCTCGGAGAATAATCCGCATCCTCAGCAAAGAGTTGACGCGGATTATTCTCCAAACCCTCTCCTTACTTCCTGCAACTCTTACCGGAACATTTCTGCATCTCCAATGAAAGCTGGCTTTAATCCGACCTCTAACCAGAAATTAGTGGCGCTTGCTTTCCAATCATGTATTCTGATCCTCACGCGTTTCTAAAAGCCTGTTTAAAATTGCGGCGATCTCTTTAGCTAGGTCAAGGTTTTTCATGAAAGATTCGGTATCTAATCGGCTCATCGATCGGTTTGTTGGTGTGGCCCTTTGCTATACTTTGTCTTGGGGTAGAATTTTATTCAATCTACTTAAAAAACCCGACCCTGATCTTCCAGGAAAAAAGAAAAAAATCCTGCTGGTCGAGTTCTTCGAAATGGGGGCTGCGATCATGATTGCACCCTCGGTTCTGCATATCAAGAAGGTGCACCCAGATGCCGAGATTCACTGCCTGACGACGAAGTCATGCGCCGAAGCATGGAAACTACTCAAGATTTTTCCTGAGGAAAATATTGCGGTCGTCAACAATAGCAGCGCGCTCCAATTTATCCTTTCGATTCTGCCTAAAATCGCCGAAATGAGGCGAATTAATTTCGACATTATTATCGATTATGAACTATTCATGAGGGTTTCCTCGGTAGTTATCGGCATGCTCCGTGGCCAAAGAAAGGTCGGTTATTATAAATATGAGATGGAAGCGCTCAATCGCGGTGCTATCTACGACCGAGTTTGTTCTTTCAACCAGAACCAGCACGTCGCCAAAAATTTTCTTGCATTAACAAAGGTAGCAATTGGGACCGCTGACGATCATCCCAATTTCAAAGGAAGAATTGAAAATGCCGAGCTCACCATGCCCCCGCCGCTCGGGCCGACACCCGTTGAAACTCCTGCCTTAAAAGCTTTGATTGAAAATCGAGGTAAACCCTTTATCGTCCTTTGCCCTGACGTCGGTCAGACTCTGGCCGTTCGCAATTATCCTGCCGTTAACTATCAGATTGTCGTGCGCGAGCTACTCAAGCGTTTGCCGGAATGCACGATTGGTTTAATTGGGACCTTTGCCGAGTCCTCGACGAGCGATGCCATTTGCCGTTCCGCGGCGTCGGATCGCGTCATAAATTTGTGTGGAAAAACAAGCTTTTCCGATCTTCTTAAGGTCATCTCGCTCGCTGATTTGCTTATCTGCAACGACAATGGACCAGGGCATTTCGCTGCCCTGACGGGAACCCGTACGCTATCACTATTTTCTGCAGAAACTCCGTTTATTTATGGCCCCATGGGACGCTGTGTTGTTTTGTACTCCTACTTTCAGTGTAGTCCCTGTGTTTCTGCCTTCAACCACAAAAGAACCAAATGCAAAAACAATTTATGCATTCAAGCCATCTCTCCCGAGGAAGTTGTGGACTATGCCTGCTTAACCCTTGCCGACCAGGTAACTTTTCAGACGGTAAACAACAAGATTCCCTACCTCCTCTGAGAGCCTTTTTGATCACGGATAGGAGGCTTGGTGGCAAAATCGAAGAAAGCTAAACTTCTGATAAGCTTTATGGTGCTGCTTGGCATTAGCAGTGCGCTATTTTTTCTACCCGATTATTTGAGTAAGCACTTACCTGGCAGGACGACTTCCGAAGGCGAGGCCGAGGTCGATGATTTACCTAGCACTGGCCAAGGATCGATCTCATTTGGAGTCAAAGAAGCAAAGAAATTTCTCCCCATGAGAGTCTCGCTGATTCGCACCGATGGCCCCTGTCATGCAACGCTTGAATTTACGACAGACCAGGTGCCCGATCAGTGCCAATTTGAATATATCGATGATCAAATTCCCAGACTGATCTCAACATCTTTGAAAAGCCGCATCCTTGCGCTATGGATCAACCGCCCCGAACAAATGGGGCGCAAGATTGAAAGCGATAAGGAGGATCACTACACACTAGGTAATTTGCCGATGGGCACCTACAATATTTTTTTCTTCTTCGTTGACGAAAGCATCGGTCAGCATATTCATGGAGTAACCATTGATCAGGAGCATGAACGCATTGATGTCGGTTGGATCCTCGCGCAGCCTTTGATCAATATGTCGGGTCATCTTGTGGATCTAG
>CAZOSN010000182.1:0-3503 GCA_964582405.1 uncultured Oligoflexales bacterium | reverse complement strand
GATGGATTGAGCATTGCAAGCGGCAAGATCAAGATACTGGGCACACCGTTCACGCTCACTGTCAATGGCGGAGCTTTTAGTGGTCGCCTGCTTGACTATTCCCGGCTTGATGCGTTGGTATCATCGCCAGGCTATTATAATGGTATATACCGAGGAGTTCACCTCAATTCACAGAACTCGGATAGCAATGAAATAAGACTCAAGTTGGCAAAATCTGGTAATGAGTCCCCATCACTCTCGCGCCTGGAATGGGCACCACGACGAACGATGGAGTTGGGGAAATGCAGTTATTTGGACTCCCCGGATTTGATCGATCGGTATCTTGCGAAGTGGCCATTGTTATGTGAACTTCAGATTCGCAGTTTTAACGAAACACAAACTGTCAATAGAGGGGAGTTCACACGATACATCGAAGTAAACGTAGGTCTTTCCGAAAACTCCCCAATCCCCGAATTTATGAAGGTATCGCTCAATGGCAAGTCCATTGATGACGAGTGGAAGCCTTTTTCTTCGGTAATTTCGCTAATTTTGCCAAGCGAAGCGACCTATACTATTTCGGTATCTTTAAAGCTGGCCAATCTTATTTCCGAACTAAAGACAGTAGTACCATTTCGGACAAATATTCCTAAAGTAAAAATCAACGGTGGCCAACCCATCACCTGCATGCCTCTTTCTGCGACCCTCGATGGATCATCGGTATATGGTGACAAGAATCCAAATCAATGGGAATTTCAGATATCCGAAACCAGGGATTTCGAGGACAAGCCATGGCATCAAGTGGGCGAAGTTGTTCAGCTTGATCCTAAAAAGAAATATGGTGAATTTGGAATCGATACCAGAATAAGACGCCATGGGCATGAAGAAATTTCAAATGACTTTTCCTCGACGATCATTGTCCCAGACTGCACCCTTCGCCATATAGTTAGCTACGGTCAAAGCAACTCATTTGGAGCAGGAGGCGAGCCCAGCCTGTCCCTAAAGCAACCCTTCAGTAACCTCAAAATAGATCCCGATTCAGGAGACTTTCAAAAGCTTATCGAACCAACGGTTAGCATTGATCGACGAAAAAATGTCGAAACGCATGTTTCGACCATGCTTAATCTGCTATCAGCGAGATCGACCGAAACCGGTGAGTTGCCGCTTACCTTTATCGGAACCACTTCGGGATTGGGGGGGGCGAGTTATCGGAAAATCAAACGCGGTTCGGATAGCTATGAACATTTGCTTAACTCTGTCAAACAAGCTCGTCACCTGGCTAAAATCTACGGATTGAAGTATGAAATCCTAGCAGCCGCGTTTATTCATGGCGAAAGCGACAGCCTCGAAATGACTCGGGATTATGCTGACGACGTGATTCAATTTCGCAAGTATTTTTCCCAAGATCTCAGTGAAATCATAGGGACGGATATCGATATCCCACTTTTTATCAGCCAAGCCGTTGACAACTCTCTCGCATTAAACGAACCCGAGCAAGATCAAGAATCACGATCTCAGCAAGAACGTTTCTTCGAAGTCATCCGAGACGCGCAACTATCTGCGAGCTTGAGCGATCCCAAAATAATTTTTGTTGGCCCTACCTATTCTCTACCAATGTATGATCATTCCCATCTGACCAATGTCGGCTACCAAATCTTGGGAGAGCAATTCGCCCTTTCCATGCACGATCACCTGATGCTCAAAAAACCACCACATGTGCTTAGGCCTAGCAATGTCCAGTTTGAAGGCGATAAGTTTGTCGTTTCGTTTGCGGATGCCTTGGGCCCGATTTTTTTTAACGGATGGAATCAGTCTCCAACCAAGGGATTTTGGGTTACCGATCAAAACGATCTTCCGGTTCCAATTAAATCTGTCAAAGTATCCGGACCAAGGGAGGTTTCGGTCCAAATAGAATCCCACAGTCATATCTCTTCCCTGACACTCGACTATGCGAATGTCAAAGTTCTCGGGAAGGATGGCCGAAAGAACGAGGGAGCAATAGTTGAGGCATTAGTCGAATCCCCTAGTTCGGTCCATGGCGTCCGAAGTTTTTGCCTTCCGTTCCGATGGCATGTAGATCTCAAACTGGCAAGTCGGTGACCGCTGGCGCCTAATTTAAAAAATTTCATACCCGTGAACCGTTTTGAATTGAACTCTGGTTGTGCGATCTTCCAAGACTTTGCTATAGTCCCACCAACAAAGACTAGCGAGCTGAATACTCAAGATGCTGTCCAAGGCTGCATTAGAGCTGAAGCTGGTTTGTCGTGATCCATCCTAATTCCTTTAATGAGGGACCTATGAAGAAGTTGTTGGGCCTTGTGTTTTCGCAATTGATATCCATCAATCTTTACGCCGATCCTGGCGTCTTGAGCCATCAGCAGACTGAAAAGGAATACCAAGACGCAATCCGCAATAACAGATTATTTCAATCTGATCCTGGCAGGATCAACTCGGAAGTCAAACCTGTCACAGATACCGCCGACTTCAAGTACGTTCTTATGAATGCTGAAGAAGGTTTTAGCGAGGTCGCCAACCTCCGAAAAACCATTGCTCAAAATCTACCCGATGATGTCAAACTTGTAATTCTCACGACCAAATCAAATGCGCCGTCAGTTTTGGCAAAATATAAAGCCTGGGTTGCCGACGATCAACTGATCATCGCCGCCCATGACAACCCTTATGTCGCCAACGGTTTTTGGGCGCGTGACTCTTTCCCGATACCGGTGTCTGACAAGGAAACGCAGGAAACTAGCTTAGTTTCGCTCAAATACTTCAGAACATTTCAATCGGCACAAACACTTGCAGACAACGTAGGCGCAAAACTTGCTACTTACAACCTTACCTTTGTTGGTGGCAATTTTATGTCCGACGAAGATGGCAACTGTTTCTCTGTTAACAGCTCCCGCCTATTCAATATGACGGAAAGCGATATCAAGGGGATTTTTGGCTGTACAACCGTTCATTTGCTGCCGTACGTTGCAGGTATAGGAGATGTCGATGAGGTTGTAAAAATCCTTCCAGGGAAGAGAGTCTTAATCGCTCCTACAAGCTATAAAGTTATCTTCGAAGACCTAGGCTACACTGTGACAGTATTACCCCAACCAGGTGGCGGCAAGTACCGCACCTATGCCAATTCACTTGCTGTGGGCGAAACATTATTCATGCCCGTTTACGGAACAGCAAATGATGCCATCGCGACCAAGATTTACGAGGATTTTGGATATAAAGTGTTCCCGATTAAGAGCAACACTCTGTCGGACACCTACCTCGGTTCAATTCATTGTCAGACGATGGCCTATCCAGCGATATCCCTGGATAAAATTCTGGCAGCTTTTGATGCAGAGGTCATCGACAAGGCCACCCTCAGTCAGTAGGCGATCCCTCACACATCGTTCATTATTGTCACGTCCTCGGTGCGAATCAGAGTTTCGCACCGAGGAAATCAATACGAACTATGCCTCTGAGTGCCTGATTAAAAAGGGCCAGTTTTTGATTTTATCAAGGCGACCCGAGAACCGAAGCGCAGT
>CAZOSN010000181.1:0-8862 GCA_964582405.1 uncultured Oligoflexales bacterium | reverse complement strand
CTCGACTGACAAAAAGGAATACTCCCCTGGTGAATCCATTAATGTGACTGTAAAAAAAATTTTCTCCGATGGAAAATCGGAATCTCAAGTTGAAAACGTCGATATTACAACCGATCTTACGACCGTAAAACCCATGGTTCTCAAGGGTTCGAGCATAGGTAAATACGATATCAAAGCATTGTTTACGAAATTTACGGATACGACTCAAATTGAGATCGTAGACAAGCCTTCTGAGGAAACACCCACCTCAGCTCTGAAATACACGGACGGCATCTGCGGAAAAAACGGCAATCTTATAGAAAATTGCAGCTTTGAAATTGGACTTCAAAATCTCGAAACCTGGACCTTGTTTACGGATATCTTGGGCTGGAGATCGATTCTAGGCACAGAAAACGGTGGTACGCCAACCTCCCCAATAGAAATTCAAACAGGTCAAGTCATTAAAGCTGAGGATGGTCACAATGTTCTTGAGCTATCTTCCGACACCAGTCATAACGGCAAGAAATTCGCTTCCTCCCAAGGGCATGTCAGGCAAGACATCAAGTTGGAGCCAGATAAAAAGTACCTCTTGTTATTCCGCTATTCCCCGCGAACCGGTAATGCAAGCAACGACACTATCGTTGTCGAATGGAACGGCAAGCAGATTGGAATTCTCGTTGCACCCAAAAAGGGACTAACAAGCTGCACGTTTGAGGTAAGTTCGGATAAGGATCAAGCTCAGCTTGTCCTCCATCCTTTACCTGACAATTTTGGTTCAAAAGGTGGGTTGATCGACTATATAACTCTGACCCCCCTCGAAAATTCACCAGACGTAGCTGTGACAAACGGCTGTCCCAAATAGGGGAACAATACGAATCCGCCACAGAGCGGTCGGATTGGAGTCTCATATTGGATCGCGATAAGGCCGTATTATCTTGAGTTCTCGAAAAGCCATCTCCACTCTCGTGACGATATCGGTTTGGAAGGATTTTTCGAATCTAACGTCAAGGACATAGGCTTTAGCCTTTAGCTCGACGCAGAGTCTTTCGGCGAGCTCTTTCTCGGTCGCGACTATTTGCACCGGCTTTTGAAGGTATGCGTAGCGGCTTGTAACCACTGTTTCAAAAATCACTTCTTTGGCCAATTCTAGATCGGCCCCAAGTGCGACGTAAAAATCGGTACAAACCATCATGTCAAGTTCCCCAGCATTCCCTGATGCAACGACATCGGTTACAAATCGAGAATTGGGAATGGTCACAAGGTTGTCGTCAAGAGTCACCAGGCGCACCGCTCTGAGACCGATGCTCTGAATTTCGCCATAGGTGCTACCAAAGGTAACCCGATCTCCTACCTGAAAAGGTCTATCAAATAAAAGGATTAGGCCTGCAATAAGCGATGACACCAAATCCTTGAGTGAAAGACCAATTGCTACTGCGGCGCTACCACCGAGCGCGATCATAAGTTCTTTGGGTGGACTTAGGACTCCGTAGACAATTAATATTCCCCCTCCGATGTAGCAAATGAAGCTTATGACAGTCACAACTTGAAGCACAAGAAGCCGTCGTGAAGGAAATCGATGTCCAAGTGTTGCGGCAGTGCGGTTTAGAAAATGAACGATCAGCCAGAGAAGAGTGATGCTCACGAAAAGTGTCGCAACTTTGGCGATGCTGAAGAGCTTTGCTATTTCGGCCATTCCTTGCAATTCTGAACCCATGGATCACCCGTAGACGAAGTTTTTGTTTTTGAGGCTTCTAGTCAAAGGAGCCTGCCAAAGGGGACGGATACGAAAGCGTTCCGTCTCGGATTTCTCCAAAAATCCTCGCTCTGATCCAACTCGGAATGCATGACGAACCACCCCCGAGGAGAGGCTAGTAACTGAGACCGCTTCTTCAGCTGTTAAATTTTCATGCCGAATCACTGCCGCGATAACGAAGAGTTCGTCGTCGGTCAACCCCGAAAGGGGCTTTGCCGGTGGATTGGCTGGTATTCCTACCCGTAGCTTCTTGTTTCCGATGACTTCGAGAGCGGAGAGCCAGAGGATGAGAGCTGTTCTAGGATTGCCGTTGGATTGATCCCAGAGGAGTTCGAAGTAGCGGTCTTGCATTAGCTTCGCTTCTTCAGATTCCCCAGGCTGGGTCATTGCAAAAATAATCGGATCAAATTCAAGATGGTATTTTGTTTTTTCATGCCTACTTAGAATCAGGGTTTTAATATCATCATCGTTCCATTCATTGATGTGAAAAACATGCCTGAAATGCTGCGATCCCCCGGTTACACTGTTAAGATAAGCCCATGAATAGCGATTGATGGTCATGCACCAGAAAATCTGATGCCCCGATAGGTTGCACAGATTAACGAAAGCGCGAAAAGCACGGAAGCCACCTCGTCGGGCAAGAAAGAGATTTTGTCCGTCATCTAGGAGGACGATTCTTGGATTCGGTGAAATGTTTGTAAGTGTGCCATCGGTTGAAATATGGATATCCAGCTCTGACTCAAGAAATTTAAACAGGGCATTCTCATCGGTGATCTTCCCAGGAATGTGAATGTGCTTGGATTCGATTTCGGTAAAATGCTTGGCAATTCTTTGCAGCAAGCAGGATTTTCCAATTCCTTTTTCACCTTGGATAGCGAGGGTATGCTCCGAGGATTTTCCCATACTCCAACGTTCGATTACCTCAATGATTGGATCTAGGGGAGTGGATGCGGGTGAGAATACGAGTGAGCTGTCGGGGAGGCCCGTAAGCTCGAAGTGCGCGAGATATTCTTCTGGGAGGTCATCCTTATCTATTTCCTTAGATCTTCCTTTTGCAGCTGACTCCAGTTTACGCCTAAAGATCTGGGCGGAAACTCGTTTGGCGGAATCTAAGTGAGCAAGTTCTGAAAAAATCTTTCTTATCAGAATCACTGAAAAAAGCAGGGCCACAAGAGGAAGGCAGACGAACCAAGACCATCGGTTGAAGCACAATTTTGATATTCGGCGACTGACTGCTTCGGGCAGAAGCTCTCGGGAGGCATAGCTTAGTTCGACGTGCCACCAATATGAAGCTGTCGCAAGCCAGATCGGAGTAAGATAGAATAGGGTTTCCCAGATAAGGTTATAGAATAGGGCCTTTCGCGCCGCAATATGAGTAGCCTGAAGTAGGCAAGCTGCAAAAAAAAGATAAAGTCCTATGAATCGAGCTGTTTTTTCGATTTTGGGTGCGAAAGCCTTTGAAATATGCATGGTGTAGTAGGAACTTGATGCGATAACCGTGTCAGATAGGAGAAGGCGGAAGATCCTATAGAAAATAAAATATTCAAAATAGGGAATGATTTCTCCAACTCCTTCGAGTTCGGTGCCCTTAACGATGAGATGAGCGAGTCTTACTGCTACCAGTAGAATTGCCCAGGGTAAGTATGGGCCGATCCGACGGATCCAAAGGGCTATGCTTCGAGCTCTTGGGATTTGAAGTCTGGAGCGTATTAGCCACTCGCGCAGATTGTCAAGCTTGTATGAGGCTCGTTTCATTACAAAAAAAGACGCGATGGGAGCAACCACGAAAAAGAACAGAATTGACAATCGATGGGCGAGAGCTAACAGCCCACCGAGGCCATTGCTCAGTTGATCCGCTGTTTCGATGCTGTAGGTTTTTAACAGAACGAGCGGTCGATAGGGAATAAGTCTTATTTCGCGAAAAAGGTCCTGAGCATAATTATTGTCGAGCATAAGTCTGGTACTTTCGTCTCGGCTTGATAGTTCTCCTATAAACTGTGCTCGCAGTTTTCCTGATGTAAGAAGAAGTCGATAAAGAATTTCGTTTTCCTCTTTATTAATTTTATCCCTCAGCACAGTGAGAACGCTTGCCTCGTTCATGACCAGCTTATGGGCGTCGGATAGAGTCTTGATTTCCTCGACGGGAATATTCTTGCGCCCGATCAATTCTTCGGAAAGGTTTGGTACGTTAGGGATTTTTGCTTTTTGGTGTTTACGATCTCGCTGCGAAAAAAGTAGATCAACAAGATCGCGCCAGCTTGAGGTTACTGCAAAATAGCCATTTAGAATCTCCACGGTTGACGACCGATCGGCATGAGCAAGAATCGATGCGTCGCGCGAGAGTTCTTCCGAGTAGTGACTCGTTTTTTTGGTTAGAGTCTCAAGTTCCTCTGTCCAACGAACAGCGAGGTCGGCCATATCCTTGCGTTGTTTTTCAAAAAGCGCCCTAGCTGTGGCAATTTCACGGAGATCGCTAGTCGAAGCACTTTGGGCCAACGCCTCCGCGTCTCGAAGAGATTCTTCAGCCTCGACCGAGCGTTTTTCGGCGTCTTTTTTTTCTGAAACGAGTGATTGGAGGGAAGAGTGTTGATCGGATACCTGAGTATATACAGAAAGAAGTGCTCCGCGTCGTTCGTCAGGAAGTTTGAGAAAGTTGAGTCTTAGCTGATTGACCGCGTTCTCAAGGATCTCGGCTTTGGCGAGTTCTTTCTCGGCGTGGCTGCCGTTCTGAATGCAATTTCTGTATTTTTCAAACGACCTAGAGGAGTTTGATTTCACTAATTCCTGCAATTCAGCAACTCTTGAACTGACTGCCGCTGAATCTTGCAGGCTGACGTTAAATAGACTCTCGGGAATGAGTGGCTTCGAAGTATCACCATTGAACAGACGTTGGAGACCCGCTTTTATTTCCAAAAGAGTCGCTATTCTGGCTGTAAATATCGCCTCGTAATTGAGTGCTTGTGGACAGGTCACAGGTTCGGAAGCTGCCCAAATTGAACTTGAAAAACAAATCAGCCATATGGCAGCAAATTTTTGTTTTGACTTGAACGGCAAAAGTTTAACTCCTGAAATCACGAGATATTTTTGTCTAGCCCCCCTGACGAGCTAAATCTAATTCGAGTTTATATAGAATACCAACATAGGAGTCGGTCTGCCACCTAATCGAGGCTGCAGATTCTAAGGGTGGTCATCCATTTGTTGCGATGAAGGGTAGCTTTTTAATCCAATCCGGAGCTTCAGCTCAGCCTTCTTCAGAAGAACTTACCTTCTGGAGATTCTCTATCGAGAGAAGGCTGCGTTTTCGGATGCTGTGGGTCAAATCATGGTCGATGCGATGAAGGAATATGCAGAGCGATGTCCCCCCCCCCGCCGCCAGTAGCTGTCTTAAAAGCTCAGATTGTGACCGCGCTCAGTATAGAACCTTGACTTTCACGCCTAAGTGGATCATTACGGACCATCACAGGCAGAGAAATTGCCGCCAAATCGGCGGAGAATTGATAGAAGAAAGTCCAATTGGTGCTTTTCTAAGAGGCTGAGAATTGAAATCGAAGTTGCTTTGGGGCTAAAAGTCTGGCAACCGCTCGGATTCATCGCAGGGGAAAGCACAACGTGGCCCCTTTTCATAGGACCTGAGGGAGGCATTGTGCACTCAGCAGACAGGACGGCAAATCAAGGTGGGTTGCTATTTAAGAACCGTTCTCCAAACTGGAAACGCAGGTCCTCGGAGCGATTTACCGAGTCCGTGTTTAAGATGATGATTGCGACCTTAAACGCTGAGCTGAAGGAATTTCAGACGCCAGCTGGAGCAATCAGTTATTTCATCACGCCTCAGCGATCGAGCGGCGAAACCATTCTTTTTCTTCACGGGTTTGGTGATCAGAAATTCAATTTCTTTAAAACAGCACTTTACCTATTTAGAAATTATCAAGTCGTGGTGCCTGATTTGCCGGGGTTCGGGAAAAGTTTCCGCAATCCCAATGCCCACTATCGAGCCGCAAATTATGCCGAATGGATTATGGAATTTGTTGACCACCTTGGACTGTCTAAGGTTCATTTGGTGGGAAATTCCATGGGTGGTGGCCTGGCTATCAGCACGGCGCTTGTTGCGCCCGAAAATATGTTTAAATCTCTGACAGTTATCGATGCGGCAGGGATTGTGCTTGATAATGTGCTGTCATTTTATTCCGATCTGTCTTCGGGGCATAATCTTTTTGTGATCCGCGATTGGGAAGCCTATGAATTCTTTCTTCGCAGGGTTTTTCACAAGATGCCTTTTTTTCCAAAACCGATGAAGCTTGCAATCTATTATGATTTGGTTGATCACTGCGACTGGAATCAATTTATTTTGCATGAAGTGACTGAGGGTCTCACTAATTTGATCGATAAGGCCGTAGAAGATCGCGCCCTGAATCGTCGGTTGAAGGAACTCAATCTGCCCACCCTAGTGGCGTGGGGCAAGCATGATGCGTTCTTTCCCTATCAGACAGCGCACTATGTGCATCGCGAAGTTCAAAACTCGCGACTGGTGATATTCGAAAATTCCGGCCATGCGCCGCAAATCGAGATTCCAAAAGAGTTTGCTCGAAGTTACCTCGCATTTCTTGGACAATTGGGACATGGTCGTGATCCGAATTATTCCGTCTCATGAGTTTAAGGTGATGCCGTGGAAAAACGGGGGTGGGACTACCGCGGAAATAGCGATTGAACCTCAGGGTGCTTTGCTTGGTTCGTTAGATTATCTATGGCGTGCGAGCCTAGCAACGATCGAAAAAGATGGGTTTTTTTCGATTTTTCCCGAGATCGATCGGACCCTGGTACCGCTTGAAGGAGCCACCGTAGCGCTCACCTTTAACAACGGCCCGGAAAACCTCCTTAAGGCATATGAACTAGTTTCTTTTCGCGGAGAAGATCGGGTTTATTGCAGCATTATTCCAAACGATCAAGCTAGTATCGCCTATGACTTCAATTTGATGGTTCGTCGCGGTGCTTGTGAAGGTCAGATCGTTGTTGTGAGAGAGGCAATGGAATTTAAAAGCGTCCAGGATGCCTTGGTTTTCGCTGCGCGTGGTAATGTAAGGTTCAAATCAAATGGAGCCTATTGGTCATTGAGGGCAGGGGATGCAGCGTTGATTCGATCTCAAGATTTTGTGGTGGTAGATGGTTCATCGGTGGCGATTGTGGCTCTTTTTCGGCCTTTGGGCGGGGAGGAGATAGGACGCCCGAATCTGTCGATATAAGGGCAGCGTTGGCAGAGATCTTCAACTAGCCGACCTTCGGCAAAGCCTTGCACCATAGCGCGCGCTCGCGGTTTCGCCAGTATGCTCAAAAGCGATTCGGAATGAACATTGCCGAGCGGAATGATCCCTTCTTTGTCGAGGCAGCAAGGAACGACTGTACCGTCTACCAAGATTCCAAAGTGCGAAGAGAGGCCATGGCAACGCCCTTTGTCGCCTCGGTAAGGAAGACTAAGGCTTGGCCAGGTAAATTCACTATCAAAGTGAAGGTAAAGGCGATTTTTGATCAGTACACTCTTGTGGTTGCGAACATCGACCAAAGATTTTGCCGGTGATCCGAAGCGTTCAAATATTGCGGCAAGCATAGACTGATTGTCTGCTCCCATGCCGCGGGGATCGTTTAAGTTCCAAAGGCGGAAATTGATATAGAGGTCTGGTCTCTCGTTTAGCGCTGATTCCACGAAGCGAAAGATACGCTTGAGGTAAACGTTGGGATCCGCATCGCCAAAATTGTCCCGAAAGCTGTGGAGCGAGAAATTTACTTGACGAAAAGCTGGGCGCAGCAGCTGTTGAGCCAAGGACTCTCGCAGCAGTACGCCATTAGAGACAAAAAAAATCTTAGTTTCGTGTTCTTCGGTGATATCGATAAGCTTTGGGAGGTCCGGATGAAGAAGCGGCTCACCCATGAGGTGTAGAGCGACTTGATCGGCAAGTGGGGCGACCTGAGCTAGTATGTGTCTGAATTCACCGGGCGAAAGAAAGCCTTTCTTGCGCTCAACTTCGGGACAAAAGCTGCATTTTAGATTGCAGACGTTGCTAATCTCGATATGCACTTTGCTATAGCGCGGAAGCACCTTCTGGCTCCTCTGGTATGGAGAAACAGGTACTAGCCTTATCTATTCAAATTTACAATCGGTATTCCTCGGGACGAAAAGTGGCTTTTCTCTGTTGAAATAGTCTCCTTCAATATAGATACTGCGTCGGTATTTAAACGGAGGATATTGTGAAGTATTACCTTATTTTGGGAATCTGGCTTTTGAATTCGATCGGTTATGGCCAGGAATTCTCGAGTCTTATTGATCCCTATTTCGAAGCTGAATTCAGGGCAACCCCGACTGCGGCGACTGCAGCTGGTATTCATAAATTCGATCATGAGCTCGAGGATTTCTCTCAGGCTGCCATAAACCTAAGGGTCGAAGAAATAAAGAAATGGCTGAAACAATTTAAAGCTACTTCTTCGATCGGCCTTTCGCTCGACGATCAGATCGATCGGGAGCTCATTTTAAATCACCTCAAGGCCCAGTTATTCGAAATAGAGGAATTAAAACCCTATGAGACCAATCCGGATATTTACAGTAGCGGTTTGACGGCGAGCGTATATGGCCTTGTGGCAAGAGATTTTGCACCGCTTGAGGTGAGACTTAACGCGGTCGTTGCGCGTGAGAAAAAAGCTCATCGCCTCTTTGAGGCGGCAAGGGCAAACCTCAAGAACCCTCCCAAAATATACACTGAAATTGCGATCGAGCAGTTGCCTGGGAGCATTGAGTTTTTTAGCAAGGATGTTCCTGTTGCTTTTCAGGACATTAAGGATGCCGCGGCATTTGCCGAGTTCAAAAAAGCCAACGATGCGGTGATAGTCGAACTCAGAGCTTACCTAAAATTTCTTAATGAGTCAGTTCTCCCGAAATCTCATGGTGACTTCCGTTTGGGGGCGGAACGTTTTCAACGCAAACTCCAATTAGACGAAATGGTTGAGATTCCGCTCGATCAGCTTCGCAGAATTGGTCAGGCAGATCTCAAACTCAATCAGGAGCAGCTTAAGAGTGTGGCAAAGGCCTTTGATCCCAAGGTAACGATTGAACAGATCATGGAGCGCATGAATAAAGACTACCCTAA
>CAZOSN010000180.1:0-8898 GCA_964582405.1 uncultured Oligoflexales bacterium | reverse complement strand
CTTCGCCCTCCAGAATATCGAGGATTTCGGCATCCCAGCCCTTGCGCTCGGCAAACCTGAGGTACATCCTCATGAGCATTGAGGCCCAGTCGCACGACTCAGTGCCGCCCGCCCCCGCGTTGATCGTGATGATCGCCCCGTTGGCGTCCAAAGGATCGTTCAAAAGGTTTTGAACTTCGAGCTCCTTTAAACGTTTACCCAGGGATTCAATCATGTTTTGTGCTTCGGCAAGGTATTCGTCATCCCCCTCGCCAGCAAGCTCAAGTGCAGCAAACATATCGGATCGTTGCCCTTGCAGGGCCTGAGCCGCCTTCACCGCCGATTCGAGCGATTTTTTTTCCTTCAGAATAGGCGCAGCTAGCTTGGGATTCGACCAAAAATCGTCGCGAGCATTAATCTCATCCTCAAGCTCCTGGATTCTATGCTCTTTACGAGGGACGTCAAAGATACCCCCAGATTTGCTCGAAGTTTTCATCAAGCTCTTTTGCAGCAGCCAACATCTGGTCTAAATGCATTGCGCGTCCTCAGCAAAATACATCGGTATTTAGGATGTCTCATTGACATAAAAACAGCTAACTCTCTATCACAAGAAAAGGTATCTGTCAGTTTCAAATTGGCTTGAATCAGGAACGTGGGCGAACAGGATCAAGAACCGATGAGATGATTAGTGAGTCTCACCACCTCACAATACACTTGGTCCAAATGCATCGCCTCCACCCTAAGGCAAAATATATCCATGTTTAGAGCGTCTCATTGACATAAAAACAACTAACTCTGTATCATGGATATAGGAATCTGCCTGTTTCAAACAGTTAAGAGACGCGCCTTATGATCGTGTTGACCAAGCTCGATGGGACCAAAGTCCTGGTCAGTCCTTCGAGCATCAAGTACTTCGAGTCGGTCCCTGATACGATCGTATTTTTTCTCAATGCCGATTCGATCATCGTCAAAGAGAAGTTTGACGAGATTATCAACGCTGTCCAGCAATTTGAATCAGCGATCTATCACGATACGAGGATGGAGTAACCCGGATGGATTTAACAAGTCTCTTGGGGCCTGGTGTCGCGTTGGGCATGATCGTCGGTGGAATGATCATGGAAGGTGGGCATGTCGGGTCGATTATTCAGGCCACAGCCGCCATTATTGTGTTTGGGGGAACTACCGGCGCGCTTATGGTCGCCTACCCACTCGGTGATATGATTGCTGCTGCAAAAGCAGTTGGTGTTTTTCTCAAAAACCCGCCGGCCGACAACAACAAAATTTTGGACGATATCCTCGATCTCGCATCCACTGCCCGTAAGGAATCGATTCTAGCACTCGAAAAAAAGCGCGATGCGATCGGCTATGGGCCGCTGTCAAAAGCTGTCAAACTTGCGGTCGATGGCACTGATCCCGCCGTAATTCGCGAAACCCTCGAAACCGAGCAGCATGTGGTCCACGAGGAGGCCGAAGTTTTTGTTAAATTTTTCGAAGACTTTGGCGCTATCGCTCCGACCATCGGGATCTTGGGCGCCGTACTTGGTCTGATCCACGTTATGGAAAACCTCGACAATCCGGCTGCTATCGGCCCCGGTATCGCGGTTGCGTTCGTTGCAACGCTCTACGGTGTAGGGTCTGCCAACATATTTGGGATCCCTGTCGGCAAAAAACTCAAACGCAAAGCGGACCTCGACAAACACGCGCGTGAAATGGTGATAATCGGTATGGACGGAATTCTTTCGGGTCTAAATACAAAAGTTATCGAGGAAAAACTAACAATATTCTGCCACGGCCGCAAAACAGAAGAATAGCGGCGGGAGCTTTGGTTGGGAAAGCATCAAAAATGCCCCGCTTTTGAAAACCACGAACGATGGCTCGTTAGCTATGCGGACATGGTTACGCTCCTTTTTGCCGTATTCGTCGTTCTGTATGCATTGAAGCAGGATGGCGAAAAATCGCAGGATGCCTCAGGTTCTATCGAAGAAAGTTTCAATAAGCCTCTTGAGGATATCCCTCCAGCCCAAAGGGTTGGTCCCACCGATGCTGGATTCGGGGTATTTGAGCACCTCCGCGGAGAATCAATCCGCGCTCCGATGATCAAAAAATTTCCAGAGATTAAACAGCGCATAAAATTGATCGACGACGAGATGAATAAGACTAAAGGTCAGCTTGATGTGAGGCTGTACGGTGAAAACAAATTCCGAGAAGAAAAAGACCCTGGAACCTCTCGAATCGTCTCCGTGGAACGGACCGAAATGGGCTTCAAGGTCACCCTCCTAGCACGGCATTTCTATGCGCCGGGAGCCGTCGATATCAAGGAGTCGGCCAAGGGAGATTTGGACAATGTGATCTCGGTTCTAAAGCAGCTGGGCCGTAATATCCGTGTCGAAGGTCATACCGATAATTCCTCTGCGGAGAAGATGAACCACTGGGAACTCAGCACGCTGCGCGCAACTCGGGTACTCGAATACATGATCAAGCGCCACAATTTTCCGCCTTCACTGCTTTCCGCTGCGGGATACGGCGACACCAAGCCCATGGCAACCAATGCCACCGAAAAAACCCGCGCATTAAACCGACGGGTTGAGTTCTTGGTCCGCTATGACGACGAATCGTCCATGGACATCCGGCAATGAAGCGGAGTTATATTTTCTTTCTTAGCGGTTGTTTAAAAAAAGCCTCACGCTTCGTTCTCCTTGCTTCTAGCCTATCGCTTATCGCTGCAAATCAACCGAGCGAAGAACCCGTTCCACTGGACCAGCGCAGTTTTCATGAAATACTCAAACGCTACACTTTTGTGGGAGACTTCGAACCCAAGGAGACCACGCGCCACGTTTCGGACAAAGAGGTTTTCTGGCGATACCCCATGAAGATTCCACCCATTGTTTTTTCCTACGAAGAGCTTCCCAAGACCAAAGCTGAACGCCTAAAAACCATGCCTTTCACCCCCGGGTCGGGGCGAGCGGTTCAACACCTCAACCGCGCAAGGCAGCTCTATGGCGATGGTGAATACCTTGCAGCTCGCAACACCTTGCTGGGCGCGATCAACCGTTACGGTAGGGAATTTGAGGCAAGCCGCCGCACCGATTTTTTTCTTGGAATCATATTTCGCCATCTTGCGGAAATCCAACCGATCAAAACCAAAAAGCAGACTCTGATTGAAAACTCAGTCTCATTCCTTGCCCAAGCCTACAAAGTTAAAAAAGATATGCCAGACGACTTTGTCGAGCAGCAGGCTCCAAAGTACTTTTATCAGATTTCGGCGACCTACTACAATTTTGAACGGTATGGGGCAGCGTATGGTATGGCTGATACCGGACTTAATTGGCTCCGAAAAACGGGCCGATCGGACTATCGTGTCAAGCTGCGCCGCATTTTTGCAGAATCGTATATCCGAAACGGATCATACCTCGAGGCGGCACAGGAGTTTGATGTCGCCTTAAGGGAACCAAGTATCTCAGCCGAAGATGCTTCGCAGATCTTCGCGCGGGTTGGCGATATCTATTTTGACTTAAATAACTTCGAACTCGCCGAAGAAGCGTATGCTCTGGCTATTCAGATAGATCGAGAATTTGGCTATGTCCGGCCCGCCCAGTATGTTTTTAGAGGAGAATCTCTTTTTTGGCTTAAACGGTTTTCCGAAGCTCAAAAAATGTTTCACTATGCGCTCGAAGCGGCAGGGCGGTCAGTCGATGAATTGCCAACATCAATCGCCGCCGTCGCTAGCATTCGGATCGCCGATGCTTGGCTTGCCCAGGTTGATCGGGATCTTGTCGAAAACGAAGGCGCTGCCCTCAAAAAACTTGAGGCCGAGCTAAAACGAAAATACCGAGGCGACGAGGAAAAGTCATTCCGGGCCCAGCTCTCGAAAGCCCGAGAACACTACGCCAAGTCACGCTTTGCGCTGGATCGAGCCAATGTCGGCTACAGCGCCCATATCCGCAAATTTCCGGACGATCATACGGCTGATCATGCTCGCATTCGAATGGCCTGCCTGAATCTCCCGGAATATGGTGGTGAGAATATTCGGCATGCACGCGAGATTCTAAACCAGCTAAAAAACGGAAAACGCCACAATGATCTATTAAACCCAGCTCCAGATTTCGATAGCGACGCAGAAAAAAAGAAAAATGAGGCCCAAAAAAAGCAGGCCGAAGAAAAGGCTAAGGCCGAAAAAGAAAAAGCAGCGGAAGCCAAAGACGGCGGCAAGGCCGAAGCCAAGAGTGGGGAAGCTGAATCAAATGGTGAAAAAGTCGTCAGCGCCGAAGAACCCGAAAAAAGCGGGCATGAAGGGGGCGATGAACACGGCAAAGAAAAAAAAGATAAAAAAAATAAAAATAGCAAACCTAAGGGCAAGGCAGAGCCACCCCCTCCTTCGAAACCCATCGTCGTCCTAGAACCCCTGCCTCCAGAATCAATCCATATGGCATGGGGCTGCGAAGTTGCCTCGTTTGCCCAGCACGAACGAACCGACAGCATGGTCGAATTAGTCAGAACCTTCGCCAAACTTTATCCACAATCAACGTTCTTCAAGAAGCTAGAGGAACCTGTGCGCGTAACTCAGGCCAAGGGCCTCGCAAAGTATTTTGCAGACGGTGATATCGCGGGAGCAACGGTATTTTTCGAGCAAAACCGAAAATTGCTTTTTGCAGACATCACCGCAAATTTGACCAATCAACTCTTTGAAGCCTACGTCGATCTCAATCAGTCTGAAAAAGCAGAAGAGTTTTTTGATGCGTACAAAGGATCAATCGATTCTGAACTCAAGGCTATCCGCGCTGCCGTCTTCACTGCCGAGACTTCGGGAGACAGGGGCACCAGCAAAAGAAACCTTGACCTTGGCCATGAGCTTGATCAAAAAAAGTGGACCATAGAAAATTCACCTGCCGTCCTTGCTTATCTTGACCGAATTATCGGAAGTGGCGGCGCTGCCCCTCACTACAAATGGATGCTCAACCTCGAGACGAACTGGACTAAAAAGGACTACAAAGAAGTCTGCCAACTTACCTACCCGATCTATTCAAAAATTTGGCAGAATCCCGATGAATTTGGCCTTTCTACAGACGAATTTGAAGCGCAATTTACCAAGATGATTGAGGAGCAACTGCCTGAACTCATGCAGTTTAATACCTACTGCAGCTACTCTATTCTGGAACTCGAGCAGAATATCTATGAACAGCGCCCCAGGGTACTCTTTGATCGCCTGATGGCTCGGAAGTACATGACCATCAATGAATTCACAGGAAAAATATATTGGCAGGTTTCTGAAATTCTTAATAAAGCGGGCTATAAAAAGGAAGCGGAGGAAATTTGGACAAAGCTCAGGGACGCCCAGGGGCTCGATATACGCGAAGTCGAATATGCAAAGGCTCGGCTAGATAAACGAAAAACCGAAGTTGAAGGTCTCTGGCAATAAAGAGGTTTCGCCCCCTAAATCCGACCTGGCACTTCTCACAGAAATCTCGCAATCACCCTAAATATCAGGCTGTTATTTTAATAAGCGTCTGATTTTCAACAAATTTCTTCTAAAGGCCAACTTGCAAATCGCCGAAGCACTCGTCGAGATTATTCCAATTTGTGCTTTGGCAGGAGAAGGACTGATGGCTCGTCTATTAAGGGATCCTTACTTGATATGTGGACTAGCGACGTTGCCAGCTGTAGCGATTGCATTAGCGCCTTTCGTCAGCTTTGAACCTTTCATGCTGCCGATCCTGGCGTTTGTTCTATGGGGCCTTGTGGTCGCAGCGGTGTTTTTCACTCACAAGAGCATCGATGAAGGTCATCAGGCTACAAGAGATGGCCAGATGCTGCTGCAGACTGAAATCGCAAATATGTCGAGCAAACAGAAATCGATTCATGAACGCGATCTGGCTCTGATCCGTCAAAGTATCGAAAAAGACTATGCTGTCGAAAAAGCAGAACTTCAGGCCAAGATCTCTCAACTTCAAACCGATCTAGACAGCTCAACGGAACAACTCAAGAGATTTGAATCCACCGACGCCAAAGACCTTGTCAAACTAAGAGGCGAAGCCGCTAACCTCAAGGTTCAGCTAGACTCTATTAGCCAAAAACCTGCACTTGATCTTGCCGCCATGAAAGAACGTGTCCGTTCGCTAGAAAGCACTCTAGGCGAAAGAGACGAGCATCTGGCGGCACTCGAAAACCTGCTAAGGCATATCTTGGATCTCGTTCCACAGATTCAGGGACAAATGGATTCAGTGATCGAGCATACCGAATCTTCCGCTATTCAAATTGGTGATAAGGTCAGGTACATCTATGAAAAAGCCCAGGAGCATCTGAAGGAATCCAATGAGATCAATAATCAGTTTTCTGGTAAACGGTTTGATGGTCAAATCAGCAATTCGACGAGTTTATCCTTATCGGCGGTTATTTCGAATGCATTGACGCTTCTCAAGGAAATGACCGAAATGCTCGAAGACAACGGCAAGTTGAATTTGGACTACTCCCGTTCGATTGAAGCGATCCTGGAAAATACGGCCACGATCAACAAGATTACTGAAGACATTCAATACATCTCGGATCAAACCAACCTCTTGGCACTCAATGCAGCAATCGAAGCTGCTCGAGCTGGTGAACACGGCCGGGGTTTCAGCGTTGTTGCAGAAGAAGTCAGAAAGCTCTCGGATCGAACAAACCAGGCATCCAACGACATCACTCAAATCGTAGGCAAAGTGAACGATTCGGTAGAGGCCATCTCAAAGTCACTCCGCGATAATTTAGCCAAGACCGATAGCAAAAAAGAAAGCGTCAACGAGGCGGTCAATACTCTGCTTGAATCCGCCAATGAATCGACGGATGTGTTCTCGAAATTGGTCAACACCTCAGTGGTCAGTTCGGAGAGCGTGGCTCAAAATATCGACCAGATAATACTAAGTTTGCAATTTCAGGATATTACCAAGCAGGAGATCGAAGCTGCCGTGGTGCCTATCAAGCAGATCGGAAGCCTCGCCGAACAAATGGTTAGCAAACTAACGTTCATCTCCGGAAGCGACTCTGGAAAACCATTATCTCGTCAATCAGAAAACCTGACAGCGCCTCAGTCTCCGAGGCCACCGCAGCCTTCATCGGCCGATGTCCTTGAATTCTCTAGCGATCCTAAACGCAAGGCAAAGGTGGAAAAGCCCAAAGAGCCTCAGGCCCAAGCGCCCAAAGCGGATGACAAGCCAGAGTCCGTTAATCGTGGGGATGTTCTATTTTTCTAAAGGATGACCCAGTCGATACGCTGAGAATAGCATGGGTTCCAGTCCCTTGGGATCAGCGGCACAGCTAATCAGTTCCGCGAGAGAACTGAGACTATCCTGATCAACGGAATGCCGGTATAGGGTGTGACCGATCAAAGTGCCCAAGAGCAGACTCAGATCGTGATTGAGGAATCTATCCTGCTGGCTGAATATCTCCAGTTGCCTGGTTTTTATGGGTTTTACTGAAAGCTGATCAAACCTGAGCAGCTGGCGGATAGCCTTACGCCTGATGCTAGCCTTACCAAACAATTTTTTGCCGAGACTAGCCTCTATGAGTTTGCTGAAATAGCCGAGATCTTTTGTCTTGATTTTAGGATTAAGGATCAGCGCCGCAATTTCCCCCGCTGCAAAATTTAAACAGCGAAAAGCGAAAGCTTCGGCATCGCTCAGACGGCTGAGCGCATAGTTGCGAAAAATATTGTGAATATACTGGCCGGCAATTTTTGACAGATTGTGAAGAGAAGGGTCGCTCAGCAGAATCGTATTGGAGTTTTCCTCAAAATAGTAACCATCCTGGGCAAGTCGTTCGACAGCGAGGCTTAAGGCAGATGTTTTGAGTCGATGCTTTGACTTTAACCTATTCAATACGGCTTGATTCGGATTAAATTCGACGGAAAAACGCGAGAGATTGTAATTAGACAGGTCAAACTTTAAGAATTGGCAGACATTTTTGATAAGCTCCTGGAGGTGAAAATCTATATCGAGGTGATCTTCAGTGTAATGATGATCGTCCTCTTCGAAAAAACTATAGTGATCTTCGTGGGCGAGCGAAGATCTTGTCTCCTCCCACAGGCAATAGGATTGCCATTTTATCCAAGGTGGCGAATTCAAAATGCAATACGATTTAGGCTTGAGGTAAAGGTATTCCGTATGAAGTGAGATGTTCACGTTCGGCTGAAAGTAATATTCATCGATATTGGTGAAAATACGAATCGACGGCACGTTAAGACTAGCGAGACGGTCAGGCAATGAGGGGTCTCCTAGGTGGTATTCACCAATTAAGCAGGCCAGGATATGCTGCGGGTGTTGCGCATGATATTTGGCAAGTAAATCGGCCGCGAACGCATCGCGTTTGGGAAGAGAATCTTTGCCTCCCCGGTCGCTATTTAGACCCATGACTGGGATGTTGCGGTTCTTGCTAAATTCCATGATTGCACGGTAATTTTCCCAGGGAAACCCCCAGTCTTCGTAGTAGCGGGTAAGCGAAAGAAATTTGGACTCATCGATCCTGCCAGCCAGAAATGCATCGATATGTGGTTGGTCAGCGGCCTTGAACATTTCGACAAAAATTGTCATGGGATTTTGAGGGATCGCTTCCGTAAGCGCATGGACCAGTCTCACAAAGCCTTTCTGTGACTGACGTAGCGTATGGAAATCGCCGTAAAGCATGAGCCTCGCCTCGGCGACATCGTTGAGGATCGCCTGCAAATCGGTCAGCTCAAAGTTTTTGGGGATCGAAGAATTAAAGTCATCGGAATAAGCCTGGATCGATTTGGATCGAAATCCAGGGTACGACAAGGCCTCTTTGCGCGATTTCTCGTATAGACCTTGATGAAATTGTTTAAGCTTGGCCTTCGTCAGTGACATGCTTTGCCTTCGCGCGATGACCATAGTCCGATAGCTAGTCGTTGGCGCTAAAAGCGCCAGCGACGTGTCC
>CAZOSN010000179.1:0-8913 GCA_964582405.1 uncultured Oligoflexales bacterium | reverse complement strand
AATAAGGAACATCAGGCAAAGGCGAGGCCAGATCTTCTGCTGGTCCGACAAAAGCCCCGTACCCACCAAAAGGTCCGCCATTGGTCAAAACACCCGTATTGTGACCGTACTTTCCCGTCAAAAAAGAGGCGCGAGAAGGGCAACAGATTGATGTCGGAACGAACGCGTTTTCAAAATACAAACCCTCCTGCTTGAGTTGATTGATATTTTTCAATACTTGCGGAAAATACGGTGAGGAAATTTTCTCATCCAAATCATCCAGCATCAGCACCACGATATTAGGAAGTTTATTCTGAACAGCGAAGGCATTTGAAACGAGGCAAGCGTATAGGAAAAGTGCAAAACCAGCTCTAGCAACTTTAAATCCAAATAGTGATCGCATGGTGGACTATTTCCTTTCTCATGCATGGCATATTTTTGAAAAGTTTTTAAAACCATGCCTCAATAACAGCGATCTTTGCAATGATTCTTTTTTTAATATCCATGCCTACTTTTCCCACTGATCAAAACCACTGAGGTTTTAGAATCGCAAGACACACAATGATAATCATGAGCAGCGTCGGCACCTCGTTTAGAATCCTAAGGTTTCGGCTGGATGGTAGCGGTCGCACATTGACTTGATAGCGCTTTACAAGTTTTGCAGCATAGATGGTAGCGCCGGTAAGCACGACAACGGACGTGAGTTTGATGTGCACCCATGGCATCGAAAGAAGTCCTTGATTGAGAGCAAGCATCGAAAGTCCCATGGCCCAGGCAAGTATCATCGCGGGGACTGTGATGGCCCAGAGAAGCCTTCGCGTCATTGTTTTGAGCAAGGTATAGACAGCTGGCTTGTCTGTGCCTTGTTCGCTGGCATAGACGAGAAGCCTATAGAGGTAGAGGATTCCCGCCATCCAGCTTATGATGGCAATGACATGAACAGCTAAAATAGTTCGGTACCATTCCACAGAAACTCCCTAGAAATGATGGTCCTGGCGAGGCAGATGACAGAGGCTATTGAGCTCGGAAAAACTATCGGGCTCTAGAAATTCGGCCATGATCTCAAGCGGCGGTCTCTCGCGCAGTTGGTTGAGCCGCATGCGGTATTTGGCAAGGTGCCGGTTTTCTCCGCCCGATTTGACCTCACCTGCTGGTTTGGTCATTTCAAGGCAAAGAAAGCAATTGGCATTGTAGGCATAACTGATCAAGGCTTCGAGCTGACTGCGCTCATTGATATCGCTGATGCGGCTCCATTGTTCGACCAGGATAACCTGTGGCGTGTCGGTATGGGAAGGTGCCGTCCATGGCTGACCGCGGCGCGCATACGAGGCAAAGTAAACTCTGACGCCAAACCGCCAAACTAAGGCGAGTGCGATCAACCATATGATCCCGGGTTTCTCAACCTGCCCCTTCAGGAGCCAGGCCTGTGGCCTTTTACCTTTGATCATCCCGGCTGTATCGCGCAGGATCTGTGCAGATTGGGCAGCGTTTACGGAAGGGAGGTCTCGTCCAGGCCAGTGGCGGTGAAAAAGCCCCAGGATAGTGAGCGCGTCGCGGTGCCTTCGCTTGACCGCGCAGGAAACCTGCGATCCCAGGTGTTCATCCCAACGCATCCCCTGCCCTCCGCAACAGCGGAATGAATCATGCTTGAGCTTAAAGCTATCCTGCCGGTCCAGGCCAATCAGGATCCCATTGAGATGGGGGTTCTCAAGATGAGGCAGAATGCAGCGACCAACTCCCGTCATGGATGAACGCCGGGTTGCACCAGACCACGGCTGGCTTGGACGAACTTGCGTCGATAATCCTCGCCAGTCAGCTTGAAGAAATAGCAGCTCTCGGTAAGGCGCGAAAAAATTCGGCGCCCGACCCGTTCATCCAATCCCTGATCGAACATATTCTCGCGGAAGCTTTTTTCGCTGTACTCGAGGTTTTGATTAACCATCACAGGTTTGGCTACCGTCGATAACGAATAATTGGTCGAGGCCAGAATCGTTTTGTTTTGATTGTAGCGGCCCATGACAAGCTGATCTAGAATCGATAACTCCCAGTCGCTGTTACGCCCTTTGCCCAATTCGTCAATGACCAGAACATCGACATCGATCAGCGGTTTGATCACCGTATCGTCGGCCTGATTGTTTGAGTAGCCCGCTTTCAGTTCGCTGAGGAGCTGAAAAAAATCGACAAATTTTATGCTGTACCCTGCCGTTGCAAGCTGAAGGGCCATGGCCGCGAGCAGGTAGGTCTTGCCTACGCCCACCGGGCCTTCGAGCACCAGGCCTTTGCCGTTTTTCTGGTATTGGTCAACCCACTGCCTGAGTTTTGCCACCAGCTCCTGGCCATTGCCGCTAAAGTTGTTGAACGCCATTAGGCTCGCATACCCATAGCGGCTAGGAATCCCGGCGCCATTGATCAAGTTCACGACAACCTTGGGGCTCGGATCAAGGCATGGCTGAGAGAACTGCTGCTTAACAAAGCGCGCTTGGCCGCGGCAGTTAGGACAGCTTTGCACGCAGTTGCATACGTTGGCGCGCGTGGTCGGCCCATCCGTTGAAATGATATAGCCCCGGCCCTTGCAACAGTTCAAGCGCATCTTAAGTTGGCACATCGCGGTCGCTGGGGGAACTTCTCTGCGCGGAATTTTTAATTCTTCAGCGAGATTGCGCTTGGGTTTGTGCATAGACACCTCTTTTTCGGACCTTCACTATAGCCCACAACCTCAAGCCTGGCAACGATGCCGACCATACTCGTCCTTGCGCCGACCGCAGTCGGGGCAAATCTCGATCATCGTGGGATCCTCGGCAAGGCCAGTCTTGCTCTTGCCGCCCAAAATCCCGGCCTTCTGCATTTGCTTGTAGGCAAAATAGCCCAGAACTAACGGCGCAATAATTTTGATATTGGCCGCGATCAGGTAAATGCCGCCACGGACGAGATAAAGCGCGAGGACGATGCCTAGCGCAACTTTCCAATAAAAATTCATGCGACCGCGCTTTCTCGTGGTTTGGTTCTAAAAAAAAGCCAAGCCGCCACGACAAGAGTTACCAACCCAGCAACGCTTCCCACCAGATAATACAGGGCTCGCCCTTCGCGGACCCCCGAAATAACGATCACCTCGCGGCTCCCTGCTGCAATGTCGGTTTTCGTGTAGCTATCAAGAACGCCATGGCCCAAGTTGACTCCCTTTTTTTGCTCATACCCGCCACCGAGCGAGCGAAAATTGAGAGTCTTGCCATCAATCAAGAAAGACAAGCTTTTTATCGACGCGTCAGTAGGGATAGAAACCCTGGCCTCACCCCGCTCGGCAGGCGCGATAAATCCGATCGAGATTAAATTTTCCCCCGGCGTAAAGGTCTTATCGAGGACCAGCCCATCGCCCTCCCCCAGACTGAGATCATCGCCGCTAACCCCTTCGAGCGGTCGCCAATCCTTTGTCTCCTCAGGCAGGATCACCTTAAAATGGCCTTTTTGCGGGGTTGAATCGTGGTTGGTCACAAGAAAAAGATAGCTGCCCTTAATTTCGTCCACACCCGATTGAATGACGTAGAGATGATGCTCGGACATACTCAAAGCCGCTGCAGAAAGTCTCGGGGCCAAGGCCGCAGCGCATACCACGAGGACCAAATTGATCTTAGCCATCAGATTTCCCTTCTGCCTCTTGTTCGTTTGCCAATAAGAAGTCCGCGCGGCGAGAGGCATCGAGGTAACGGTTGACAAGATACTGGCGCCTTTGTTCCCACATGAATTTATTTAGGCTGCGCTTCAGGTAGGCCTGCTCGTCCTCGACATAGCGCTTCACAAGCGCGGTTTTCTCGGCTCTAAGCTCCTCGATCGATCGACGCGATGAGGCATTCAGAAGCAACCGTTCACCGGTGCCTAAAAACGGCGCAATAATCGCAGCAAAGAACACCAAACTGATCAAGGCTACGATGACCATAGTCATGGTGCACCTCCTGTCAATCTGCGAGTTTCGGCCTCGATTGCGGCTTTCATTTCGTCCAATATCGCCTCAGTCGAACGCAAACCTGTGCCAGACGCCGGCATTTTGCGCTGGACCACTAAAAACCAAATCGCAATCGGCCCAAGCACAAGCAGACAGATAGGTAACCACCAAACCAAAGCATTAATACCATCGTTGGGCGGCTTTCTCAGAATCCAAGGCCCATAGCGATCCGTAAAAAATTTAAGAATCTGCGACTTGCTCTGGCCCTGGGTAATCTGATGCCGGACCTCATCTTTGATCTGAACCGAGAAGCGCGCCTCGGAATCGAGCACACTTAGTCCCGTGCAGGTTGGGCAACGCAGCTCGCCTGCAATTTCGCGAAACTCCTTGTCGTCGATCTCGGTAGCCCAAAGCGGACGAGCGACCATGATCGCTATAAACAGAAGCGATACCCAAAGGCAACGAATCATGACCGCACCTCCCCGAGATCCCAGCGGCCAGCAACAACATCGCGGCTATGATTGCCACGGTACTTGTCAAACAGCGCCACCATACCACCCACAAAAAACACGACTACCGCCAACCAAACGATCCGAACGGTCGGGTTGATGTGAATGCTTAACGTGACCTGTTTTCCCGTCGAGCGGTCGAAATCGTTGAGCACAACGTAGATGTCTTGCCAGAAATTACCTTCCACCGCGATCTCGTTGAAAGATTGGCCAGGCTTGGTTGGATAGAAGCTCTGCGCCGGCCTCAGCTGATAAATTTCTTTGCCGGCACGCGTGACCTTGAGTGGGGCAGCGAACAGCGTGGCATTGGCCTCATTGGTGACATCGATGCCATCCTGAAAGGTAAATTCGTACCCAAATAGTTCGGCGGATTCATGACTCTTCAGGGTGACTTTTTTCTCAAGCGCCCGGTAGTTGCCTAGAAAGCCCACGATGATCAAAAGAAAGCCAACATGCGCGATGAATCCACCAACATAGCCTAGGTTGCGGCGCAGAAAAAAACCCAACCGGAATTTCATCGCCTGCAGTCGAATCACAAAATCACCACCGAGGAATAGTGCGCTAAAGCAAACAAAGTAGAAGCCAATCGTCTGAGCGTAAAAGGCCTTGTTATGAAAATCGGCGCTGATGCCAGCTCCATAGAGAAACAGAAGCGTGAGCGGCAAGCTCACCGTCGCTGCGATCAGGGTTACTGGCTTTAACCCTGGAATCTTGCTTGTCTGAAAGCGCATGAGATTACCAAAGCCAATGAGCGCGACCATAGCCAAACCGACATAAGGGGCAAAAATATTGAAATACGGCGCTTGGACGGAAATCCTCTGGTCGGTGATCGCCTCGGACACGATGGGAAATACAGTGCCAATAAAAACAATCGCTAAAAAAGCTAGGAGCAGAAAAAGCATGAGCGCGATTGCCGATTCCTTAGCGATACCCCAGACCTTTTCGTGTTCTGACGGCAGGATCGAGGGCGCCCTCACGGCATAGAGCAAGGCAGCACCGGTCGCTAAAATGGCAAGAAAGGTCAAATAATTTGGGCCAATCGGCCCCTCGCCAAAGGCGTGCACCGAGCTGATCACGCCCGAACGAGTGATAAAGGTTCCAAAAAATGTAAAGAAAAAAGCAGCGATCGCAACCACGAGCGACAGGCGCTTGAGATGGCCGAGTTTTTCCTGAACGATCAGAATATGCAGGAGGCAGGTGGTCAGCAGCCACGGGAGAAAACTAGAGTTTTCAACGGGATCCCAGGCCCAGTATCCGGCCCAACCCAATTCGACATAGGCCCATTTTCCACCAAGCGCGATGGCTACCGACAAGAAGCTGAACGCGACCAAAGTCCACCGCCGTACCGCCTTGAGCCAACCCTCGGTGATATCGCCATAAAACAAGGCTGCCACGGCATAACCAAACGGCACTGCGGTCGCTGTATAGCCGGTAAAAAGCAGCGGTGGATGGATGGCCATGTAGGGGTTTTGCAGCAGCTCGTTCATCCCCAAACCGTTTGCGGGCGCGGGAAGTTGCACTTTAAAAGGATCCGAGTGCGAGATCAGAAGGTAAAACATCCAGGCTTGAACCGAGGCTAGCGTACCCAAGAAATACGGCATGATATGCTCATTGTCGCGGGCATGCGTCCAGATGGCGATGGTTGTCATAAGGCTAAGGAGTATCGTCCAAAAAAAATGCGACCCCTCCAGCGAAGACCAGAATGCCGTGAGCGTATAGAGCGGGGGCAGATCGTTGCTCGAATTCTTTGCGATATAAAGCACCGAATAATCGCGAGCATAGAGAAGCGTGATCAATATTCCGGCCGCCGCCAGCACAAAGACTGTCGTCAGGGTCGCACTCGCTTTGCTGGATAGATATAGCCTGCGATGGCGTGTGAGAGCCGCTGCAAATGCCGCGACCGCGCCATAAACCGAGGCCAGAAAGCATAAATAGGTGAGAAAAAAGCCAATATTTGCCACGGGGAACCTCTCTGGCATCAATAAAAGAAGCCTTGCGGATCGTAGGCATTTTATCTACAACCAGCGCTCATAGGAAAAAAGGCTGCCTTGACCCATGGCGAACGAACAAAATGCAAAAGTATTTATTAAAACTTTAGGTTGTAAAGTCAACACCTACGACGGTGACTCCCTTATAACAGAGCTCAAAAAGAGAGGATATGTAATTGTCGATGATGCAGGTCAGGCCGACATTGCAATTCTCAATTCATGCAGCGTGACCACCGAGGCCGACAAAGAAAGCCGCTATATCTTAAGACGCTATCGCCGCGACAATCCCAAGGGCACGATCGTGGCGACCGGCTGCTATGCGCAGACCGACTCCCATGCGCTCGCCGCGATGGATGAGGTTGATTTGGTTATCCCTAATACCGAAAAACAAGACTTCGTCGGGATTCTGGAAGCCAAACTGCCTCAAATAAAGGACCAAGGCCGCAGTTGGCTCGACAAGCTGCCAGACGGCGTAAAAGCCGTAGAAGCCAACCGCCAAGGTCACTTTAAATCGCAGCTGGTGCTGAAGCCAGCCGATCCTAGCCGCACAAGATCGTTTCTGAAAATTCAAGATGGCTGCAATGGTTTTTGCACCTACTGCATCATTCCGTACGCGCGCGGGGCAAGCCGGAGCGTCAGGCCCGAAGAGATCAAAGCCGAGGTGCGAAGGCAAATCGAACTTGGCACTAAGGAAATCGTGCTTACCGGAATTCATATCGGTGATTTCGGAAGCGATCTGGGACTTGACGACGACTGCCCAATTGCAAGCCTGGTCAACGAGCTTTTCTCCTGGCCGGACATGGTCCGCCTCAGGATATCGTCTTTGGAGCCAATGGAACTATCCGAATCGCTGCTAAGAGCGTTAAATAATCGCCCCGAGCTGTTTTGCCATCATTTCCACATGCCGCTACAATCGGGCTCGGACCGAATCCTCAGGCTCATGCGCCGCAGCTACGATACCAAAGCCTATGCCAGCAAGCTCGAACTCGCGCGCCGGTATTTTCCCGATGCCTATTTCTCTTGCGATGTGATTCCAGGGTTCCCATCCGAGACCGACAATGAAGCCATGGAGACCGAGGCCTTTATCGAGAGCATCGGCCTCAACGAACTTCATGTTTTCCCTTATTCGCGCAGGCCAAATACAGCGGCAGACCGGATGCCAGGACATCTCGACCCCAAAGTGATCAAAGAGCGCGCCCGAAGCCTGCGCGAACTGTCTAATAAACTTAAGACGGGCTACCTATCTCGATTCATCGGCGAGACGAACTTTGTGCTTTGGGAGCGAGGTTTTTCAAAATCAGGCTATCATCATGGCCGAAGCCTCAACTACATCGAAGTGGTCGCGCCCAGGTCTTCCAACATCGAAAGTGGCACCATCTCGAAGGTGCGATTTAAGGGCTTCCATGCCCCTGGGATTTTGCTGGGAATGCCTTGCTAACGGGCTGCGAATCTATGATGCCTCTTCGTCTTCGACCTCTTGCATTTCGTAGTTGGGAATAGATGGTTTTTCGGAATTGGATTCGTCCGACGCATCGCCCGAGGCCAGATCGCCATCGGAGTCCGCAGTCTGCCTCGAAGGCGGGATGCCAGATTCGAGACCCTTAAGGTAATTAAGCTGGTCATCGAGGTCTTCAGGCATAGTTTCGTCAAACCTCAACCGTTCTTCGAGGAAACGGAAATTCTTGTCCGCCTTCTGGTTGCCTGGGTCCATCTTGATAGCGATGGCAAAGCATTTAACCGCTTTGGCAGCCTCTTGCTTGCGGGTAAAGCCAATTCCCATGTTGTAGGCTAGCTTCGACAAAACGCGTAGGTCGCGGTCGACGGTATCGAGCGCTATGTGATATAGTTGCATTCCTTCGGGAAATTTCCCATGGCGCATGCTTAGCACGGCTGCAGCATTAAACACCGCAGCCATTTCTCGGCTTCCGGATAATTGTTTGAGGAACACCAATCCTTCGTTGATTTTATCGCCGAGCATAAGACTCTTTGCCAGACCGCCTACTGCCGCCGGGTCTTTGGAGCCGAAATCGACCGCAGCGCGGAAATTTCTTTCGGCACGCTCGACCTTGTTGATATTAAGATAGGCTTCGCCGAGGTTGATCAGGCGATCGATATTAAAGGGATTGATGAGTTTTGCTCTCTGCAAGGTGACCGAAGCGTCCTCGAATTCCCCCCGCTTCAGCTGAATGCGGCCCAGGATATTGAGTGCGCGTGGGTCAGCCGGGTCTGCCGAGCAAAAAGGCAAAACCGCCTTGCAGGCAGCCTCCACATCATCAAGAAATAGGCAGTTTTGAGCATACTCGGTAGCAATTCGAGAACTATCCGGATGGTTCATGTAAAGTTCGGTCAGGATATCCTGCGCCGAATGCCAATCTCCCCGTTGTCTGAAGTCGGCAACTTTATCGAGTCCAGCTTTAATCTCTTTAGGTTGGACTTCGGCCTGGATAATGGCGACCAATTTATCTCTGATTATATTCTTGGTAATCCCGCCCACGTGCAT
>CAZOSN010000178.1:0-8948 GCA_964582405.1 uncultured Oligoflexales bacterium | reverse complement strand
GACGGAGCGCCTCAGAAAAGCCATTCTTCCTCTCTCTGTCGGGAGCCATTTTTAGGGAGAGGGTGGCCTGAATTTAGTGAACCCTGGTCTGAATTTCGTGAACTTAAGAAAACTTAAATTTTTAATTACGAAATGTAGGCGATCATCTATTAGTTTTTTCTACGTCTCTCCAAGAGGTATAAAAGGATTACCCCATGCCTATATCGATCTTGCACGTCGATGATAGTCTTCTATTCTTAGACGCCATGCGCGAAGCCTTGGAAAATTCCGCAGACCTTCTGGGGGAAACCTTTGCGGTCACAAGCGTCACGACCGCCGTCGATTTTATCAAGGAATTGGACCAAAATAGCTTTGATATTGCGTTGATCGATATCTCGCTATCCAGCAATACCACCGATCAAGAAGGCTTACGGCTGATCCCGCATGTTTTGCGCTATGCTCCCACGACCTTGATATTGATGCAGTCATCTGATTTCGATAAGGCCAGGGTGAGGGCCTCGCGGAGTCTCGGCGCCTACGATTTTATCGCCAAAAGCTCATCCATGACGGGCATGGCCTTTCAGATTGCTCAGAGTTATCGAGGTTTTGTCAAAGCGCGCCACTTGGAAGACAAAGCACTCGCCCATCCCGGTGCCATTGGTGCCTCGATGAGGAAGATCGCGGCCCGTATTCCGCTCCTGATCGACTCGGCCGTGACCGCGATTCATATTTACGGCCCATCGGGCAGCGGCAAAGAGGTGGTAGCGGACCTCTTTAACAAGGCCCTGCCGCCCTCAACTCCCTTTCTTAGGTTGAACTGCGGAAGCCTTACGGAAAGTCTGGCGGCGGCTGAGCTTTTCGGGCACATGAAGGGCGCATTTACGGGTGCAGTCGATTCCAAGCCGGGCCTAATCGAAGCTGCCAGCGGCGGATTTGTCTTTTTGGACGAGATTGCGACGCTAAGCGAAACCTCGCAAATCGCACTTCTCAGGGTCCTAGAAAACAAAACGGTTCGAAGGATTGGCGATGTCAAGGATCGGTCGGTCGATGTTAAGATCATCTCGGCCACCAATGAGTCGCTTCCCGAGCTTGTCGAAAAGGGACGGTTTAGAAGGGATTTGTGGCAAAGACTGTGTGAGGCGACAATCGAACTAAAACCGCTCGCGGAACGCGCTGAGGAAGTCGATGAGCTCATCAATTTTTTCCTCGATAATCTTTACGGTGGACCCTACTCGCTAGACCCCGGCGCACGCAGCATTTTGAAAGAATACGATTGGAAAGACGGCAATATCCGAGAACTCCGCAATTGCCTTAGGGCTATGACCGAACTTAGGGTAGGTAATATCCTCACCACAAGATCGATCCCTCACCGAATTTTTGTCAGAGAAACTACCCCACCCAAAACCGAGCCTAAGAACAGTTTGACGCTAACCTGGGACTGCGAAGATCCTCCCCCCTTAGAGGAGCTTAGGGGACAGATTTTAATCGGACTCCTAAACCTTTACCGAAAGAAATACGGCGCGGGCTCCATGCGGCATTTTGCAAAGTCGATTGGACTATCGAGATCTGGCCTTGTAAGTCAGCTTGAGGTCCTAGTGAAGAAGGGCAAACTTAGTCGCGAAGAGATCGACAAATTTTCTGGCTCCAAAGTCGTCTAACCCAAACTATCGCGGCCTGAGACCCTTGATCCAAAAAACCACGAATCTCGAAACAATGGTCGAATTCTTGCAGACTTCCCGCATTGGTGGCCGCAGGTGGCGGCCAAATATAAACCAGAGGGACTTAAGGTGACCTTGGAAAGCTTCTACCATAAATTCGACGACGGGCTTGGAACCCCCAAGCAAAAAAAGGTTTTAATGCCTGATCTTTACTGGCGCAGACTCAACCAATTCGTGGCCTTTTTAAAAGATACCAGGGGCTCTAAGACAAACGTGGATCGAGTTATTTCTGAGATCGTTATGCATCACCTGAGTCTTGATCCCGAATTTGTAAAATACACGTCCGAAAAAAACTCGAAAAATCCTAAGCCCTCCAAGGTATAGAATTTACACCTTTTTCTTGAAACCTAGAGATCGTTGGGGTTTCTGCAATCAGGCCTGCCGAAAAATAAACTTCGGCGGGCTTTTTGTTTCAAAAAATCCTGATCAAAACCCACCGACGCGCAAGGTGCGTATGCCTCAGCAGATCAATAACTACGGCGAGAGTTGTTGGGTGGCCTGAATTTAGTGAACGGTTCACTAAATTCAGGCCACGAGTCCCGAAAAAATTAGCTCAAAGACCATTCTCAAACCCAATTCCTGCAATGGTTGCAAAAGAAAATCGAAGCTTACCAATTTGGCAGAGTGATTGCTTAAGGCAACTTTGAAAGTGGTGGCCACATGGCCTTTTACGGAACCAAGAAGAGATTCATGCTCGTGCGCAAATTAAAACCTTTCAAGGTAATCCTCCTTGGTCTTGGCCTCCGATGTTCAACCTGTGGGGCTGCAATGCCCCCGTTTCCCGTGACTGCCTGCACCTTTTACCAATCGATCTGGCGAGCCGCCTTTCTAGGCTGTGCCGAGCCCTCGGTTAAACCCTTATCGTGCACGAAGGTGAAGCAGGTCGGTCTGGTCACGGTAAAATACAAGGGCGATTTAGTGGCGATGTACCTGCCCGATTTTGTGATCGAGACCACGACCGGATTTGGTCAGAGTCTTTTTCAAAACGCGTCAGCTCTGCTTGCTAAGCATCTAGCCAAGGCCCAGGACTGGCAAGCCAAACAAACTAAGGCTTCATTGGGCATTTTGGAGAACGGTGGTGCCCAGGAAAAAGAACAAAATTATTTCTGGTACGCCCGGCTTTTACCCGTGCCTTTTGGTGGGATGAACAGTTACCCAAATGTTAGGGCAGGGGCGGGAGGAAACGGGCTACCCGTTTGCTTTACGGGCATTGCGGAATTTTATCCGGACCAGTGGCTTCTCGGGATTTCGGATTTACCCTTTGCAGCAAGCTGGGCTCCGCTCGGGCTTCCCATGTGCTTTACCAATGCCGGGATAGCAAGTAGCGCCGCAATCTCTGCGGCCCAAGAAACGGCCAAAAAAGCTGCCGGGGATCTTATCCGGAGCCTCACCGATATCGATATCTCGGGCTATACGAGCGGCATGTCGTGTGCCCATCCGATTTCCGGCAAGGCTGGGTTAACTTTTAACCTCAAGCCAGGCTCAGACGCCCTGGACCCCTCAAAGGTATGTATGGGTGGGTTAGGCAATCTCCTGCCGCGCACAGCTCAGACTCTAACTCACGATAAATTTCGAAGCTCACTAGCGGCAGCCTGGCGCTTTTCATCGCTCGTTTCTGATTTTCACCCCGGAAGCGACTCCGGGATGACCCATGACGACAAATGGCAGATCATCTACCCGCAAAGCTCTCGCCCGGAATGCTTCCGTGCGGGCCAGCTCTCGGATATTCCAACGGGTCCGTTTGAAAATCGGCGGCCAGATTCTATAGGCATAAAAGACGAGGCTTATCTTTATGCCATTTGGCGGGAACGAGATGCTTGCTTAGAACCCGGTACAGGAGGGGCTTGGAGGGCATCGGTCATCGCTGAACACGCGGCGCTTCAAGCCGCCTGTGGGGGGATGTGATGACATCGTTCACCCCCCCACAGCTCGAGTTTCTCGATATCTGTAGGCTCGCTTACAGGAAACGAGCGTCTGATATCCATGTCGATCCAACGCCTGATGGCGTGGCGATCAGGTTTCGAATCGATGGCCTGATGGCCCCCATCGTCGAAATTCCAAGAAATCGCGCGGAATCGTTTGGGGAAAACGTGAAAAGCCTGATCGGCTTTGATATGGCCCAGTACGGGGTGCCGCAGGATACCAGGTTTTCCCATCCAGACCACCCGGTAGACTTCAGGGCGGCCTTGATTCCGACCCTCTATGGCGAAAAGTTTTGCCTTAGGCTTCTTGATCGCAAGAAGGAATTTAACCTCGAATCCTTGCCATTAAATACAGAGGCTAGGGAAGCCTTGGCGCTAGCCTTGAAAAAAGGCCAGGGCCTTATCATCGTTTCGGGGCCAACGGGAAGCGGCAAGTCCACACTGCTCTACTCAGCCTTAGGCTCACTTGATAGGAGTCGCAAGGCAATCTACACGATCGAAGATCCGGTCGAATATTCCTTAAGTGGACTAGTGCAAATCCCGGTCAACCCTCCCAAATTAAATTTTAGCCATGCTCTGCGCGCGCTCATGCGGCAGGACCCGGACGTGATCATGGTGGGCGAGCTCAGGGACCTTGAAACCGCCGAAGTAGCGATTCATGCCGCAAATACTGGCCACCTCGTACTAACCACAGTTCACGCCAACAGTGTCCTTGATATCGCAAATCGCCTGGAAGCCTTAGGAGTGAACCGCGGGCTATTTGAAACAGCCATTCTCTTCGCATCAGCTCAAAGGCTACCCACAAGACTTTGCAAATCTTGCAAGGTCGATGACCCCGAGTCCATGAAGCTTGCAAGAGACCTATTTTCGGCCACGATCACAGACTTACCCAAGCGAACCACAGGCTGCACCGAATGCGGAGGCAGCGGGGTATCGGGACGGGTTCTCTTATTTGAATACCTGAGTAGCCAGAAAGCCGCCAGTGGACGGGTTTTAAAAAAGCATGACGATTTGAAAGATCAGGCTCTTGACTATGTTTGTAGAGGAGAAATGAACGTTGACGAAGCGTACAAATGTTTTAGCGATTAGCGGATTAATCGTCCTACATCTGACAGGGGCTTACTTCCTTTGGACTTTTGCGGATAAGTTTGATCCACAAGCTGAGAAGGTGGCGCAAGGCCCGCACGCAACCTACATTGCCGGTGGGGTTCATCAAAGCGACCATTTGCCGTTTGATTGGAAAAACTACGAAGATCCCGAGCGCCCTGAGTTTTGGGATGATGGCGACGGGATGCCGCCTCGCCCTTTTCGATACTTTGCGGCTCACCCGACCGAAGATAACAGAGTCAAACTTTTAGGCTGGATCAAAAAGCAGCACGAGGTGATAGCCGAAGTGGTCGCGAAGTTGGGTCAAGATGCCCAATCGATCCTAGGCGATAAGTTAGCCTACGGAAAACCTGGAACAATCAAGTTTACAAACCAAAAGGATTTGGGGGGCGATGGCCAGCGGTTTTCATGGCGCAATATCTCGCTAGCCTACGTCTATAGCTCAACCTGCGCGGCCTGCCAGCGCGAAAAGCCCGTGATCGATCAGCTGCAAGGATTGGGCGTCAACATAGTCTACTTTCAGACCGACTTTGGCAAGAATCCGCCGCTATTTGCAAAATCTCAGCCCCATACCGAGGAAATAGCGGAAATCTTCCCCTACGAGGTGACACCGACCCTTTATATCAAGGCTCAGGGTCATGGCACTCAAAGGATCGAAGGCTATCTATCGTTTGATGAACTCTACCAGTATATCAACAAACAATTCGGAGAAGACCCATGAAACAAACTAGGCCAAGGCTTTGGAAAGCGGCTCTTGCCGCACTTATCGGCATCAACTTTATGGGCTTGCTGTTTGCAGCGGTAGACGTTTCGGATGTCATCATAGGCTCTGGTACGGATAAGACGTCTGATCTTAGCATCCTGACCACGATCCTAACCACCATTCAAAGCATTCTGCTCTTTGGTTTTGGACCGCTCCTTGGCACCGGCATGGTGCTTAAGGGCTTCAAGATGGTCGGACAGGCCGAGCGTGGAGAAAAGGGCGCCGGCGTTCTTATGATCTTCTGTGGCGCGGCCTGCTTTGGGATCGGTCCCATCATAGAACAAATCTTAAAGCTTTATCGGTAAGGGGTGAGCGCCATGCGCGAATATTTCGACAAATATAAATCCTTTGAGCGGGTTTCAAGCAACAAAACAATCGATGATCCGGTCATCTTTCTTTGGAAGGCCACGTTCCAGGAGCTTGTCGTGGGTTTTGTGGCATTTGTGGTCGGCATCTATGGGTTTGGGATCAGCAAGGTTCTTGGAATTTTTGGATTAGGCCTTGCGGCACTTCTGCCGGCACTTCTTAGATGGCGAAGAGAACATTTGCCGGAAAACACCTTTGCACAGATCGCTTGGCACCTGGGCCTTATGAATGGCTCCTTGCCGCAGCATATGAAGCGGCCAGCTACCTACTACTTGGAACCGTAAGGAGATCAAGGTGACGAAATTTGCTCAAAATCAAGCGTTGCGGGACAAAATCGTAGGGATTCTAGCCGCTATAGGACGCGAACGGGATGACGACGAGGCGCTTATCGAGGTCATGCCACCCTATAACCAGTATGTGGCATCGCTGAAATACCGGATCAGGCTTTTCAAGATAAGCCTAGCGGCCGTTATAACCCTAAGCTTGATCCTTTTGGGGATTCAGATCTTTGAAAAGAGCGCCCTACTTGAGCGCCTTGAGCAAAAGGATGTCTACCTTGTGCCTGGACTCATCCCCAATATCTTGAGGATCAGAGCCAACACACTCTCAGACTCTCTGGTCTATGAATTTGCCGATTGGTTTATCGATAACTTGACCAATATCAATTTCGAAGAAGCAACCGTCAAGATCAACACCCTTTCTGGCTATATGACTCCAGAGCTTAAAACCAGGTTTCTGGCCGAGATGAAGCCCAAGGTGGAGCTTTGGACCGGCCGCAGGGTCGATCAGCGCTTTGCGTTTGACCCGATCAAACAGTTTGAGCGGACGACCGAGGGGCGGACCACCCGCTTTACGGTTGAAACCTGGGGGACGGTTAGAAAATCAATGGAAGGCCGCGATCTTCCCGCCTACCGCGAAAAGATTACCCTGGTATTCCAAACACGGCCTGTTTCCAGCGAAAAAACTTGGATTTTTGAGGTGGCTTCGATCGAACGCAAGACGAGCCAAGAAATCCAAGATGAAACCATAAAAACTGAGTAGGAATGAAAGAAATGATTACGAAGAATTGGATGCTATGGATGATCGGGCTTGTGAGAGCAAGCGTGGCGCTTTCTGGCGAGGTGACGAGCTATAGCGGCGAGACGATTACGATAGCGATTAACTCACTGACAGGAAGCCTCATAGAATTTCCAAAGCCGCTCTCGGTCGCAAGCAGCTCGGAATCCTTTGTCCTTAACCGCATTGCGACCGAAAGCGATGAAAAAGGCGGCGCCGTCAACGTGCGGATTTTAAACGTCGTACCGCTCAGGGTAAACGCCCTCGAAGTGGTGCCGTTTGTTCTGGCCGACCGCAGCTCGATTTCCATTCGGTTTATCGCTCAAGCTGGTGCTGATCGCCATACCAAGATCCTGTTGCCTGAAAGGCGCTCGGGGCGGATCATGGCCGGTTCTTTCATAGAAGACGAATCGGCGCTCATGGGACGCATGCTGCTTGATGCATCCGGTGGCGGGTTTACCAAAACCGTGATCGACCAAAAGCTCGAAATTTCAGGTTATGATGACATTTCGCTGACGTTAGCGCGGCGATTTACCGGCAAAGGCCTTATCGGATACACGTTTAAGCTCGTCAATACTAGCGATAAGCGCATGATCTTAAATCCAGCGGCCCTAAATTTCGATAGCCCAAATCGCGCAATCCTCCTTCAAATCGATCATGAAACCCTCGAACCTTGTCACATCAATGCATCGACAAGCCCAATCTCGAATAGCTGTATCACGGCTTTGAGGCTCGTTGTACGGGGCGATCACTTTACCACGCCGTCTAGCAAGCAGGATCTCCCGTTTACCGTCGAAAGGAAGGACCGCTAGCTATGGAAAGAATTCTCTGGGCTTTGGCCCTTACGGCTTGGACGATTGAGTCTCAAGCCCAAGATTTTACGGTTCCAAACTATAAGGGCAACCGCATTGTGCCCCGAGATGGTGAAATTGAAGTCGATAGCACCTTTAAGAAGCTCTACGAAGAAGATCGCAAAAAGATGGTCGAAGTCTCTCAGGAGAATACGAAGCTTAAGGCTGATATCGAGGCCATTCAACGAATGAAGTCAGGTATTGGTGAAACCGAATCGACTGGCACATCGGAACCACAAGCGGAATCGCCAAGAAGTAGCGCCCCCGCAAAGAAACTCTACCCAGCTCCCAATGCTGAGTTGCCATCGGGCGTGCAGACCTTCGCCGTATCAGAGCCAGCTTTGAAGGGTCCTGGCGAAGTCTTGCCAGCGGGATCTTGGGTCAGGGCTAAGCTTCTTACCGGCGTCGAGGCCAATAGCCAGTATGCCTACGAGGTGACTCTTCAGCTAGATTATGCGTTTACTGGCCCCAATAGCGTCAAGGTGGATATGCAGGGCTGCATAATGGTGGGCGACGCCACGGCAGACCTCTCGATCGAGCGGGTTATTATCAGACCGCGCAAACTCTCGTGTGTCAGGCAAAACGGTGAATATGTTGAGCGCAAAGTGGCTGGTTTTGTCGCGGGCCGCGATTCAGCGGGTGGCTTGGAGGGAGTCTATTCATCCAAACAGGGCCAAGTCTTTCTTGCAGCACTGCTTGCTTCCATAGCTTCGGGCGCCGGTAGCGCGGTTCAGATGACTCAGATCGAGGAAACCGTCGGCGGCCGCGACAACGCCCAGGTTGCTCGAAACTTTAAGGGCGACGTGAAGACCTTTGCCGCAGCAAAGGGCGTGACCGATGCCGCAACCATGATCACAGGCTGGTATCTCGATCGGGCTAAGGCGCTTCTTCCGACCATCAAGGCGGGTTCAGGCGAGGATGTCTGGATCATTCTAACCGACAGCGTGCTCGTACCATCACTCTATGCAACCGACTAACCGAGGGAAGGATCAAACCATGAACCTAGCAGTATGGCTCTCATTGCTCGCGACGGTGGGCTGCGCAACAGCTCCCACCAACTATGAACTCAATAGGCGCAGCGGCCTTGCCCTCGATAAAGATAAGGGCGAGGACGAGGTGGAGGTTGCAAAAAGCGATATGAGCCTCATACGAACCGGTCCCACTACCTCTAAATCGGCTGAGATGC
>CAZOSN010000177.1:0-8973 GCA_964582405.1 uncultured Oligoflexales bacterium | reverse complement strand
GTGACCTTGATCTGATTCTTCTTATAAACCATAATGTTTTTAAATAGTTGGCGGAATATTCCGCGCTTTATTGCCTCATCTGCGGCATGGAGTCTGTCGAAGAGCTGCTTTAGGGAATGACGCAGGGCTTTGTGGTCGATAGCGTTCTTGGCAAGCTCGTTCTCCTCGAAATCGAGCGAGCTGAGGGTCTCCTTGACCTTCTCGCGCTCTCCATTGAGCTGCAGCAGTTGGTAATCGAGTTCTCGGCACGCGGCGCTGAGGCCGTGTTCTCGTGAATAGGCTAGGTCAAGCAACTTGCGCTCAACACTTGAAGCAATATTGTTTAGCTGGGCTTGCAATGTTGATCTCTGCTGCCGAATAATCCCAGCCCGCGACACCGTGGCCTTCTTTAGGTCCGCGGCAACTTCCAGCATGCGCTCGTCTTTTTCAAATATACGTAGGGCATTGATTACCGCCTGCTCAACGGCGGGGGCATTGAGGGTCAAGTTATTCTCAAGGTTGCGGTAGTAGTAATGGATCTCGCCTGAGCGCCCGGTCCCAGACGTCCCCTTGAAGGGCGTGCCGTCTTCAAAGAAGAGTAGACCCGTGAGTGGGTAGACGCGGTGCTTGCCGGTGCGGTTGATGGTGCGGAGCTTAGTGTCTATGGTTTCTATAGTTTGCTGTACCTTCCAAAATAGGTCGATGGGAACCACGGCCCCCGAGGGTAGATCAACCTCAATAGGATCGGTGTCCGACGGTACGGCCAGTTTGCCGATGAGCTTGCGGTTCGAGAGCAGGCCCTTTAGTGACTGTGCGGTGAATGGCTTGCCATTTTTGTTCATGATGCCGTGCTTGCCGAGAATCCGCAGGGTCTCCGTATAGGATAGCGATTCTGTGAACCGCTCCATGGTGAAGATCACATTTTTGATCTCCGATTCATTTGGGACCCATACACCCTTCTTTTCGGGATGGCGGTCAAAACCTAAGATCAGGACGCCGCCATTGATCTTGGCGTTGTTTTTCATGGCTGACCGAATCCCGCTGCGCGTACGCTCGCGAATTAGTTCGCGCTCCAACTCAGCAACCACCGCCAGCATTTGGAACATGGCCTTGCCCATAGGCTGGTTGGGGTTGATATCAAGATTCTTGATGTGAACGGCGACGCCATTTTCTTGGCAGAGATGCATGAAGTCGCAAAAATCTTTAACCGAGCGGTTGACGCGGGAGACTTCTTTGGCAATGACCACATCGATCTTTTGCTCACGGATCAGTTTCAACAGGAGTTGGTACTTGGGGCGCTTAGTAGTGCCACCAGAAACAGCTTTATCCTCGACCAGGACGTGGGTGACCTGATGCTTGATCCCGGTTGTTGATGTGATGTGCTCTGCGAGCGCACGGCCCATGTGTTCCTGCTGCTCAAGAGACCCATGTTCGCGGCTCGCGGCTTCCTCATCGCTGACTCGACCGTAGATGGCACACCTTCTATATTTCGACTTAGGCACTATCTTCATGGCAACCACTCATTAGAGATTCTAGGATCCTGATAAACGCTCCAGCGTCCGGTGCTCCGTCGAATGTCACCATGAATGATTCGGCGTAAGTCCGCTCCTTGGCTTTGCGCTTATAGGAGCGCTTTTTTAACAGGCTCACGCAGGATTTGCATCGAGATTCGACGCCAAGAGGCTTAGAGGCATTGGCGTGGAAGAATTTCAATAGCTTAGATTCATTACATTGGGAGCAGCACTTAAGTGATTCATTGGACAATGATCATAGTCAGCCCCCCTTCTTACCGATATTGTCATGTCGTGGCACGGCCCTGACCTGGTCCGATCCGCTAAGGATCGCAATGGTTTTAGGTTTGAGATCACTGTGGTAGTGATTCAATACCAATTTCTTAAAGGCGCGAAATTGATCAGGGGGAAGACTAGCTTCACCAAAGGTCAAAATTTGCCCTACCGAGTGCTTCTGGAGGTCGAGAATGTCATTCAGCTTCGGCATATCAACCTCACTTTGTCCAATGGCGTGATACTTTGGTTTCAACCCGCATAACAACATCAGGACAGAATTTCTTTCCCGAAGCAATTATGATCTCCTCTTGAAGCTTAACCTGTACCTCGATGGCCGTTGGGTCTTTTGAAATTGCTTGTGAAATGATTTCATCGTGAACCGTGTGCAAGACGGGAACCCCAGCCTTATGAAGCTCGTACCAAGCATCATTCGTGATATCCGCAAGCAAGCCCTGGAAGGGATTGTTTAAAAAATCGTTCCTAGCGCAGCCCGCACGAACTCGCCCAGACCGTGAAATTACCGCTACTAGAACCGATTGAGCTGCTTTCGCTAATTTATCTGATCCCTGTCGACGAGCAATGTCTTTTGCGAAGGGCGCAAACTTCCAAGGATATCGAACAACAAGGTTCGGCATGTGACTCCACGCCCAATCCAATTCGCTTTGTGAATAAGGCCGCCTGGATGTTTTCGTATAGCTTTGACCCGAGATGATTCCGAAAAAAATATGCTGTTTGACAGAAGATTCTATCTTCCCCCATTCCGGATGGGGAGGCAAGAAGAGGGCTGCTTCGTAAGCCCTGTCTGCACTGCTTAAATGCAGTTTCATCTCCCGATATTGACCTAGCCATGCTGTAATAAGACTGTTCGCCATTTCTTCGGATATCTCTGTACCGTAGTCCAACTTCGCAATTCTGATAAGAGTTTTTGGTCCAGCGCCGCCGGGAAGTCCAAAATTTGGAATTTTGCCGTAGTTCCGTTCCAATTTCGTCAATGACTCTGGCGGTCGGCCAAAAAACTTAGACGCAGTGATTCGATGCACATCCAGATGGGCATTCATGGCGTCTCCCAGATCAGAAAATCCAAATTTATCGAGGCAATACTGTGAGAGTGTAACTAGTTCCGCGCCTACGATATCTGTGATGATTAAAGAATTGTTGTTGTGCCCAACAAATTGCCGACGAAAGTCGAGATTTTCTTCATTGCTGGCCAGAGGAATGGTTTGTAACGCATGCCCCGAATAGCTGACGCGTCCACTTTCCATCAAAACGTTGATGGTGGGCTGACATACCTCCTTGTCTTCATATGGCTTCACAAAAGTCGATAGGCGTTTTGCATAAAACTCACGTTTTAGGTATGTCCCTATGAATTCAATGTCGCTAAATGCGGATAGGTCACCTTCTTGTCTGCTGTAGCGAAGACGTCCCTTCTTGTCGGGAAGTTTGACAAATTGGCAGTTGTGCTTCATTTCAAGCGAATAGAGGATCGCTTCAAACTTCTTGTCTCGGCCTGGCCCCTGGGCAAAGTTATATGTTTTAAGGATCCGGTCAAGGCCTCCGATCTTGTCTTTCAAGATCGATGAATTTTCTCTCACAGCAACTGAGTCGATAGCGAAGCTATTTCGTTCAGTTAGGTGAGCAGCAAAAGAGGTCTTGATTTGTCCAAAATGACTCAGCAAAAGGTTTTGGTCGACACCAGTTCGCTCGGCAATCTCAACCACCTGATGGACGAGAATTTGAGCGAGAAACAAAGTCGCGATTGAATCGAATGCGTTGTAGTGAAAATAACCATCTGGTGCCGCGTTAAGAGACTTGAGGAAGTTGTCATAGGAAGTTCTTATAACTTGATCGCCAATGCACGCATTTTTTGGCAAAATTGCACCAATTTTCGACAATGCAAGTGCCTCTAGGGAATATTTTCCTTTCATGTCCTTGGGATTACCGGTTGTGGCTAATCCGATTAACCTAGAGAGCAACAGAGTGTCTATCAAACGACCTCGGTCCAAAAATGAAAATGGAATTCTCGGATCATTCAGATGCTTCGCCATGACGGTAAGCTCAAATACTGCATTGTGTGCCCAAAAAATAGTATGAGTATTCATCATAAGGAACGGGCTGAGTGTTTCAGAAGTTAAAAAATAAATGCAGCTACCGTCAAAGACCGAACCCATCACAAATTGCGGGATCTCATTTGTTTCCTGCGCCATAGTTGTTTCAAAATCGATCGCTGCTACGTGGCCTATTTTTTCGTCGGCCCAGAGACGGCTGGGAAACATCTGATTGCGAAATTCGTAGGTAAATTGCCTGGAAGGAGTTAACTCTTCCCAAAGTTTTGTTGGGTCTAAGCTTACGATGCGTTCATAGCAATTTCCTGACAGAGGAGGACATTCCTGGGTACCTGGCTTAGGTAAGGTGCCGCAATCGGAAAACTTAGGCGCAATCGAACTAAGAGTGTGCATGGCCTGATGATCCGGCACCTCATCGCTTGCGCTATGGCTGGTTGTCTCATGTTTGGGAGGAGGAATTTTAAGCATTGAATTGTTTTTTGTCTCCAGGGTCTCGGGGTTAGGTGACGAGGTGCCGGGGACTTCTGTAATTATGTGATTTGATTCATTTTCTGTGGCGGCGCCTTCCAATACTGAAGTGAGGGTACGTGCCGCCTGGCCAATGTCGATCTGGTTTTCATCATTTGATATGGTCGCCTCAATACGGCAAAACCGGTAATGTCTATTCCCACCGGATTTCGACGAGTTATCTTCCATCTCAATTTTAATTTTGAACCCTAGATCTTCACCATCTCCGGTAACGGCTGAGTAGATTCCCCCAGCCATTTTTCTAAGTGTTATACCAACCTTTGTATCACGGCTTTTTCCAGTGGACTCGCTGTCGAAAACATTGTTATCTGCACTTTCAAGCAACGTGCGCCATGCCTCAGCCGACCGCTTTTCAGTTTGAACTTTCCCTGATGGAGCCAGTTCCGCTGCTCCAACACAGATTAACCCCGACGCCACGGCATCCAGCACGACCAATGCCTGGGCGTAATTCGCCAGAAAGCCTTTAAAACCATTGGCGAGCAAGAGGCCATTGATGTTTGCCGCCCAGTCGGGAAATTTTGGAAAATTTACCGATACGCTAGGACAGCCCGTGTTCTCCCAAACACGAAACATGCCAGCTATTTCTGATAGGATTTCCAAACGATTTTCCATCGCAAAGGCGACGGGATCAAAATGGTCAGGCATATTTTTCATTTTCTTTTCGGTAAGAAAAATAGAAAGGCTCCTAACCCGAAGATCTTCAACAAGCTTGCCGAAATTTTGTGTCATGTTGATATCGAGCGTATTTTCTACACTTATTTCGGTATTTCCACCTAAACGCCTGAATGTGGGTTTCGGGTCAGTAATTACACGCTCAAGTAATGCCGACCCCAACTCTTTTTGCGCTCTAATATTGTCGAAGAAAAGGCACTCCTTCGTTTCAACTTTAGAGGCAATCTTTTTCTCAAGTTCGTCTTCATTTTTTGGAATTGGCATCGATTCGACGATATACCCAAACGCGATAACAGCCTTAACTTTTACAAATGTTGATTTGCCAAGGTTTGGAGAATCACCATGGATATAGACCATAGGCCTACGCGCAATATAGGAGTGTCTAAAAAGAACCGCAGAAATGATACTTCCTAATGCACACACCAGATCTGCGTGGCTTCTGAACGGAAAAGTTTCCAGAAGATAGGCTAACTTCTCAAATGTGTATTTTGGCACTATGTCTGGTCCAAGATACAAAGTTTTTAGTTCTGGATAGTATCCCGGAGCATTAATTAACTTTCCTCCCACGACTATGGGTGTAACAGTAAAGCGACTCAAGTGGGGCAGTTTGGTGTGCCGATTGATGTTGATTAGGAATACATCCAGTATAGATTTAGGAATCAGATCATAGCCTGATACTGGCTTGTCTTTGTTGGTTGATCGTATTTTGATAAAGGAAATATCTTCGCCAAAGAATCTTGCAGCAACATGACCATCTATGATTCTTCGGTATGACCTCTTTTCACGATCAACCATGATCAGAGTGTGTGTTGCGGGGTCTATGAATGCATTAGGATTTTTTTCCAATTTTTTGCCGATGCTAGCGTTTAAATCACTTATTTTCTGTGTATCTGAATCCCAAACAATGTCCCCTTCTTCACCCTTAGGGGTTGGAGGTGCAAATTTATTCCATTTGTTTTTTATCCAAAAAATTTCATCACGAATGAAGTTGATTCCGATTTTGGTCCTACTTTTAATTCTCTGTGCAGCAGCCTCAAGGTCAATTTCAGGCATAATGATGATCGGCATGATGGCTGCGCGGATCGATTCAGTGTCACCAGCTATATTGTCAAGCTGTGATGTATCGAACGAAAATCTCCATAAGGGCCTTATACATCGCTCTAATAGTTCGTCTGCGCTCTTTCTTAGAAGAAAATCATCGGCACCAATTCTAGTCATCTCTCGCCCTCCAGCCTTAGGTCAACCAAACTCACCACGGCACCCCTCAAACAAAGGATCCTGATCAAATTGCAGATGGGTTCATAGACTTTACGATTTTCAAAAAAATCCGTGTCGGGAATCAGCCATACCTGCCTGCCTTTGAGCTGGATAGACTCCCACTCTGGGGTCATTTGGCCCTCATTTTTGGCCATCCAGTTTCGACAACCAGGGAAGGCGGCGAATGCATACAGACCACCAGGCAGGGCCTGCATGAGTGCAAGTAGCTTTTTCTCACCTTCGGTTATAATGAGTGTTTTCGTTGGGTCCAATATTGCGGCAATATTTTCTAGGACAAAATAGCATGAGAGATGGCTGTCCGTGAGTGAGCGCTCCAGATACTTGGCGCCATCATTGGCATCGTCTACCTTGATTCGGTAGCCTATGGGTTTGGCACCTAGATCGATATAGGGAAATACGACTCCGCTTCTGGGATAGCCAATGATTTTATCAGCTTCTTCTTCGGAGGCACTCCAACTTCCAGCCCTCGTTAAAATATCTAAGGATAGGCCGCTTTCCTCTTTGAGGATCTGTTGGTGCCGGAGGAGTACCTTCTGGTACAAGTTACTTGACTCAACGGTTGAATTATCTTTAACATTCTGGCTTTCACCGATCAAATCGGATTTCACTGAAGAATTTTCAGGTTTCGGCGCGCTTAGGTCATCCATGTGCTGCTCCAGATTCTTGAGGCTTGTAAGCGGAAGACAAAATTGCTTTTGTTCTTCCTTCTAAACCGCGTTCTCCTAGGGCTTTCAGAAGCCTTGATCGGATCCTTTCCCATCGCGCGGGGTCGCTGATTTCGATTTGAACTCCGTCCAAGATAATGCCGCGATAAAAATCGATGGTTTCTAGAATCTGATTTTCAATACGCTGCAGCTCGCAGGGTTCCATACCTTCTCCTAGTTCATTGTTTTGATTTTGGGTGGTGAGAAAATTAAGCGTGTGCGTTGCCCACCAGTCCCGGAATATTGACCTTAAAATACCGAGCGCTCGGATAAGTTCTATGTGAATACGGCAACCATTTGCTCTAGCGAGGACTACTTTTCGTATGAGGTCAAATCGATTGGGGATTATTCGGTGGCAAACAATTACGGCTCAGAAATGTCCGTATATACATAATAAAATTAGATATTTACAATTTTGCAGTCCGATATTGTCTTGCTTTTTTTGCCCAATCCGTGAGGTTTCGGCCTTGATGCTGATTTGAGCTTTTGCAGCGATCGCTACAGAAACGCTTTGTTTTTGGTCCACCATAACCGGAAAATAGGATTCCGCACCTAGGGTTGGCGCACTTCTTCGAAATGCGCCAGCTATTCAGGCCAGATTTTTCTAATGCGAAGTGGCATTCGAGTACCTTTTCAAGCAATAAGGGGGTCAGAATATTTGTGCAGAAGTCTCGTAGATTGAGGCTAGGAAAATAGGGATCAAAAACAGTTTCAATATATTCGGCGAATTGGCGAGTTTCGATTTGTTGCACCTGATATCTGAGGCTGGATACATCTGACTCTGTCAGTTGATCCTTCGTGAGGAGTAAGCTTAAATTTGTTGCAGCTTCTATCCAAGACTGATCTGCATTTCTTAGGCCGTGTAGTAATTCATCCTTGAGTTTATTAAGTGCAAGGGACTCCATTTCTTTTCGCGGGCGGTATCCGGGGTCGCCGGGCCGAGGAAACGGATTCTCGAAGTAGCGAATCAATAGCTGTTCTTCAAATGTCATTTCAAAGAACCGGTAGCGATGTTCATTCATCGGGCAGATTCGTAGTAGTTCAAACAAGTCCTCGCACAGACGGCTTACATGTTCTCTCGACCATCCTTCTCGATTGCCATCAAGAAACGGAAAGACGAGGGGTTTTAAAATGTTAGTCAATCTGGCTCTTAACCCAATATGTACATCTTTTTTCGCGACCACCATTCCGCCCATGCCAGACTATTTATCAACGAATGATTGCTAGCTCGGTCTTTAGAGCTCTTCCTACTGACCGTCGGTCGATTTTCAGTCGACGAGCAATCTCAGACTGAGAGATTTTCTGCTGTGCCAGGTCGTGTATGTCACTTGCCTTACATATCGCCGTAGGGGGGCGTCCCAATCGCTTTCCCGATGCCTGAGCATGTGCGAGGCCAGCGCGAACACGTTCGCGCAGAATGTCTCTCTCAAATTGGGCAAACGTTGCCAACATCGAAGCCATGGCTCTTCCGACCGATGTCGTCAAATCAAGCGCCTCGGTGATCGAAACGAAACCAACATTCAGCTCTTGAAGTTCTTGGATTGATGACACCAGATCAGGAAGGCTACGACCCCAGCGATCCAAGCGCCAGCAAGCCACGACATCGATTTCCCGGCGGCGAGCCGCGTCGATGATAACGTTACGCTTGGGACGCTCCTTAGCCCCGGATGCAATATCTGCAATATCGTGCGTTACCGTCCAGCCGCGGTCAGCTGCGTATTGGAGAAGAGCTTCCCTTTGCAGTGGCAAGGTCTTCTGATCCCCCTTAGAGATTCTGTAATAGATGGCTACCCGCTTCATAACTATCCCTGGGCAAAAACCCTAATTTTTCTTATGGCCGAAGCACCGAGAATCATAGGGAGAAGTAATTAGCAGAAAGGCCTGGGCAAATATAGTAGTATTTGCCCAGGTGCAGGATTTCACGAACGTGAGCCGGGTGATTTCACAGAACTGAGCCAGTCT
>CAZOSN010000176.1:0-9002 GCA_964582405.1 uncultured Oligoflexales bacterium | reverse complement strand
AGAATGATGGGTGTCTTGCGATTTGAAGTATATTTTTATTTATGGATGATGTAAATAAAATTAAGTTTATTATCGCGTTTGGCGCGTGGGAACAGGGATCTCCCTCGGCACTATGCATGTTCTGATGCAGACGAGAATTATTGCTAATAGACATAATTATTGATAGACTCTATTATATGGAAATTAAAATCTAGTGTAGGCGATTACGTGGATTTTCTTAATAGGATTAGCGAGTTAAAGATAATAGCGGAAAGTTCAAATAAAGTTATAGTTTTGTTTGGGCGCCGCAGGGTCGGTAAGACCGCACTTGTGAAGGAGTTTCTCAAGCAATCTGCGTCAGGTGCACGGCAGTTCTTCTATAGTCAGGCTATTGAAACTTCCACATCAGCGCAGATTGAACAGATTCAATTCGACTGCCCAGGGTTATTGCCTGATATTCCGGCAAGGGATTGGCGTTCGTTTTTAACATTGTTGGCTGCAGTCGAGAAGCCGACGACACTTGTCATCGACGAATTTCCTTATCTGGTAAAACAGGATGCAAGCCTACCTTCTCGTTTACAAGCTTTTCTCGACCACAACAAGCCCCCAAAACTCACGCTGCTGTTACTTGGATCGTCTCAGACCATGATGCACGATACCTTTCTAACGAGTCAGTCGCCTCTCTATGATCGAGCTGACAAGGTGATTCATGTTGAGCCTATGGGCTTCGCTCATTTTTGTAATGCGCTTGAATTATCGCCCAAAGACGAGAATTCCTTTCTGATCTATTCGATGGTAGGGGGTATTCCAAGTTATTGGGCCATGGTTAAAAAAGAGAAGTCTCCTTTGTCCATCGCAGATGAATTGTACTTTGGTGCTGGTGCAAGATTGGAAAACGAGCCTGATAAGTTGTTGAAGGATGAGAACATTGCGGGTGAGCAGGCAAAAGCGATTCTCGAATTAATTGGTCGGGGAGCGCACAAACCTTCGGAGCTCGCCAATCGACTCGGAATTAAGCAGACCTCTTTATCCAAACCTCTACGGCTCCTCCGCGACGCTAGCCTGATTTCGAGAGAGATTCCATTCGGGGAGACTCCACGATCGACGAAAAAGTTTCTTTACAAGATCAAAGACCCGAGTCTGAGGTTTTGGTTTCAGGTCTTCTCACCTCACCAGACGCGCTGGCCTCTTTACTCCAAAGATGAAAAAGCTAAACTCCTGTTTGATCATGCCTCGGGGGTATTTGAAGACGAGGTACGCAAGACCATTAACCCTGATGGTCGTTACTGGGAAAAGAACTGCGAATTTGATTGCGTCCGGTATACCGATAGTAGTTTAAAATCGATCGAGTTAGCGGAGATCAAATTTTACCAGGTTGGCGATGCCCAGAGGGAGGTACTCCTAACCAGCTTGGAGCAAGCTTATTCAAACTCAGATTTGGCAAAGAAAGTTGATCATGTAGAGTTTTCTATTATTGATCAAAGAGCTGGTTTGGATCGGATTGTCGCCGGATCTTTGGATCGCGATGTCGGGTGAGCTGAGTGCTAGCGATGGGGTCAATGCCAAGCTTACTTTTACCCCCGGACACTTCAGATCTAGGGTAATCCGTGGGAGATCTCTCGCCTCCTGCTCAGGATACGACTTTGGCGCTTTCGCGCCAAAGTCTAATTAAGTCGGGACAGAATCGCTTGGTAACTTCAGAGTCTCTTCGAGGTGTTTGATCCGCAAGGCAAAGCTACTACGCCCCATCTAACCTGTAACTTCTGGTTATCTCAGGTACGAGTAGCCTAACTTATAAAACATCTAAAGTTTTTAAATGGAAAACCGATAAGGAACCTGAGGCGTGCTTAGCGACACCTTAAAAGAAGGTGGTCTATCGCATAAAATTGGTAGCCTCAACATTTGAACCAACTGGTGATTACCGAATTGGAAAAAGCTGGATAAATTTTTGAAATGCATGGGAGTGCTCGCAAAATGATAAGTATCTATCATAAAAAGAATGGAATTGAATCCAGAGGCGATAAATTAGCCATTGGAAAAGCGATTATTCCCATGTTGTTTTTAGGCATTTTTACATCGGTATTGCTATCGTGTGAAGCTGGAAATAAAAAAGATTCAGACCCAAGTAATCTGAATTCTTCAACTGCTTCGACCCCGCTCCCGCTCTCTAAAGATGCAATAATAGATGAAATTTTCAATCGAAGGTCTGCGATCGTCAACGCTGCTATTACCCTTGAACAGATTTCCCAAAATCCGGTATCTGAGCCATACAAATCACCTAATTTGCCTGTAAATTCTGCACTTCGATTAGCTGATAAAGCTCAGCAACAACAACAGCCCTCGCAAGCTTCTAACAAAGCGACAAATAGATACACAAATAACAAGCCTATTCTTGTCCCAAAATATAGCCGACACTATGTTGATTATTTTAATTTTGTCGATAAGCAAACGAGCTGGCCAGAAAACATGAGGGAGAAAAAGCTTCAGAAGTCTGAAACTGAACTTCCTGGCGACTATATTTGGTCCTTTACCACGAGACTGAGCAATGCTGATCCTGTGCTCAAGGACGCAAATGTCTCCTATATTAGAGTCTGCAATCGCCCGGTAGGCGACGATGAGCGAATTGAACAACAGAATAGAATTCAAGGCAAAATAAAAAATTTTGAAGTTATTTCATACATTCACGTCATTTTTGAAGGACAATCTAGCGAATCGACACAGATTGAAGCAGAGGCGGGGTGCGATATGGAACAAAATCGACTTTGCCTCAATCAACAGGTGATCTCCAAATGTAAGACCCTCGACTATAGATCAACAGGCACGGGGCAAGAAATAAAATCGATTACGGTCGGAAACAGCTTCGGCATGATTAATAAATTTTCGATTGAAATGAAGAATGGTGACAATTTTAATCTCGGCGAAAATAACTACACCGAAACGGAGACCCATGTCGGTAGTTTTAGAGGATTATTTGGATTTTTTACCATCGATAGCAGTATTCGAACGATGATCACACATTTAGGTTTTTTTGCCGACTCGAGCAAAGATTACACTGTCACAAAATCAAGATCACCCGGGACTAGCCTTGCTCCTACAGTGATACCCTCCGTCGTTAGCGTTCCTGACATTACATCCACTCGCGATAATAATGAACGATTAAATAATTTTTGGGCCGTGATCGATAACTTGATGCCAAACCTGGGAACTCTACAAGATAACGTGGGATACTTAAATGATCCCAATTGCGAGTTGAGAGCACAAGGCCTTTCCTGTGATTCATATCAAGCCTATAGGAATGCACAATGGAATTTTGGCAATTTGTATTCTTTAGCGTATGGATTGCAGAATTTCACTTCGGTTGATGGCATACAGATGGGGGAATATAGCGATGCCTTTTATTCAACTTTAGATGATGCACGAAATTTTACGGATACAAATATTCCAGCCCCTTCAATAAGTCTATCGTGGACTAATCAATCGACTGGTCGATACAACCAGACAATATCGGCTATTAGAATGATTGGGGGACCAACCCATCCCTTTACAATTTTGACTGTGATTCCAACAAGGCAATCAAATAGCAACTAATTCGCTAGATGTTTTAATGTGAGGATGAAATTTGAAATTTTCTAAATTTAAAAATGTTAGATGCGCTCTAGAAACCATTTGGTTGACCGCCATGGCAGTTGGTTGTTCGCAGCATAGCCAACCTAGAACGATCTCACCCGCTCAACCGAGCGATCGTTCGGTGATTGCTGCGTTATCGATCCCAGAAAGTCTTAAACCAGATATTGAAAAATTTAAGACAGCTTCGGCAAATAATATTGGTAAATTTAGCGCAGAACTTAAATGTGTTGAGGTCACAAGCTTAAGCCCTATCCTATTTGATGTCGGAGCTTCAGAATGGATCCTTAAATTTAACGCAGCCTCGAGCCTCGACAATAAGTCTTGTTTCGTGAGAGTTTTCATAGAGATTGATCCAGCGACTACACATTTTGATGAATTTATTTTTCAGGATGACCTTAGTCACAATGTTCGAACGCTGTTCACATCCACCTCTGGCAATGTCTTAGGAAGCTACCTCTCGGTAACGATTTCAAAATCATATGCGATGAAACCTGTAAATACTCTGACAAATCAGAATTCAGCAGTGATAATGACGGAAGTGAAATTTAAACGAATGAATTCCGCTGGGGACTCCAGTTTTACGGATGTTAAACTTAAATGCTCCGATAATACTTCGGCAGTGCTAACTACACAAGATCAAGCTATTTCAGCAATATCGACATCGGAAACAGTGGGCTCCACATCAGAGATTACAAAAGAGCAGCTTGATGGTGGTATCCATTGCTGGGTATCTGCCAAAGGCGTGAGTTCGAACAAGGCCTACTCTACAAATAGTTTTGGCTTTACATTAAAAACTGGTACCAATGGTACTTACACTAATGGGAATGCATACACACTAGATACCTCTGCATCAGGCGAGGCGATTCAAAACGCTAATGTTTCAATCGAAGTATCTTATAATGACAGTGTGTGCGGTGCTGGAAAAGTTCAGGACATCAATGGCACTGGGTGTATCACAATTGGTAGTGGCACGGCACAGGCTCCGGCCGGATGGAATGAGTTACATAAGCTTGTTGATGATAATAAAGATACGGTCAGCGGCGATATAGGAATGATCCTTGTCAATGCAGTGTTGAGGGGAGAGCCCAGCAGGGTGGTCTTTTCGCTCAATGATAATGATCATTCTTTTAAATTCGCAATGAGCGGTGATAATCAGGGAGATGACTTATCACTGAAATCATGGATGAAGACCTTTTCTATAAAAAAAGTAGAGTTTGGGGATCAATTGGTCTCTAAAAGTTTTGATGGAAACTGCCAAGTCATTACGATTAGTGTGAATGGTTACGCAACAGAAGAAAATTTGGAACTTGATGTATGCAAAGTTGGGACAAATACTCCAAAAATAAAAACTATAACTCAGAAATTTCCTTCAAATGGAGACGGGGTAACAATACTGAGAAAAGAGATCACTAACTATCAAATGCCAACGCAGTAGTGTGTATGCGATTCAGAATTAAGAAAAATAAAAAGCTCATCCCCAGTCTTTTAGTATCTCTGATCTGGTTGGTAAGCATTCATTGCGTAGAAGAGTCCTCTAGTAAACAGCGGCGTATACCTTTGAAAGAACAGGCTGCTCAGGAAAAGGAGGTGCCATCGACGGCAACCCCCGAAATTCCCGATTTGTCCAATAATTCGTCAAACAGTGCAGCTCCTGCTCCTACAGAGCGTGGTGTGGATCATCCGATTCAAGAAATCGGAACTCTAGACCATGATGGGTATCAAGAAAAATTGAAATTTGGCGATTTTATCGATTTGACAGAATCAACAATTCAGGATTCTCACGCAATCTCACATCGAATAGCCAGTAATCAATCAGGTACAACTGCCCTGGCTTGGAAACAACAAGAAACCTCGAACGGACAATCGGTTGAAGTCCTATATTCACGCACTTCAGAAGATGGATTGAAATGGCAAGCTCCGGTCCGTATCGATCGCTCAGATGTTCATAAATTTCAAGATTTCAATATTGTTGTGTCAGCGGATGGTGAAATATTGGCGATCTGGCTCGAGCAGGTCCTTGCAAACCGGTTCCTTTACTTTGCTGTTTATGATACCGCCAAAAGCATGTGGATCAATCATACAAAGATTTCTGACTCTGCTGTGGTCAATGCTGCCGTTGGGTATTCTCTGCTAACCGAGAGCTTTTGGGTAGCTTGGAACTCGGGGGATTATCCATCGATCGCATTATCACTGACTTCTATTTCAAAATCAGGCACTGTAAATAGAACTATAAAGCTAGTATCAGATGAAGGAAAAATAAATTCAGTCCCAGTTATTGCATTCAATAAGGATGGGTTGGGTGTCGTGGCTTGGGACAGTTTTGATACAAAATCTTCTCCTCGTTACTCCGTGAAAGCAGCAATTTTGGCACAAAAAGAATGGGGGGCACCAATTGAAATCTCGGATCAGTATTCCCATACGGATGCAGAACAGAGTCACCAAGTTGTAAGCACCGCTATCCCAGATATCGGACTTGATGTTTCAGATTCAGGATTAGCAATAATAGCGTGGGAAGTGTCTTTTGTTCCCTATAAGGCTGACCAATTCATCCCCCAAGAAATCTGGGTAAGAACCATCAATGCAAGTGGGACAGGTTCTAAACCGATAAGAGTTAGCGACAATAAGGAGAGAGCCCAATTTCCCATTGTGAAATTTGCAGATCCAAATCAGGCGGTCGTTGTCTACAGAAGTGAAAATCAACAGAACAATAATATCCTTAAGGCTTCCTATTATAATATGTCGGGAGCTCAGTTCAGCGCCGTTCGTGATTTGAGCAGTTTGCAAGAAAATGCTTGGTATCCATCGGTTGTGGGACTATTTGATCAAAGGATTCTTGTAAGTTTTACCCAATCTCAAAACGCTCACTATGTCCCAGCAGCTGTTGTGTATGATCCGAAGAAGGCAATATGGAGCGAAACTTTTAAAATCTCAAGCACCGACTATAATAAGGATGCCTCCTATCCAGTAGTTTATCCACGTAACAATGGTCTCGCGGGCATCGTATGGAGACAAATGATCACTTATGATCATAGTAATTTGACAAGTCATGTTCTTAAGAATTCTCAGCTTGAGATTCAGAGGGTTCAATCAGATTAATTTCAATGCCTACAAATTTTTCCAATTCAATTTTCGGCCATGGCCGCTGCCCGCTCCTGCCACCACCCCTACCAAAAAACCAGATTAACATCTACAAAAATAGTCAATATTTACAACACGATACCTTGGAATCTCAAGTATTCTTGGCAAAACACCGATAAATCACAGGTTACCAGGTTTATTTTTGAGATCAACCAACGAGGGAATCATGAAAATGTCACTACTACCAGCCATAATCTTCGGTTTGCTTCTGACTGCATCTTGCCGAGACGACGCCAAGAAAGATCACGAAAGCAGTAAACCAGCTAACTCAACCGGAGATGCGGAGGCAGACATCCTGAGCCAGGATGAGTTGGCAGAAGCGGCTCTCGGCATGGCTTTGCTGGATGATGGAGGTGGCGACGCAGATACCAATACCAAAAGCACATTCGATACCAATGGCGATGGTGTCATCGATGAATCAGAAAAGAAAGAGGCAAAAACCAAGATTCTTGCGGCATGCAATACCGATCAAGACCCTATCCTATCTACAAACGAGCGCCGCGCATGCATTAAGAAATTTTTTGATACCGACGGAGACAATAAACTCTCTCCCGATGAAAGAAAGGCCATGGTGGAATTTCGAAAGGCAATTGCTAAGCATGACGATGAACTCAAGAAACAAATTCTGCGGGATGCGCGGCCTAAGCACCGCGACCAAATCGGAGAAAATGATCTCGACTCGTCCAAGGATAATATAAAGGCCGAAGAAAAGCGTAAACTCAAGTCTGAAGACAAGGCGCAAGACGACCACAAAGCCAAAGATCGTTCCGATAACGACAAAAAAGTCGCCGAAGGTGCATCAACCGACAAGACGGACAAGACGGACAAGAAAAAGGATAAAAAAGAGCAGGATAAAAAGAAACTCGACAAATTTGTCGAAAAAATCTGCGGCAAAGTCGATCAAGGCTCAGAGGATCAGAAGTGTGAAAAGAAGAAATTTACTTGCCAAACGAAGGTCAAAAAAAGCGAGAAGAATTTTCCTGCGGCAGACTTTGAAACCTGCAAGAACGACGAGGCTAAGTCTCTTTACATCTCGGAACTTTGTAAGAATCATAAAGATGATTTAAACAAAGCTGTCGTGGATCATATCGAATGCAAGACGAGCATTTAAATCGCAAGAAAATCCTCGCTATGCCAGGGCGGTGATTCGACGAAAAAGTCTCGCCGAATCACCCCCGCGACAGCGGAATATCAGCCTCCTTGAGCAGGCTTTTTCCTTGCAAAATCACCAGCTTGAACAAACGCGAGCTTCTCGGGCTTAATCCACTTTCGAACCGCGGCATTGACCTGATCAACGCTGAGACCGCTTACCGCATCTTCCAGCTGCTTGCTCCAGGCCATAGTCCGTTGGAGCTCTAGATCGTCATTCAAAAGATGAGCGAGTTGCCTGTCTTGAGATCGAGAAACACCGCGGCCAGACAGCCAGCCTGAGCGGGCATCATTAAGCTCGCCCGCCGTAAATCCATCGCGCAGAAGCCGCGCAAGCTCATCTTTGTAAGAAGAAATCAAGCGGTCGGAATTATCAGGGTTGTAAATGGCATAGCTTCCAAAACTACCGACCTTATCCCAGGGGCTAACACTCAACCAGGAGCCCACGGCGTAGCTAATGCCCTCTTTTTGGCGAATGCGGGCCGCAAGGCGCGAATTAAGAAAGCCGCCGCCCAGCATGAAATTTGCCATCGCCAGAGCGGGATAGTCGGGGTCGTCATCGCGGATGGCGAGGTTGTAGCCCGTAACCATCATTGCATTAGCCTTGTCCGGCGTTTCGATCTTCTGCGATTTTGCGGCGTTATCAAAAAACTCTTCGGGCGCGCGCTGGTAGACTTCACTGGCTGACCATCCCGCAAGCATCTCGTGCAGCTTGGCATTGACGGCAGTTTCGTCAAACGAACCAACAACTGTCACGGTAGCGGCGGTGCTTTGGTAGAAATCGTCGTAAAACGACTTCACCTGATCGCGCGTTGCGGCCTTGAGAGCCGCAACCTGCTCGTCAAAGGTCATGACATAACGGAAATCATCGGCTTTGTACGGACTTGTCAGACGGGCATAAAAGTTCATGGCCAGATCCTGAGGTTCGCTGCGCTGCTGCTCTATTTGGGCAATGCTCTCCTGGATCAACTTGTCAAATTCAGCTTCCGGAAAAGATGGCTTGCGCAAAGCATCCGTCACGATCGCCAAAACGCTTGCAATATTGGGCTTGGTGGTCTGAATAGTGACATTCACCTCCTGGCCGCGCGGCAATTGCGATACTCGGACTT
>CAZOSN010000175.1:0-9227 GCA_964582405.1 uncultured Oligoflexales bacterium | reverse complement strand
CGGTATCAAACTTCTCATCATCGTCAAACTCTTGGTGCTGGCGTTTGTTCTTAAAGAGTCTGGGATGCTCAAGTTTGGCGAGAAGTATTTGATAGCTCAAAATCAGCCCGACCAGGGCAAAGCCACCGACCCTGCGCAAGGAGCTGACCAAAATCCAAAACTAGAAACCAATGCAAACCCTTCGGACTCGGCAAAACCAGACACTCCTAAGGTTGTCTCAGGGAGGCGTTCCTACCTCGAGGACCTTCTTGATCTTCCCAAAGTCGAAACCACGGATATCAAGAAAAACGAGATATCGCGTTTTTTAAAAATCCTTGACAGAAAACATCAGCAAGTCTCTGAGCGGATTGCATTGCTGTCCAAACGGGAAGATACTCTTAAAACTTTAGAGAAGTCTATTGATGACAAACTGAAAAAACTCGACGATGAGGTAAAGTTCTTTAATGAGTCGCTGCAAAAAGAAAAAGACCTAAGCGGCGAACGCCTTAATCAACTTGTCGAATTTTATCAAAAAATGACCCCCAAAAAAGCTGCTCCCTTGTTTGAAAAGATGGATAGGGATCTTGTGGTGGCTCTTTTTCTTGCCATACCAAAAAAGCAAACCATGAATATTCTATCGCTCATGAATCCTCAGAAATCTGTGGAGCTTTCCGAATATTTTGGAAGAATCCGGTCAGGCAAAGAGTATGAGCTGCTCAAGCAAATCAATCAGTCTTTGCGTGAAGAGTTCCAAGATTGCAAGGGTCTACCTAAGTCCGAAAAATAGGGTGGGTTCCAAACTTCGGCACAGCCTAACACTGAAAACGCTGCCATTGATCTTGCAAAGAAGCTGGGGATCGCGTATGACGCACCTTCGGTGGCCGGCAACTCAGGCGGGATAGATTTTGGCTCGAATTATCAAAGAAATTCTGACGACATTGGCCCACAAAGATTCGCGTGTCGACCTAGCGGTACAGCAGGCGACTGGCCTGCCACGGTCTGTAATCAGGGGCATGTTTGATCATAGCTGTATCAGCCTTGATGGTGAACTTTGCCATGATGGTGGTTTTAAGCTCTCGGTAGGCATGAAGCTTGCCGTGCATTATGATCCCAAAATGCGCTATAGAGAGAAGCCCAAGGCCTCTAGGAGTCGGCTGTTTGACCTCGTGTTTGAGGATGAACATTTGATCGTGGTCAATAAGCAAGCCGGTTGTCTTACTGTACCGACTCATGCTCGCGAGACCAACACGCTGGTTCATGCCGTGAAGTCTCATGTGAACCGAGGGCAAGCGCGTGGCAGGCCCGTGGCCATCGTCCATCGATTGGATCGCGACACGTCTGGGCTTTTGGTCTTCGCGAAAACCGAATCCATTGGTCACCAAATCAAAAATCAGTTCGCGGATCGCAAACCTGAGCGGGTCTATATTGCTATTGTCGCGGGGCAGCTGACCCAACCTAGTGGCACTATCCGAAGCTATCTCGCCACCGACAAAGACCTCAATCAACGATCAGTTTTAAATGCCATTGAGGGCAAACTGGCGATTACGCACTACACTGTGCTGCAAACCTTTAAAGATGCAACCGTGGTGCGTGTGACCTTGGAAACGGGTCGTCGCAATCAAATTCGTGTCCACTTCGCTGAGCTTGGTCATCCGATACTCGGCGATATTCGGTATGATGCCGGTAATGCTCGTCATAGGTATTGGCCGCATCATAGGTTGGCGCTGCACGCCGAAGTTCTGGGCTTCAAGCATCCTGTATCAAGCAAGAGCCTGCATTTCACTGCGCCACAGCCTCATGAATTTGAGAAATTCTTTTCCCTGGCACTGCGCCCGTAGCTTTTTGGATTATGTGGGGGTATTCCGTAATGTTTTGGCTTGAAGCTGGAAACCTTTCCGCGAAGAATCGTTAACATAGTTCAAAATATTAATATTTTCAGTTGGTTAGGAAACAACTTAAATATAAATTAATAATAGTTTATATCAACGATTTGTGATAGGCTCTGATGCCGGACCGATTGACCACGGAGGCGTCCTTCCATGAATCCCATGAACCAGGCAACACATGACATAAGGATCAATGAATTTAGGCCATTGATGCCTCCTGAACAACTCATGACGACCCTGCCTTTGCCCGAAGATCTCGCGGCGCAAATCATGGCTTACCGGAAAACCATCGATGATCTGCTCAATGGGCGTGACAACAGATTGCTTGTTATCGTCGGCCCTTGCTCGATACATGATACGGTTGCTTGCTTTGACTACGCTCAAAAACTCAAGGTCCTTGCCGATCGTGTCAAGGATCGTTATGTCGTGGTCATGCGAGTTTACTTTGAAAAGCCTCGCACAACGATCGGCTGGAAAGGGTTGATCAATGACCCCAACCTCGACGGTTCCTGCGATGTTCAGGCTGGATTGATCAAGGCTCGTTCGTTTTTACTCGACGTGGCTCGACTAGGTTTGCCAGCCGCAACGGAGTTTTTGGATCCAATTGTGCCTCAGTACATTGCGGATTTGGTATCTTGGGTTGCGATTGGCGCGCGTACCACTGAGAGTCAGACCCATCGTGAGATGGCGAGCGGTCTATCGATGCCCGTTGGATTTAAGAATGCCACAGATGGTGGACTTCAGATCGCGGCAGATGCCATGGTATCCGCATCGCATCCACACTCTTTTTTGGGTATCGACAAGCAGGGTGTGACGTCCGTGGTGAGCACGAGGGGAAATCCTCTGGTGCATCTGATTCTGCGTGGGGGTGCAAGCGGTCCCAACTATTCTCCCGACGACATCGCCAAAGTTAAACATCTGCTCCAAAAATATCCCCTGAAACGACCAATCATGGTAGATTGCAGTCATGGCAACAGCAACAAAGACTACAGGCTTCAAGCCAAGGTTTGGCAGGATGTTGTAGGGCAGTTTAAAGCGGGCGAATCTGCTATCTTGGGCCTTATGCTTGAAAGCCATTTGGTTGCCGGCAAGCAAAACCTAGGCGATGGAACGCTTACTTTTGGGCAGTCAATCACAGATGGGTGCATAGGGTTTGACGAAACAGCCAGCCTCTTGCACTTGTAGCCCGAACAGGCTCTGAGTTATTTGAAGAGATAAAACCTTCACGAAGCCGACACGCAAACTCCGGTTTTTTTCCCTGCCGCGCATTGCGCTCTCCGACTTAAGGCCTTGAATCCCAGTTGGCCTTCTATTCTCTGTGAGTCGTCAGCGCTATTGACCCATCGTAGGCGACGTCAAAATTGAGCTGGATCGGCCGGCAGCAGACCTGGCAATCCTCGGTATAAGAGCAGGCTCCCTGAGATGGGTCAAAAAACGTGGTGAAAAACTCGCCACACCAGGGGCATAAGGCTTCAATCGGTTGTTCCATGGCACTACTCCATCGCGAAACTCGATCAACTTTGTCTGATTTTTCGCTCAGAATCTAGTAAAAACCCGAGCATTGCCAGGTACTAATAGAAATATGTTTACATTGAGCGGGCATCAGGATAGATGCGGTGTAGAAGTTCGAAACACCAAAGTCATCCAACTTTCCGACCGAGGCGAGGAGGCCCAAGACTATGCAGCCTTTTACTACCAAGTACCCCCGCGGCAGGCGAGATTCGTTGTTGAATGATCCCAATGCCATTGAGCTTAAGGAGATGAAGCCTCGCAATTACGACGAGGTCAGAGCTTCGGAACAAGTGGCGTGGCAAAAAAACCGAGATGACTTTCAGAACAAGCTCAAAAACGCCGCGCTGCGGGCCGAGCGCGTTGAAAAGCTCTACCTTGAAGGAGGTTTTGGACTGGCAGAAGCATTGGCTCACCCAGAGCAATACGCGGATCTTATAGATGCGGCCATTCGCGCGGAAGACGCCGAAATCCAAGCTATCGAAGCGGAAGAGGCCCTCGAAGCTCAGGAGGACCTCGGTGCAGACGGGGTTTTGGGCCCAAGTGAAAGTTCGGCAGCATCACCTGGTGCGCCTGAAAAACAGCCAAAAGACAATACCGAGGTCGGCCAAGGATCTGAAGGTCGTCCAGATCTCGATGGATCCAAGAAATCAACAGCAAAAACCAAGCGTCGGATTAAACGCAGCCGCTGCTCAGGTGCCCAATCGAAAGGCTCCCTTGCTCTAGCCGCAGCTCTCGAAAAACCCGCGAAGCATGTCGTGCTTCTCCGCGATGCCGGCATTTTATCCAAATACGAGGTTGCCGCCCTCGCCATCAATAGCCCTGAGGCCAAGGCCGCACTGGAAGCGGCTGAGCCACCTGTCGCATTACCTCAACCTGTGATTATCGACGAACCTGTCGATGAACGCGAACCGATCGAGGAAATAAGTGACAGGCAAAATGCGCGGTTTACAAAGGCAGCACGTGTTATGGCTGGAATATGCGGCTTGACAGCCGTGATGGCTGTGACAATCGCTTTGCCAATTGCCTTGATCGGTTATCTCTTTCAGACGGTGCTTGCGCTGTTAGGACGACCAATGCTGGGCAATGTCGCCCGTAGAATTCTTCTCGCGGCTGGGCAATGGGGCACCGAGATCGGTGTTGGAGCTGCAAAAATCCTTGTTAAGCCAATCGCCATGATGGAGGCTAGGTTTGGTTCGCCTCATCAAGGCACGGTCATGCCGAAGGCCAAAGTTATCACCGAAGTTGGCAGCGAAATGGCGCAAGCTTCGGGCCGAAATGCAACCCATAATTTTGTAACTTACTTTATCGGCTAGTGGGCTGTCAGAGACTGTTGAGGACCTCTTGAGATCGCCATAAGCCCAGAGGATTTTCCACAATCTGATTTGTTTGACCATGCAATTCACCCCGACATACCAGCGAATTCCAAGAGTTAAGCTTACCCATATTCCGTCCACGGTGACCCCAGGTTAGTTTCCTCTCAGGATTCTTGGCATTTCTGTCGATAGCGGGAGCGCCATCTAAGGGAACAATCTTGGTTTAAGAGGCTTTGTGAGCGCCGCTCCTGATCATGACAAAAAGCCACCGCGGATTCCTGGGTTTGACGTACTATCAGTCGTTTTCTCGGGACGGCGTAGCATTGTCTACCGCGCCTTGCGTCAGGAGGATGGAAAACCCGTCATTTTAAAGATTCTGCAGGAATCTTGTCTCACAGCAGAAGAGATTTGGCGCTACAAGCACGAATTCAACCTTCTTAAGGCTTCCGAAAGTCCTCTTGTAATTAAGGCGTACAGCTTGGAGCGTTTTCAGAGCGCGCCTATGCTTGTGCTCGAGGATATCGGCGGAACCGCCCTGCGCAAACTCAAGCCCTATAGCGACATTGATCTAAAAGCCAAATTAGAAATCGCGTCCAAAATAGCCGGTGCGCTTGGGAGTCTGCATCATCTGGGGATCGTGCATCGTGATATCAATCCAAGCAATATCATCATTAACCCCAAGACTTTTGAAATCAAGATTATTGATTTTGGTATCGCAACTCTTTCGAAAAACGGACTTCCCCAGCCAGCTTTGGCGGATGCTATCGAGGGAAGTCTCGCCTATATTTCCCCCGAGCAAACCGGAAGAATGAATCGCACGATCGACAATAGATCCGATCTATACTCACTCGGTGTGACGCTCTACGAGCTATTTACGGGCAAGCTGCCTTTTGATTTCGATGACGACCTCAAACTGATCCATTATCATATAGCGAAAAAGCCGCCTAGGGCGTCCGAGGTTAAAATCGGACTTCCCATCGTGATTTCACTGATCATTGATAAGCTCATGCGCAAGCAGGCCGAAGATCGCTACCAGAGCGCCTGGGGACTGCGCAGCGATCTGGCGAAATGCCTAGAGCTTTTGCGCGATCATGGTCGGATCACGGAATTTGTGATTGGCGCGCATGATGTGGCTGACAAATTTATTTTTCCAGGCAAGCATTATGGCCGTGATAAAGAGGTCTCACAGCTGCTCCGGTCCTTTGATCGAACTTGCGAAGGCAAATGCGAAGTTACTCTCGTTTCGGGGTATGCCGGAGCTGGTAAAACCTCGCTCGTGCGTGAAATCTATATGCCGGTCGCTGCACGCCGCGGGTATTTTGCGTCAGGTCGGTTTAATGAAATGGACACCAATGTGCCATTTTCGGCGATACTAGCTGCCTTAAGCGAGCTTGTACGCCAGCTTCTTACTGAGAAAGAAGATAGACTTGAAAGATGGCGAACTAAAATTCTCGAGGCGGTCCAACCCAATGGCCGCATCGTCGTCGATGTGATCCCTGAGCTCAAAATGATTCTGGGCGAGCAGCCCCGCGTGCCGGATCTTCATTCAAAGGAGGCTCAGCGCAACCGCTTTTATTTGGTGTTTAAGAATTTTCTTCAGGTATTCTGCCGCCCGGAGCATCCCCTGGTCTTGTTTCTTGATGATCTGCAGTGGATCGATCAGTCGTCGATTGATCTGATCGAGATGCTGCTGCAGGACGATAAGACCAGATATTTCTTCTTAGTCGGAGCATTTCGAGACAACGAAATGCGCGACTGGCATCCTCTGCTTAAGGTCATGGACACGTTAAGCCATGTCAAAGTTAATCAGATTAAGCTTGACGCGCTTGATACCAATGCGTTGATCGATCTTCTGTCTGATTGCCTTCGTTGCCAAAAGGATCAAGTCGTCTCGCTTGCGGAGGTCGTGCTCAAGAAAACTCGCGGGAATCCGTTTTTTACAGAACAGTTTTTGAGGGAGTTGGTTCAGGATAGTCTGATTTGGTTTGATCCTCAAAGCTGCCGATGGGCGTGGGATTTTCAGAGGGTTAAAGATCGAAATATCACTGATAATGTTGTTCAACTTCTGACTGACCGGATCAAACTCTTGGAGCCTAGAAATCAGGATCTGCTTCAGCTTGCATCCTGTATCGGTGTTCGATTTGAGAGTCAGATCCTAGCCGCGTTATGCGACCGAAGCGCAGACGATGTCGAGGTAGACCTCAATGCGGTCATGGAGCAGGGCTTTGTTCGGCGACTTGCTCCCCCAAGCCACCTCCATCCCTCGCAGGTGAAGGCGTATGGGGAATACGCTTTTTGTCATCATAGTTTTCAGCAAGCAGCTCATGAATTGTTGCCCCAAATAAAGCGCGAAAGGTATCACTATCAGATAGGTCATATTCTGCTTGATACCCGAACTCCTAACAACATCGGTGAAAAAATCTTTGACGTTGTGAGTCAGCTTAATGCGGGTAAATCGTGCATCCGTTCTGCCAAGGAAAAAATCGAGCTTAGCCACCTCAATTTGATCGCCGGACGTAAGGCCATGAGCTCGTCGGCTCATTTAAATGGCTTTAAATATTTTATGAGCGGGATAGCCCTGCTTGAGGAGGAGCATTGGTCGAGTCACTATAACCTCTGTCTTGCCCTCCATAGTGAAGGTGCCGAGGCTGCGCTGTTGTCCTGCAATTTTTTGAAACTTCATGAATTGGCTGGTCAGGTTTTTAAACACGGTCGGAATCTTCTGGATCAAATGACGGCATACGAGATCAGTGTTCATGGCGCCATTGCGGAGAACCGATTGATTGATGCGGCAAATCTAGGGCGGATGATTTTGTCAAAGCTAGGTCTTGAGGTTCCGAAAACCCCTCGATGGTACCATGTATTGACCGCTCTTTTGCGAGTCAAAGTTAAGCTTCTATTGAAATCGCCGCGCGAGATCATCGAACAGCCTGTTATGAGGGATCGGTCTGCGCTTGCTCGGATCAATTTTGAGTTTTCATTGGCCCAGTGCATTTATTTCACCGAACCTAAACTTGTGCCGCTATTGATCTGTGATGCTATTGAATCATCGCTCAAGCATGGTAATGCTGAAGTATCCTCGTACATGTATTCTAGTTATGGCATGCTCGTCGCCGCGTTATTTAAAAAATACCAGACTGCGGTGCGGTTTTGTCTCATCGGCCAATCTATTTATCGAAAACTCAGCGGTGCACGGTTTGAATCACCGCTTTTGGTTTCGTTCAATGTCTTTGTTCGGCATTGGATTGAGCATATTGGAAAAACTCTACCTTCGCTTGAGCGTGCTTTTCAGGCAGGCCTTGAAGTAGGCGATCAGGAATTTGCGGCTCATGGAGGTATGGCCTATTGCTTTCACTCCTATTATGCCGCTAAGCCGCTCATCAATGTTCAGAAGGATATCGAAAAGTACCGGTCGGCAATCGAAAAGATGAATCAAAAGGGTGGATTTTATATTATCGCACTCTATCAACAGGTTGTTCACAACCTTACGGCTGCCGAAAATCCGCTAGAGCTCCGCGGTCCTTATTATGATGATCAATTCATGATCCGGCAGCATAGCAAGGGCAATGATTCCGTGGGCTTGTTTGCGACCTACCTCGCAAAGATGGAGCTCTATCTGCTATTTGGGCAATATGATGAGGCCTATGCGATGATGATGGAAGCAAAGCCTCACGAAAATAGCATTTTGGGAACGGTTCATCAGGCCATCTTTACTTTTCATGGTACCTTGGTGCTCGTAAAAATTCTTGGCAAAATGCGGGGATCGGTCAAATTACAAACCTGGTTGAAAATTAGGCGCAATCGAAAAATTCTTGCCAAATGGGCTCGTTTGTCGCCAGCGAATTTTTCGCATCGATTGTCTCTCATCAATGCTGAAATCTACCGCATCCGAGGCAAGGGCCCCATGGCTCAGCAGTGCTTTGACCAAGCCGTAACCAAGGCAAAACGTCACGGATTTGTGTCTGACCTCGGCTTGATTCACGAGCTATGCGGTCTTTGGCATCGCTCTAAAAAGAGTCCTCTTGTCGCCGGTGCCTATTTGAAAAAAGCGCGCCATTACTACGACAGATGGGGGGCAACAACCAAGGTAAAACATCTGGAGGCCAAGTATCCCGAACTACTCTTAAGTCCAAATCAAGGAATGATGCAGTCAACATCGACAGCCTCTTCCATTGCCTCCAAGTCGATAGACATCGCGACTCTTAAAAAGTCCTTGCTTGCGATTGCAGAAGAAAAAGTACATTCGCGTATGATCGAGAAAATCATTCTGTCTGCCATTCAATTTGCGGGCGCAAGCCGCGGCGTGCTTTTGTTGCGCAAGGATGATGAGTCATTCTTCGTGGAAGCCGATGGCACTGTTGAAGATGAAAATCCGAGAATTCTGCAATCGATGCCGCTGGAAGGCGAATCGTGGCGTTATCGGCCCTACGGGCTGAGCGGATTCATCGGCGGCTGGTTTGGCGACGACCTGCTCGACACCACGCTGCAACGTCCCGGGCTGATGCTCGGCGGCCGCTTCGGCTGGGACTTTAGCCCC
>CAZOSN010000174.1:0-9544 GCA_964582405.1 uncultured Oligoflexales bacterium | reverse complement strand
GCCTGCATCACAGAGCCGGCTGAAATCAGCCCCTATGCGCCACGCATCTTTAAGCTCAAAATCAAATCTGACAAAATCAAAGATCTCATCGGCCCCGGAGGCAAGACCATCAAGCAACTTGTCGCCGACTTTGGCGTTAAAATTGATATTGAAGATTCGGGTATCGTCAATATTATCGCACCAAACAATGAACGCGCTGAAGAAGTCAAGAAGATGGTTCGCAGCATAACTGCGGACCCAGTTGTCGGCGATATCGTCATGGGTACCGTGAAGCGGGTTACGGATTTTGGAGCGTTCGTAGAGATCAAGCCAGGGACAGAAGGCCTTCTCCACATTTCTCAGCTCGAAGACCGCCGCATCGACAAGGTAACCGACGTTGTCAACGAAGGCGAGCAAGTCATGGTTAAGATTCTGGATGTCGATAGACAGGGCAAGATTAAGTTGAGCCGCAAGGAGGCTTTGGGCAAGAAACCTAGCGTCCGCAGCGAATAAGAGGGCTAATAGGGAGGGGGCAGCGTCCATTTGTTCGGGGGGGCGGCTCCCCCGCTACTGTCTGCAGGCCTTGAGAGACATAGCATCGATCCAGGCCTCAACTAATTCCACCGCCTCGTGATGCACCAGCGTCTTACCAAGTTCAGGCATCATGATATCGATTTGATCCGAGCCCATCCTAAAAGGCATGATCGAACGAGCACTACTCCCTGGAACAATATCGTACGGGCGATCGCCACTGCCATGCCCCGCTGCCACCGGAGCCTTACAAACTCCCAACGATGAGGGATCACTATTATCAAGCCCAAGATATAGACCTGATGTAGCCGCAGGGCCGCGCGCATTATGACAATGAGCACAATTTGCGGCAAGATAAGAACGAACTCGTGAAGCCAACGGCTCGTTTGGATCATCCCAGGTGCTCCAGTGACTAAACTCTGTCCTATCGATACTCCGAAGCCAGCCCTTTTTAAGTAAGATGACAAGCTGATTTTCCCTAAAACTGCCTGGATGTGTCACAAGATCAATTGAAAGCTCGCGGTCAAGATTGCCTAAATGAGTGGGACCGATGGGCATAATTTTCCTTTCAAAGCCATCGAATCTAATATGACAGCCTTGGCATTGATTCAAATTCGGAACCCGATAGCTAAAATCTACGGCCGCCCCATCCGACAGGTTAAGAGTCAGTTCAAACCGAGCACCTATCGCCTTGCGCGTCGCATCGCGGCCATCGGAGTCCCAAACATAGGTATTGGCTTCCCACCCCTGATCACCCAAAAAAAGCACCCGAGTTTCCAACAAATAATGCCGGCTACCCCAGGGCCCTGATATAAGAGGACTATTTCGACCAGAGAGCCGATTCTCACGGTAGCTAAAAGTCTTGCTTATGATCGTTCCCTTTGGGAAAACCGCCCGCCCTTCCTCAAGGCTGATTACGTTACCGTCAGGAATATAAAGCGTACGAAATTTATCTGCGTAGTCGCTAAATAATGGCGTCTTCAATTCATAAGGAACATGATGCGAGTCCAGAACAAAGCGCCCTTCAGACTCGACCCAGGTAAAAATCCCCCAATGAGATAATTTGGTTTTCGCCGAAACCGCAGCGCCCCCTTCGGCAGGTTCTTTTTGACTCTCAAATTGACTGAGCATGGAGCAATCTTGACAAGATTCCGTTGGTTCTTTTTTGTTGTTAGCAAAACCCCTCGCGGAGCCTTCCGCAAGACTTGCGCTCATTGTCAACCAAATAAGGCTAGCCACCCAAACGACAACCATCGGTCGCTCCCCCCACTTTCTAAAGGCCGGCGCTTCGACATTCCGTGGTCCTGTGTAACGCGCAGTTTCTTGAGACCACGGCAGCGCACATTAACAGAAACACGGAAAAAGTTTTTTCGCAAACGTCACTTGATTCACTTTATCTCGACCGGAGGAAGATGCGGGAGTTCGCATTGATAGGGACCAAGATCGCGAGACAACCGCTCAAAACCACCCAAGAGATCAATATTGATGAAACTATCGGCGGATTTGGCCTCGACGCAGATCCTTTGCTGAGGCTCAACTCCACCGTCTGGAGAGGAAGTGGCCCCATCGAAAATGACATTGGGGAATGGAACTCCGGCAAGCTCAACCAGCGCTGCTATTAGCTGTTGAGATTCATCCGAACTCCCCCCTTTGGGCGAAGATCCATTATTGCCGAAGTGATTTTCATAGGCAAAAATCGCTTCCACAAAAGGATTGTAGCGTTGATCATGAGTAGTCTTTCCCGTGGCAAAATAACTGACAAGCAGTAGGCCCGCTGTCTGATTGTCAGCTATCTTGTTATGAAACACCTCAGCTCCACGATGCGCCATAATCATGATACCTGTTCCGGTCGGAACGCCACCCACGACGTTAGCCGGCGGCGCGAAATTATTGGTATTATTGTGCGAGACCTCATTGTCATAAACACGCACCCCCTGACCAAAGACAGCAAGATCGGGGAGATTGAAGACAAGAATCCCAGCTGTATTGTCAAATGCATGATTGGCATAGACATCCGCTCGCTTGGAGTTTTCTATTTCGATGCCAGCAACGTTGTGAAAAGCTGTATTGCGACGCACGATGATATCCTCGGATTGACCAACATAGATTCCCGCATCGCTTGCCCCAATCACCCTGCAATCTTCGATGAGAACTCCGCGAGACTGAACGGGATACAAACCGTAGGCTCCGTTTGTGGCAGAGGGCACATGTGATGTCCATTCGACTCGCAATCCACGCATTACGATAGAATCAGCACGCATAACCTTTATGCCATCGCCCTTAGTATCTTCGATCGCAAAACCTTCCAACACGATTCGATTACCTGAAACTATCAATCCTTCCGCTCCTTCCGTTTGTTCTTTAAACGAAAGCACCGTGGCGTTCGCACCATGACCACGGAGTGTGACGCTATCCACGTTGAGAGATAGTGAACTATCGAGACTATACCGACCTGCCGGCAATTCAATGACTTGCCCAGGAGTTGCGTCGATGAGCTCCGTCATTAGCCATTCCTGAAATTCAGCATCCACAGCCCAGACAGGGGTGGCCGTAACAATGAACAACATAGCCAACGACAGCAAACGTAGCACCATAGTCAATTCCCCTCATAAGAGATCAAAAAAGTACCGAAACCGTGTTTCGAGACTAACCTATAGCAATTTCGTTAAGAAGTATAGCTTCGGTGAGCTTGGTCATCTATCAAGAAATAGCTTTTGAAAAGTTCGTTAAAAACCCCCGATCGCGGAGGACAGAAGCCGTTGTCCTTCCTCGATCAGTCCGCTACTAATATAGAGTTTACCGAGACCCATGATCAGTGCCGGCGCATCTCCGACAACCTCACGAACATCTTCCAAAATTTGAATCGCTCGAGCCTGATCATCAAGGTGCTGCGCAACTTGTATCAAAGCGATAAGCACACTCGGATCTTGTACACCCGGTACGATACACCTCTGAAGCCAGTAAATCGCTTCGACAAAGCGACCTAACGCTTTATACGTCAGGCCTAGTCCAAGAAAAATATCTCTCGACTCCGATTCGACCGCCATGGCTCTTTTAAAAAAGATAAGAGCATCCTCATAGGCCTGGCTCTGGTAGGCTACCCGTCCCAAACCAACATAGGCTCTGTAAGAATTGCTATCGATCTGACTAGCTTCCTCGTAGGATTGCATCGCCGGATTAAGAAGACGTAAGCCCAATTGGGCATCGCCACGCAACGTTAGCAATCTTGCGCGAACATCGGCCTCGTAATCGCCAACTCGCAGCAAGTCATCCTCGATATCAACCAAAGCTTCTCTGAACATGTGTTCCGCAATAGATTGCTCGATTTCTGAAATTCGATTTCTCGAACGATCATCACCCCCAAAAAGTAATCCCTCGTCTATTATAGCGATAAAACCGCCAACCAAAATTTGATTTCTTCTCTCTGTTGCGAGATAGTTTTTTTGTCTCACCTGCTCGTCTATAAATGTTTGGTCATTAAACAGAAGCTGACTCAATTTCTGATAGATCGGTGCAACACCATCTTCTATAACCTGACCTCCATCGCCTACCAACTCAACCGCACAAGATTGTTGAAAGACAATTGGAATAGCTCCGCAAGCCATACCGTCAAGAATCCACCTTGGGTGATTCATCGCTTGATCTTTCATTAGGTCGACTGCATACACTATGATATCCGAAGCACAAAACAAATCCCGTGCAAACGGCCTAATATCCTGATGGAGGAACATCAAAGACTTAACAAGACCAAGATCACTAGCAAGGTGCTTAACATCACTATCATCTGCGCCTGGCCCAACCAAGAGAAACTTACACGACGAAAACTCCTGCGAATTTTCCTTTCGAACCAACGTTAACGCATGGAGGAAATCCCTGATTCTTATTGATCTGATGTCGCTATAGAAAAACGTCACCAATCGCTCAGTGGACTTAAGACCTATGTACTTTGAAAATTTCAATCTAAGTTGATTATCAAAAAAGTATTCATCGCTAGCAAAACCCATTGGTAGCTTGCGAATCTTGTTTAAACAGACCTCTTCAAGTTCAAGCTTTTGAAAATTTCGATCAGAGCAACTCACAATCAAGCTACTTTTTCCATAGATATCATCTTGAATGGTTCTGGTATTTACAAATTCATGATAATGAAACGGTCTAATTTCTGAATCAAACACTATCACGGGAATATTGCGTTTGAGTCCGATGCGCAAACCTTGAAAACTAGAAAGCCGAGACGTTTCAAAGCAAATTAAAAGATCTGCATCTTTAACCTTAACTTCCAAGCCACGCATATAGCCCGGCATATCCTTTATTTCTTGAAACACCTTGATAGCAAGGTGACTTCGATAGTAATTCACGCAGCTCAAGTCACCTAACAGGCAAACCGTCGTCTCAAATCGATCAACCGGTAAAAGTTTGAAGATATCAAGCCGACCAAGGTCTTCCAAAATACCAGCAACCACAAAAACGCGCTTTTTTGCCGATTCCATCTAAGACTCCTAGTGACTCAATGCCTCCACGCCTGATTTTTCTCCGCTGTTTGCCAATCCAGGTATGGTTACCCGCGTTTTCAATGCTTTCAGCAAATTCGATCCCTGCACAAGCAAACCGAATCCAACTTCGGAATTCACGATGCGTGCAGACGCTGTTATCGGAAAACGGAATTCCTGACTTTGCCCCGGATCCAACGTTACCGTATTGTCATGATCTTTAGATAATGACACTTGCTGTCCAGCAAGGTTTACAATGGAAAGACTAATATTATCTGCAGCCCTTTTCCCGGAGTTTTCGATCTGAACGGACAGAATACCCTTCTCATTGGCCTCTAGAACACCAGGTTTATCACCACCTTGATCATCTACCAAACGCACCAAAGCCTTAAGCTCTGGAACTGGGCCATCGATGATATCAATAATTCGCATGTCGCCATCAAAATAGATCGGCATTCCATCAACTGAAAGCCCAAATCTGATCGCTATCTTTTTCTGATCTTTTGACGCATACAAGGGGATAGAGCCCTTGTGGACTTTCATCGAATTACCTGGAATCTTTCCGACTAAGAACTCAAACGTGCTTGGTGAATCCGTACCGACTTGAACGAAAATCGACGAACGCTCGATCGGACTATTCCTCTTGTTTGTAATCCGCCACTCCATATCAACGGAGACATTTTTGCCAATTTCAAGTGTCTTTGGTAGTACCTCGTCTATCACTACATCATCAGATTTCACAGCTTGGTGACCGCTTGCCGCGCTCCAGTCTATTCCATATTTTTCACTCAACCATCGAACGGCTTCGCTATCTTTGTTCATTCCGAAGTCCGTTATGTGTCTGGAAAATTTCTCCAGATGCTGTGGGGATTTTAAGGCATTTTTGGGGTTAGGTTGACTGCCACTTTTTGATATCATCTTAATTAGATCGGTTGCCATTGAAACTTCAAAATCCTTCGTTATCTCGTCTTCAACGGGGGTATCTGATATCTGATCGACCAGATAATAACTCAAATGATAAGTTGCATCATGAGATGGATCTTCCCCTTCACTATTCAAACTGTGCCTCAAGAATCGTTCATTTCGGTAACGATAGGGTCCAAGTAGATTGAGATTGGCATCCCCGCGAACCACAGGCTGAACCCAAACATCAGGCATAATTCCCCGATTCTGGATCGAGATACCATTGGGTGTATAGTAGCGTGCGATTGTAAGCTTGAGGGCCTGGTCTCCAGGAAGCTCGAATATGGTTTGCACCGATCCTTTACCAAAGCTAGGCTGACCAATTATAATCGCCCGCCCATTATCCTTCAATGCACCCGCAACGATCTCACTTGCCGATGCTGAATCACTATTGATCAGAACCATAAGTGGATAATCGAACTCAGCATATCCGACGCCCGCACTTTCCGTTTCCATGCGACGCCCTTTTGTCGAGACTATCGTCCCTTTGCGCAAAAACAGGTCAGAGACCTGCACAGCCTGATCCAACAGTCCGCCTGGATTGCCGCGGAGATCAAGAATCACCCCGTGAATTCGATGCTTTTTCTCCGAATCCTGTATAAGGTTTTTAACTTCACGACTTGTTCGCGCCGAAAAATTTTCGATCGCCAAATGCAAAATATTGAAATCATCCGCTTTCAGTTCTGTGGCGGTCACGGAATCGACTTGGATCACCTCACGTTTGATCGACATCTCTGATGGAGAGTAGTCTCCTACTCTCATAAGTGACAACTTCACCTGAGTTCCTGGTGCTCCACGCATGTGTTCAACCAAACTGTCCAGAGTGGCTCCAAAAGTACTCGTGTCGTTAATTTTTACAATCTTGTCGTCCTTTCGTATGCCAGCACGCGCAGCAGGACTGCGGGGAATCGGCTTGATCACCGTCAATAGATTTTCCTTAACACCTACAACGACACCTAGTCCTCCAAAAGCTCCTTCCGTGCCTTGCCTGAGTTCCTTATATTCAAAGGAATTGAGAAGCGAACTGTGGGGATCTAGCGCGCTTAACATACTGTCCAAAAATTTAAATCGACCTTCGTTTAACCAGTTAGCTTTTCCATAAGGCTTTTTTTCTGAAGTTTTATCGATCAACAAATCAGAAATTTTAGTCGTGTGTCGAACAAATGTCGCCAGGTCAAAGTCAGTCGATGTATCGATCGTAAGGCTCTTTTCACCCCGAACTATCTTAACTGCTCCAGGGGACTTGGAAACAATCAATTCGCCTGTCTCCTGAAGTCGATCTAGCGCCAATGAAAGCAACTCACGATTGCTTACCCGCATCTCATCGACGTAATAGTTCTGGACGATAGAGAGAATCGACTCGATGAGAAGATAATCGTAGCTACTTTGGTCTTCCAAAACGGGCTGGAGGACCTCTTTCTTGTCGTCCGGCTCGGACCGCTTTATCTGCGCGGACTGATTGAGTCGTTCGGCGGTATACCGACTGAGATGGACTTCGAACCCCTTTACCAACGCCCAGCCCAAAAACATGCTGATCGCCGCAATAAGATAGCTATGCCTGAAATTTGAGCCCCTGGGTTCTGCCATGTATTTCTCCTTGAGCCCTTATCGACAGCCCCCAACGAATCCTTAGGGAAAATCGGAACAAGAAAAATTGGCGACCCAACTTCAACGTAAGTAGCTGGAAATACTAAATTAAATATAATGACAAATTTTTATTAAGAAAATTTCAAGTTTTGCCGATTAGACAAGTAGGAGTTTAAGGGAATCTAAACAAGGATTTACAACAATGAAAAAAACAATAACACCCCAGCGGCAAACCCGGCGCAGTCAAGTCAAAGCGCAAGCTTTTGATGCCAGGCCGCTAGTCATTGGCTTGACGATCTTTGGATTCATATTAGCCCTTATTAGCTTATCCACAAACGCATCAGGCTTTACGGCCCAAGAGTTCAAGGATATCGAACGAAAGGTCTGGCTAGGTGATTCCAAATCATTCCCCGAAGTCGAAAAAGAGCTTGTCAGAGTAATTCAAACTACCCCCTCCTCAACCGAGGCTCACTACCTCCTTGCTCATCTCTATGTCCGAAAGTACTCCGAATCTCCCTCGGAAATGGCACTCTTGAAAAAAGCTTCGGACCTCGGTCAGCAGGCGATGGATCTCAATCCAAATTCGGAACTGGGGTCAATCATCATCGCTGAAGTTCTCGACATGATGGGTCAAACACAAAATGCACTTAAACTCCTTGATCCATCCTTTAATCCAGACATCCAATTTGGTTGGCGTAAATTATTCATGGAGGCAAAGTTTAAGGCTGACAAGTCAACAAACCTTCAGCTTAAAACTCTCCTTGAGCAAGCGTTGCAGGATCCTAACTCTCAATGGGAAATAATTAGCCCGTATATAATTGCAGTCATTCAATCCGAAGCAACCGGAAATGACCTTATCGCAGAGCTCTCGGCATGGGATTCCAAGTACCCAACTACCACGTTTAAAGAATCTTTGGCGTTAGCCCTGGCAAAGGAAGGGAGATATCAAGAAGCTCACTCTATGTATGTCATGATCTATTCACCAAAAATGGACCGAATTGAACCTCTCTTGAATGATGCTACCCTCCTATACAAACACTTGAACGAGCCGCTCAAAGCTAAGATTATTCTGACCCATATAGTCTCCCGGCTAAGCAAAAACCATTCAAGCAACTACGCAGCAATAGCAGAACTAAATCTCGGAAAAATTTTTCTTGATGAAAACAATGCCGGTCAGGCTAAAACACATTTTCTCAATGCGCTGATGACCTCAGACAGCAGATTTCAAATCCTAGAACAAGTAACCAGATCTTATAGAGCCAAGAAGGACTTTGCAGGACTTACAAGCTTCATCGGGGAAGCCAATATTAAACTCCCAGGCTCAGGCGTCCTCTACGCGCTGCTTGGCGAAACTTTGTCGGAGGATATCGGAAATCATACCGAAGCGATCGAAGCATTCACCAACGCCATAATTCTCGAGCCGAATCGGACTGATTACTATAATGGGATGGGCTTGACTTATTATAGAACGAACAATCTGCAAAAGGCGCTCTTGATTTTTAATCAAGCAAGCAAGATAGATCCTGAAGACGCGGTCTCTCGGTATAACGTCGCCTGCGTGCTAGCCAAACTTGACCGCGGGCAAGAAGCGCTCTCATCGCTCAGAGAGGCGATCAGCCTAGATCCTAAACTAATCGAAAACGCTAAAGCTGACCAGGATTTCCAGACCATTCGCAACAATGAACAGTTCGTCGAAATTACGACCCCTAAAGTTTTACCCGTGGTCGAGGTAAAATTCGCTCACTAAGCAGATCAAGCTATTCACAGATCAAACTATTCGCAGATTCCGACGGTATAGCAAAACGCTCGTTGCCTCCACCCTGTATTCGTTAAGCCCTTCATGCCAATAACTTGAATCAAGATCAAATTCAGCTGATTGCATTTTTTCATCAAAATCAGGGGCTCCCATTATTAATCTGACAGGAAGGCTTTGAAAATCGTACTCATAAGGCGGCTTTTTCCACGCAAATTTATCATCCATCATCTCGATAAACGTT
>CAZOSN010000173.1:0-9585 GCA_964582405.1 uncultured Oligoflexales bacterium | reverse complement strand
CAAACGTTATCAAAAGGATAGATTTCGTTCACGAACTTTTCGTAATCCGTATTACAAGCACAATCAAGCAAGCCGCAAAAGCGGGTGTCATTCAAAAAAAATGAGGGCCACGAGGCCCTCATTTGATCAAACTGACAATGGTCACCAAACCGATTAACGCTTGGAGAACTGATAGTGCGCTCGCGCACCCTTCTGACCATAAAGCTTACGCTCTTTGCGACGTGCATCGCGGGTAAGCAGACCTTTTGATTTCAAGATCGACCGGAATTCCGAATCGATTTCGATCAATGCCTTGCTTATCGCATGCCGAATCGCACCAGCCTGCCCTGAAAGACCGCCACCTACAACATTGACGTTGATATCATACTTGCCGACAGTCTGGGTTAGCTCAAGTGGTTGCATTACCACCATTTTAGAAGTAGCCCTGATGTAGTAGTCATCGAGGGTTCTTTTATTCACTGTTATATCGCCCTTTCCTGGCTTGAGCCAGATACGGGCAATAGCAGATTTACGCTTTCCGACGCAATGGACAACCTTTGGCACTGTTATCTACCTCCTAGGGTACGTAATGGCAATTCGCTCGGATTCTGCGCAGCATGAGGATGCTCGGTGCCGCCATAGACTCTGAGGTTCTTCAAGATCTGGCGACCCAACTTATTATGCGGAAGCATGCCCTTTACAGCTGACATAATAACCCGTTCAGGATGAGCTTTAAGCATCTCTTTAGCGACGATCGACTTGATACCGCCGATATAGTTTGTATGATGATGATAGTACTTATCGTCAAGCTTTTTCCCCGTGAACTTGACTTTGGAGGCATTGATCACAACAACATGATCGCCGCCATCAAGATGACGAACAAACGTTGGTTTGTGCTTGCCTCTAAGAACATATGCAATCTGAGACGCCATACGTCCGACTGTTTGATCAGCAGCATCAATAACAAACCAATTTTTCTTAATATCTGCTGCCTTTACCGAATGTGTTTTCATGAATAACATGCTCCGAACTATGACGCACTATGCGGTCTCACAAGTTTGAGGCTGGACTATATAGTATCCAAACCCAAAAGGTCAACCATGATTCAGCTCAAAAGTCGATCGAACCAGGGGTTCGCGGAAAGGGGATTACATCGCGTATATTCGACATACCTGTCACATACTGGACCAGACGCTCAAACCCAAGACCAAAACCAGCATGTGGACACCCGCCAAATAAACGCAGATCAAGATACCAGGAAAGCTCAGCCTCCGGAACCCCCACGGCTTGCATCCGCCCGATAAGCGCCTCGCGGTCATCCTCCCGTTGCGAGCCGCCAATGATCTCACCAATCCTAGGCAAAAGCACGTCCATCGCGGCAACGGTTTTGTTGTCGCGGTTTAGTTTCATATAGAACGCCTTGATATCCTTAGGGTAGTCCATAACCGTTACCGGTCCTTTGAAAACCTTTTCAGTTAAGAACCGCTCATGCTCCGTGGAAAGATCAACACCCCAGCTCACTGGAAATTCGAAGCCCTGATTAGAGTCGATCAGAATCTTGACGGCCTCGGTATAACTCACGCGGGAAAACGGTTGCTCGCCTAGCTGTCTCAGCCTCTCGACATCGCAGTCCTCGTAAGTCTTAGCTAAAAATTCCAGGTCGTCTGGACATTGCTCGACCACACTCGTAAATAAGTACTGAAGAAAAGACTCCGCCAATTTAGCGTCATCTCGAATATCGGCAAACGCCATCTCTGGCTCAACCATCCAGAATTCCGCAAGATGGCGCGTGGTATTTGAATTCTCGGCGCGAAACGTTGGACCAAAGGTATAAATATCGCCAAAGCTCAAAGCCATCGCTTCACCGTTTAGCTGGCCGCTCACAGTGAGGTGCGTTTTCTTGCCGAAAAAATCCTTGGTATAGTCTGGCTTGCTCGCCCCCGGTTCAAGAGTGGTTACATGGAACATTTCACCAGCACCTTCACAATCGCTCGCAGTAAGAATCGGGGTATGTGCCCAAATAAAACCACGTTCCTGAAAAAACTGATGGATCAACTGAGAAAGCGCGTTACGCACTCGGAATACTGCACCGAATGTATTGGTACGGCCGCGGAAATGGCCGATCTCGCGCAAGAACTCAAGGCTGTGGCCTTTTTTCTGGAGCGGGTAACGTTCTGGATCAGCTTCGCCCACGAGCACAAACCGATCGGAGTGGACCTCCCAATCCTGCCCCTGCCCCTGAGATTTTTTTATCAAGCCATCGATCCGAACCGCTGCCCCAGTACCAACCTTCGTTAATTCCGCATAGCCCTCAGACTTTTCGTCTACAATGACCTGAAGATCTTGCTGACAAGAGCCATCATTAAGCATTAAGAAAGCAAAGCGCTTGGATGCCCGCTTGGATTTGACCCAGCCGGCAATAGTTACTGATTGATTTTCTTCCGCCTGCACCAATAGATTTTTGATTCGTATCCGCATCATCGCGCATTAGTTCCCATGAATCGTGACTAGTTCCTGAGATTTTAGCTCTCGCCAACGAGCGAAGGGTAGGTGGCGACCTGCGTCCTTGGTACCGGCGCGCGCGGCAGCCGCTACTTCGTGATAGACAGCAATATCATGGCGCGCGACTCTTTTCCAATTGAACTTTTGCACTTGCTTGAGGCCTTCGCGACGCAAATGATCTGCTAGAGCTTTGTTGGTGATGACTTGAGCCAACGCCTCGGACAACTGTTGATAATCGTAGGGACTCACCATCAAAGCAGCTTTACCAACAACCTCGGGGATCGACGACGTCATCGAAGTCACGACCGGAGCACCGGAAGCCATGGCCTCCAAGGGTGGAAGACCAAAACCCTCATAGAGACTTGGGTAGGCCACTACCTGCGCTCTTCTATAGTATTCTCGGAGAGCTAAATCGCTAACGAACCCTTTAAAAATTACATCTTCCCTGTATTTCTTGATTTTAAGTCTGACATCGGCAAAAAGTGGACTCTCACCGCCAATCAGTATCAATTTCGTTTTGAGTTCTGGATATTGGCTGCGCAACCTCTGAAAGGCCTCTATCAAATTTGAAATATTTTTGCGCGGCTCGAGCGACCCGACATAAAGAATATACCCTTCCGGAGGAATATCGACATGCTCATGGGCACCGGTTTCGGGGTCAGGAGTGAACCCCTCGTCCACCGCCCAGTAAATTAGATTAACCTTATCAGCATCTATTTTACAAAACTGCAAAAGATCGTTTCTAGAATTGTTGCTATTGGTTATTACGCGCGTCGCTTTGCGAGCAAGTCGTGGGATCACAAAATTGTATACCGAATGAAACAAATAGCTGTACCACTGCGGATTGACCACAAAACACAGATCATGAATATGGACGATCGATGGCCTGCTATAAAACAGAGGGGCCATGTTCGCCGGAGAATGGAGAATATCGACCTTGTATTGTTTGGCCAACCGAGGGAGAGTAAATTGCTCCCACCAGTGATTGCGGAGGTTATCACCCCCTTTGATTGATGACGTCACAAGCGTGACATTTGGATAATCCCAATCAGGGTTGTCTAGCTGGGGTCGACCGGTAAACAACACATACTCGTTTTCTCGGTCTATCGAAACCAACGTTCGCGTTAGATTGTAGGCCGCCCGCTGCACACCAGTTTGCTGTGCCACCAGAAAACGACCATTTATGCCTATCTTCATACCGGTTCAACCTCTGGCCTTGCATACTCCAGCTCATCGACAAAACAGCGATCGTAAACATGCAAGGTCTTCTTTGTCATCGAGTCCCACGAAAACTTCCGCGCATGAATGAGCCCGTTGTCAACCAACTGCCGACGCAAGTTTTGATCCTGAATTCCTCGCTCGAGCGCTGCTGCAATCGCCCTAAAATCATTTGGGTCAGCAAACAAAGCATTATCACCCACGACTTCAGGAAGACTGGACGATTTAGCAACAACCACGGGAGCCCCACAAGCCAGAGCCTCCAGTGGTGGCAAGCCAAAGCCCTCATAAGTCGATGGGTAGACGAACAAATCGGTCATCGAATAGACTGCCGGTAGGTGCTCCTCGAGAATGAATTTCGAAAAATACACGAGATGCTTTTTCCCATAATTTTCCGCAATCCGAATCAGGCTTGCATCAAACGGACTCGCTAAAACTAGTGGTATTTCGATATCGGAGTAGCAAAAGGCCCTAACCAGCTGCTGAACATTTTTGTGCGGTTTGTTGTTGGAAACACACAGGATAAACCTATCAGAAAACCCATAAAGATCGCGAACATAGTCCAGCATATCCTGGTCTTTGACCGGCCTATAGTGATCCGACACGCCGTTATAGGTCACAAAAATTTTTTCTGCCGGCGGCCCCAGGGTTCGAATAATCTCCCGCTTCGAAAAATGGCTTACCGTGAGAATATACTGAGAGCGCTTCACGCTCCCTCGAACTATAACCTGATAATAGAATTGATGAAATGGGGTATAAAACTGACGCAAAACCACATGATTCAAATCATGAATCGTCATAATCATCCGACACGGAACACAGAGTGGCGCGACAAAAGATGGCGAATGAAAAAGGTTGACTCCAATTCGGCTTAGCACCCGGGGAATCTCGACATGCTCTCGAAAGCTAATCCATTCCGCCGAGACATGCACGAGCTGCATAAACGATGGCCATTGCTCTAGCTCAAGGGGCGAGTCGGGATTGACTAGAATATAGATGCGGTGCTCTGTTCCTAGCGCCTTGATTCCCATTAGCAAGTGGTAGACATAGCGGGCAATGCCATGCATTGACCCTGGCTTTATCATTCGCGCATCTATGGCAATTTTCACCAGCTTATCCTTACCATGCCTTTGGGCGTCCCTAAGTTCGCTAATTTAGTCATAGAGCCTGCAATTATTGCTCGAATGCTTTACATTCCGCTACAATAAACAAGCACGGAGCGCACAACGACACACTTTCTACAAGATTATGTTTAATATTCGCGGTTGGTAGTCCCCATGAATACACCAAGAATCGAACGAGGTTGGAAGATTAAGACCATGCGGTCCTTTGACGACACGCCGATTCGCTACGGGGTCTTCCGACGCGAGCACGATCCGACCAGCGCCCTGATTTTCCTAAACGGTAGATCTGAGTGGATCGAAAAGTATTCCTATCTGCCGACCCGTCTCGAACTGCCACCGTCGGTTGCATTTGTCACCCTCGATCATCGTGGCCAGGGCGCGTCCGGAGGTCACAGAGCCGACATTGATAGCTTTGACACCTATGTCAATGACATCCAGGCGGTGATAAAGAAGGTTTGCCCTGGACTCCCCTATTCCATCATTAGTCATTCAACCGGAAGTCTCATGGCACTCTATGGTACACTCATCAACGCACTTAAACCTGGAAAGCTAGTGCTATCTTCACCTCTGCTTGGTTTCATGCAAGACATCCTGAAGTTTAAGTTGATGAGAATCGCGCTGAAATCGATCAAGGATAGTTCGTTGGGCCGCATTCACCATGGAGTGAGAGTCCAAAATGAATCACCACCGTTCCAGAACAACCCATTTACTTCGGACGCTGAAAAATACCACCTTATCGAAAACGCCCCCTTCCGCGTTCCCCAACCAACCTATAGGTGGATCAATGCATGCCTTACTGCGATGGACACCGTGTTCGACAAAAAACTAGTCGAAGCCTTACCTTGCCCATTACTCGCCTTAGTGGGGTCTGATGAACGGGTCGTTGATGCGGACGCTATCCACCGCTGGCTAAAGCTTGCCTGCCAACATGCTCGGCAGGACATAGCGTTCAAAACAATCGAAGGCGGGCGGCATGAACTCTTTTTTGAAGACGAGCATCACCTTGATCCGGTAATCCGCGCCATCAAACAATGGTTTCCAGAAATCTGGCCCTAAGCTCGATAATCCAGATGCTGGCCTAAGCTAACACTCGATAACGTTTACGGCAAGGCCGCCGCGCGAGGTTTCCTTGTACTTGGTCATCATGTCTGCTCCAGTCTGCCTCATGGTCTTGATCACATTATCGAGGCTCACATAGTGAGATCCAGTTCCCCGTAATGCGATCCTGGCGGCGTTGATCGCCTTTACCGATGCCATGGCATTGCGTTCGATGCAGGGAATTTGGACCAACCCTCCAATCGGATCACAGGTGAGACCCAGGTTATGTTCCATACCAATCTCTGCAGCCTCCTCGACCTGCCGAACGGTACCCCCAAGAACCGCGCACAGGGCCCCGGCCGCCATCGAGCAGGCAACACCCACCTCCCCCTGACACCCGACTTCAGCACCAGAGATCGATGCATTTTGGGCATAAAGACTACCGATCGCAGCAGCTGTCAAGAGGTAGTCAAAAATACCTTTTTCAGATGCGCCACCACAAAACTTCATGTAATACCGACCCACTGCGGGTATGATCCCTGCGGCACCATTGGTAGGCGCCGTCACAACTCGTGACCCACTTGCATTTTCTTCGTTAACCGCTAAGGCGTAGAGGTTGACCCAGTCGAGGATGCTCAACGGATCTTTCAACGTAGCTTCCCCATTGGTAGACAAATCTCGGAATATTTTGGCCGCTCGGCGCTTTACTTTCAACTTGCCAGGAAGAAGTCCCTCCTTTTGACAACCACGATCAATGCACTCGTTCATGACGCCCCAAATATTCCTGAGGCGCTTGACAATCGAAGCTTTCGATCCAAATGTCAGTTCATTCTCCATCATAAGGCGGGCGATCGATCTTCCGTTATCCTCCGCCATCTGCACCATTTCTTTGGCAGAGGTAAAGTCGAAAGGAACTTTTTTCTTTCGCTTGATCAGCGGCGCGTTCTCGGAACTCCCCTCTTCGACAACAAACCCACCACCAACCGAATAGTAAGTTTTTTCTAGGAGCAGTTCTCCCCCGCTAAATGCTTTGAAAATCAACCCATTAGGATGCATAGGCAAGGATTTTCGCCTAAAAAAAACCAGATGCTTGGCAAATTCAAATTCAATTTCAAGCGACCGATTTAAGACAAGCCGACTTGATTCCCGAATCTCCTTGTAACGAGGCTCTATGATTTCAGGATCGATGGACACGGGCAGATAGCCCTCAAGTCCCAATAAAATTGCCCGATCGGTTCCATGCCCCACCCCGGTAAGGGCTAGCGAACCATAGAGTTCAACCATGACGCGATCAGTTCGATCAAAGACTTTGGCGCGGCTGATTTGGGATAAAAACAAGCTGCAGGCATTCATCGGCCCAACAGTATGTGAACTCGAAGGTCCGATGCCAATTTTAAACAAATCAAAGACGCTAACCGCCATGAAACATCTTTCTCTTAAGTTAACCCCCGTCACTCTGAACGAAACAAGGTTATCAACGAGGCTATGAATTCTCAATTTACTCTGTTTCCTATGCCGCGACAACTCCTGCACTTGTCAATAAACGCTGGAAATCTCACAAATTTCAGGCTATCCCCTAAACGACTCCCAAGATTTCGACAAGAGGCGAATACTCATGATAGCGCAAACCTCCGGGGCCATTCCCAAAGACCGCTTGGTATCGATTGAAGCAGCGTCACAATCCCTTCGGTCTCACGAGACGATAGTGGCATCTATGGCTGCGGCCGAGCCGAGCTGCTTTTTTCAAAACCTCCATAAAGTGGCTCCGGCTCTTCGTCAGGTACAAATTTTCTGTGCTAACCCAGTAGACAAGTATGAGTGTTTTCTAGGCGACAGCCTCAGCGACCACCTAGAATTTCGCATCATGTTTCTAACCTCAGCGGTAAGAGATCGCCAGGGACGCAAATTTATCCATTACTTACCCCAGCATTTGTCGCAGTGGACAAAAAATATGCTCTCTGGCAGACCTATCGATGTATTTTGGGGAAGTTGTTCACTGCCAGATGCCAGAGGATTTGTAAGCCTCGGTGTCGGAGCTTGTTACGAAACAGAAATCATTCGTAAAGCCCGCCGTGTGATACTCGAGGTCAACGAACGCATGCCAGTTACTTACGGGGCAACCAGCTTTCCCATCGCCAAAGTCGATGCTTTTATCGAAAACCACCACGAGCTTCCCACTCTTCCTGACGAAACTCCCGACGAGATCGACCGCAAAATTGCTGATTTTGTAAGTCAGCTGATTCCTGATCAAGCTACGCTTCAACTAGGTATCGGCGCCATTCCTAATGCCGTCGGCAAAGCTCTTAAAGGGCGCAGGGGATTAGGGGTTCATACCGAGCTAATCAACGACGCAATGATGGAACTTATGCTCGAAGGCATCGTTACCAATGAGTTTAAGACCATTTGGCCCAATAAGATCGTCGGTGCGTTTGTCTACGGAAGCCGAGCTCTCTATGATTTTGTAAACATGAATCCAACAGTCGAACTCCAACCAGCATCGGTTGTCAACGACCCGTACCGTATAGGCCGAAACTACCGGATGATTTCCGTCAATACGGCTGTTGAGATCGATATCACAGGTCAGGTCTGTTCCGAGTCCATTGGGCATCAGGAGCTCAGCGGGGTGGGTGGGGCAAGCGACACTCATGTTGGGGCGCAAAGATCCGAAGGGGGACGAGGAATCATCGCCATGCGTTCATCGACCAAAAAAGGAGATTCAAAAATCGTCTTTGAGCTCAAACCTGGCGCCAAAGTCAGCATCAGCCGCAACGATATCGACACCGTTGTAACCGAATTTGGGATAGCTGAACTCAAGGGAAGAACGGTTTCAGAACGGGCCCAAGCCCTGGCGGCCATTGCCCATCCGAACTTTCGTGAAGAACTTCTTCAAAATGCGCAAGCTTGTTTTTACATTTAATTCAACCAGCGGAGCCTCCCCATGAAACCACTCGCTTCCCTCATCGACCATACCGTTCTCAAGCCTGACGCGACCGCTACAATGATCGATCAGTGCGTCCAAGAAGCCAAGGAGTACGGATTCCGCAGTGTTTGCATCAACCCTTTTTGGGTTGAACGAGTAGCGGGCGCGCTCAAAGGTACCGCTATCAATACCTGTACGGTGATAGGATTCCCGCTGGGCGCCAATCGACTCAAAATCAAACTAGCTGAGGCGGAGCTTGCCTTGATGGAAGGCGCCAACGAACTCGATATGGTTATTAATATTGGAGCTATCAAATCAAAGGACTTCTCAGCGGCCGAGCGAGAGATCAAGGCTCTAGCCGAGATAGCAAAAAACAAGGTACTCAAAGTCATTCTCGAAACAGCCCTTTTGACAGATGACGAGATCGTCAAATCCTGCCAGATTGCTAAAAATTCGGGTGCACATTTTGTAAAAACCTCCACTGGGTTTGCCCATCAAGGGGCAACGACCCAACATGTGCGTCTCATGAGACAAACTGTGGGGCCAGCAATCGGAGTCAAAGCATCAGGGGGAATCAAGTCGCTCGAGGAGGCCCTCGCCATGATCGAAGCCGGCGCAAACCGCCTTGGTCTATCGAAAAGCGTGGCTATCGTGCAGAGCCAATCGGAAATACGATCTTAGGCAAAGGGAAAGGCTATTCAGAAGGAAGCGCCACAACTGTCAGCCAAAAATAGCTGATGGATTTTATGACCTCCAAAAACTGATCCATATCGACAGGCTTGCGGATAAAACAGTTCACGTGAA
>CAZOSN010000172.1:0-9890 GCA_964582405.1 uncultured Oligoflexales bacterium | reverse complement strand
GACTCTCAACGATCTAACGCGAACCTCAACGCCGGATGCGATCATATTTCATAGCGACGGCAAGGATTCTGCTCTTGACCAAATGCAGGCTATTGAAACGCGACTCATGCAGATAATACCCGACACACCTATCATATTCCTACTACCTTCGGCAGATATCCATCTCTATCGTTCACAGTCATCATTTGTAATCGCTCAAGACGTCGAGGCGATCAACCTGATTCGGATGCTTAATTCGATCATTCAACTGAATTCAGAAGATCCTCCGCGGTCATTCTACAAGGATATCTACCTCGATATCGAAGATCAGGTGCTCGAAAGGGCTGATGGTTCATCGGAATCTTTGACACAAAAAGAATTCCGCCTCCTCAAACTGTTTCTAAAAAACCCGGGGCGCTGCATAGATCGCAGCGAATTTATCAAAGACGTTTGGCAGGGGATTAAGGTTTCTCCCAGAACCATTGACAGCCAAATATCGCGCCTGAGACGCCGCATCGAAGGGAGCGAAGTCACGATTGAATCAATTTATGGCGGAGGCTACGTTCTCCGCTGAACAAACAAGGCTTCTACTGAAACAGACGATCCTGCCAATTGCTACGCTTAAAAAATTTACCGCGAAACTTCCGATGATTTGGGTTTTCTACCAAAAAACCTCGACCTCGCTCGTCATCCACCCATTCGATCACAGATCCCGTTAGGAAAGGCAGAGACTGAGGGTCGCAGACCACAGCTAATCCATCATGCGGGAAAACTGTATCATCGGGTTGCTGAGTATCAAACGTCACACCATAAGTGAAACCGTCACAGCCTTTCCCCTCCAAATAGACCCGCAGAGATTTATCTTGGAATTCGACCTGCTCCAATCTCAGCTTTAGTGCAGCTTTTAAGCCAGCTTCCGATAAGGTAAGCATTCTAGACGCCTTTCAGTTCAAAGGTTTTGGTAAGAATGCGCTCAGCGGCAACGCTCGCGGGGAGGATACCCTTTGTAACCTCAGATAGATATTCGCTCATTTCAGATTTCGCCTGCCCCTTCATCTTTGCCAAAAATTGCAGACTTATCTCTTCATCAAGCCACGCTAGGGCCTGCTTCTCTCGCCGTCGCCGGAAGTCTCCAGATTTTCGACGCGCTTCGATCCAATGCATTAAGTTCGCCAACAGATCATCTACCCCCTGACGAGTCACGCTGCTAACTGCATGCATCGAAGGCGCATCCGCACCACGGAGCATGCCGAGAGCTGACTTAAGTTCTTGCAGTGTTCTCGAAGCAAAAGCCATCGACTCGCCATCCGCTTTGGTAACAGCGATAAAGTCTGCCATTTCCAAAAGTCCCTTTTTGATGCCTTGAATTTCATCGCCGCTATAAGGTTGTTGCAAGACAACAAAGGCATCGCACATGCTCTGCACCGAGATTTCTGATTGACCAACGCCAACCGTCTCAATGATCACAACGTCATAACCTGCAACTTCGCACAGCAAAATTGCTTCTCGAGTCCGCCGCGCCACTCCACCAAGCATCGATCCCGAAGGGGTTGGCCGAACAAATGCGTTCGCATGAGCTGATAGGCCGGGCATCCTAGTCTTGTCGGCTAGAATGCTGCCGTGATGGATCGGTGACGTCGGATCTATCGATAGCACGGCCACCTTTTTGTCACCTTGCCTGACCACACTCATTCCGATTTCTTCAATTAAGCAGCTTTTTCCAACTCCAGGAGGGCCACTGATCCCTAGCCGCATCGACTGCCGCGAGTTGACCGCCAACGCAGAGACCAGCAAATCCATAGCCTTCGTTCTCTGGTCATGGATCTGGCTTTCGCTCCAGGTGATGCAACGTGCTAAGGTGCGCCGATCACCAGAGATAAGTTGATCAAGCATGTTTCTGCCGATTTTTTTTGATGGCCTCGAGAGTCGCCATTACCGCTTCAGGAATGGTCGAACCTGGGCCGATAATCGCATTCGCGCCACTAGCCTGCAATTGATCGTAGTCGGGCTTTGGAATAATTCCACCGACGACAATCGCTATATCACCGGCACCTTCACGGTCCAGCGCCTTCCGGAGTAAGGGAGTTAGGGTGAGATGCGCGCCGGCTTGAGACGACACACCAACGACGTGAACATCATTTTCAATCGCCTGTTTGGCTGCTTCCTCAGGGGTTTGAAACATCGGTCCAAGATCGACATCAAAACCAAGATCAGAAAACCCTGTGGCAATTACTTTTGCCCCGCGATCGTGGCCATCTTGCCCCAATTTAACAACGAGAATTCGTGGCTGGCGCCCTTCCTTCTTGGCGAAATCTTGAATCGACTGGAGTGCTATTTGATACAAGTCTTTCTCAGAATTCATGGCATAACTCGATGCATAAATATTACTCACGGCTGAGACCACGGGACGATGCTCTCCAAAAACCGCACGCAGTGTATCTGACATCTCACCGACAGTCGCACGAACCCGCATGGCATTAACAGAAAGCTCAAGAAGGTTTGCCTGCCCTTCCGCGCCGCGCTTCAGCTCCGCTAAGGCCTGATCAACTGCGGACTGATTGCGGTTTTTCCGCACCTCGGCAAGTTTTTGTTTTTGATCGCGCAACACCGAAGCTTGGTCAATTATTCGCACTTCAAAGGAATCATCCTCTTGAACTCGAAATTTGTTGACACCCACAACGGTGGTTTGCTGGGAATCAATTTTTGCCTGCTTGCGGGCAGCAGCCTCTTCTATCTTGCGCTTGGGGTAGCCGCTTAGCACCGCCTGAGTCATTCCGCCCAAGCCCTCGATTTCGCTTAGAATCTCTTTGGCTCGCCTGATTAAACCATCGGTAATCGACTCAATGAAGTAACTGCCACCCAATGGATCGACCGTGTGGGTAAGGTCAGTTTCTTCCTGCAAAATCAGCTGCGTGTTTCGGGCAAGCCTTGCCGAAAATTCTGTCGGCAAGGCAACGGCCTCATCAAATGAATTCGTGTGCAGGGATTGGGTACCTCCCAATACTGCTGCCATTGCCTCGATCGTGGTACGGATAATGTTGTTGTAAGGGTCTTGCTCGGTAAGGCTATACCCAGACGTCTGACAATGAGTCCTTAACATCGCCGATTTAGAACTCTTGGGCTTAAACTGCTGCATGAGTTCGTACCATAGCGCTCTAGCAGCGCGCAATTTTGCGATTTCCATGAAAAAATTCATGCCTATCGCAAAGAAAAACGACAGGCGAGGAGCAAAATCATCGACTTTGAGCCCGCGTTCAATAGCCATTTTTACATACTCAAGGCCATCCCCCAGAGTTAGAGCCAACTCAAGGGCAGAATCGGCGCCCGCCTCCTGAATATGGTACCCCGAAATACTAATACTGTTGAACTTCGGCATATGCTGAGAGGTGTAGGCAATGATATCTCCCACAATCCTCATCGAAGGATGAGGGGGATATATATAAGTATTGCGCACCATATACTCTTTGAGTATGTCGTTTTGAATTGTGCCGCTAAGCTTAGCAGGACTCACTCCTTGCTCCTCGGCCGCAATGATGAACCCGGCTAAAATCGGCAGTACAGCACCGTTCATCGTCATCGATACCGACATTTCACCCAAAGGGATGCCTGAAAATAGGATTTTCATGTCCTCAACAGAATCAATCGCAACCCCCGCTTTCCCAACATCCCCTACTACCCTCGGATGATCGGAGTCATACCCTCGGTGGGTCGGCAAATCGAACGCGACACTAAGGCCTTTTTGTCCTGCAGCCAAGCATTGTCTATAGAAACGATTCGACTCTTCGGCGGTCGAAAAACCCGCATATTGTCGGATCGTCCAGGGTCTAACAGTGTACATGGTGGCACGCGGCCCCCTGATGAACGGAGGCAGACCTGGAAGCGAATTCTTGTTGGTAAGATTTTTTACGTCGTCGGCTGTATAGAGGGGTTTCACCGTAATCCCCTCTGGCGTCTCGCGGTACAAACTATCTAAGGTACCAGCGCCGTCTAGATCTTTTGCCGCCATACGCTCCCATTCGGCTGGGATGCCGGAGGACTCTCCCGAAAGTGATGAAGGGCCTTCTATCATGGGTTTCACCTTGCCGCGATTATAGAGGAGTCAAGCAACCGACCTTCGCTATGAATTTATTTGGAATTTTCGACTTGCGCACCAAAAAAAAATGACAGATACTTGCCAACTCGAAAATCAATCATCCGATTTATGACCTTTGCCCATGCCGAAAAGAAGGTTCAATGTGATCTCCGCCTGCTTGTGTATAAAGCACCTGGTTGCTAGGCAACAAACTTCATAACTAACTGATTTTAGTAAAAAATAAAATATCCACAGGAAAATTTATTTCTGTGGATAAGTAGATTTTATTGACACTGCAGTGGTGGCCGCGCCGGCTAAGCTTTTGCCAAAGCATTCTTCGCTTTTTGAACCAATTCACCAAATGCTTTTTCATCATTCACTGCCAAATCAGCAAGAATGCTACGATCCATTTCGATCTGCGCCTTTTTGAGACCATGAATCAGTTCTGAATACTTTAGACCCATGGATCGGCTAGCCGCATTGATGCGCAGTATCCAAAGACTTCTAAATTCTCTCTTTTTGACATTGCGATCGCGGTAGGCAAACGCCAAAGCTCGCTTGACCACATGGGCAGCGGTCTTAAACCGGCTATTGCGAGAACCACGAAATCCCTTCGCAAGCCCTAGAATCTTGTTCCTTCTCCGACGGGCCTTAAACCCACGTTTGGCACGAGCCATCTAATATACCCCTTCTCTACTCATAGACCAGCGCTGGATCCACAAGCCGGATCAATCGCCAGTGACCAATTTACAACCATCTAACCGTTTGGCAAGCACCGCAGAACCAATCCAACGTCCGCATCGACCACGTATGCTGGCTTTTTCAAGGTGTTTTTTACGTTGCGTGTCTTTGTCGACATGTTATGGCGAGCTCGTGCATGATTTCGCCTGATTTTCCCAGAGCCTTTGATTGTGAATCTCTTGGCGGCGGCTCGTTTTGTTTTCATCTTGGGCACAGAAAATCCCTCGTCTTAGTCTTTATCCAGTGCATTCGCGATTGTAGATTCACCAGTATCGGGAGAATCAAACGGAGACAAGTATCTAGCACTTCCAAAAAGATGACGCAACCCCAGAAATTAGCAGCTTCGCAGACCGGAATCACCCAATAAGGGGACGAACCATGATAATAACCAGCTGAAATTAAGTGTTTTTTCGGGGCTGTTGACGTTTACCTCTTAACATATTGAATATAAATAAAAATTTCCGCATTCTCCTGGGTTCCCTGATTCCCCGCTTAATAACTGGGAATCAAGGAACCCAGGAGAATGGAAATATAAAACGTCAACAACCCCTAAAATATCAATTTTCTTTCCGCTCCTTTACAGTCACAACCGATAGATTTAATGTAGGACGATGCCTATAGTGAAGGCCTTGAAGCCACCAAAGGATGTAAATAATAATGGATTTTAATGAACTCTCTCTTACTCAAATGATCGTCTACGGAATATGCTTCCTGGGTCTTGGGTATCTCATCCTGCTCGGGATGATCTATATGTTGCCCAAGAAATTGCGCTCTGAAAACGATGACCAGCGCAACGATGTACTCCAGAAAGCCAAACGGCTGCGTGAAAAAGTTTTGACGGAAAATCTTCGGAGAGACGAACAAAAGCTCGCCCTCAAGCAAGAGGAATTCGATACAGAAATCGAAGGTCGCAACCGCGACCTGCAGGAAAGCGAGGAAGAACTCAATATATTAGCCGAGACCGTTGCGCAGGCCGAGGCCCGGCTGACAAAACAGGCTCAGGATCTTGCCCAGAAGAAAGCCAAGCTGCAAAGCCTTATCGATCGCTATGACGAAACTAGGCAAAAGCTCAGCCAGAGCATTCAAGCTCATCGCGAGGCACTAGAGCAGAGTAATCCCGACCTTGATATCGAAGCTGAAACCCGAAGGATCCGTGATAACATAACAAATACTCGCAGCCTCTCGGTTCAAAAGGCGATGAAAGATTATCAGGATGAGCTTAATACGCATGCTACGCGCCTCGCCACGCGGATGTTGGGTCGCATATCAGCGCGGTATGCTCCTGACTTTGTCTGGCCAAAATCGTCTTACCTTGTCGAAATCAAGGATCCTAAAATCGCCGATCTTCTGGCCTCCAATCAGCATCCCTTAATTCAGGACCTAATCGAACTTGCAGAAGACGTCACAATTAGCTTAACGACAGACAAAGAAGATTTTCCACTCGGCATCAAACTCGTGGGTGGCTATGGTATTTATAAAGAGGCCGCCAAGCTAACTCTCGACACGGTTTTAAATCGAGGACCACAAGAATGGAGTAGAGCCGGCGCTCTCTACAAGCAGCATGAGCGCGCACTTCAACAGAAAGCACTGCAGCTTGGCAGGGAAGCGGTTGCCCAACTTGGCTTGAAGGGAATGCACGACGAAATTCTAAAAATGGTCGGCGCCCTCAACTGGCGCACAAGTTACCGCCAAAATCAGTACCTGCACTCGGTGGAGGTTGCAACGCTTGCCGGAATCGTTGCAACTGAATTGGGTTTGGATCCTGATATAGCTAAGCGTTGCGGATTGCTCCACGATATCGGCAAAGGCATCGACTATCGAATTGAGGGGAGTCATGCAGTGATCAGCGGCGACTATGCCGACCGGTTCGGTGAAGGTAGATTAATCTGTGACACCGTCATGTCCCACCACAACGACCTCGTGCTCGAAACACCGATGAGCTATGTTCTTAAGACGGCAGACACGCTCTCGGGAGCCCGCCCTGGAGCCAGAGTAAACATTGAGGAAGGCTATCAGATTCGTCTTTCCGCAATTGATCAAGTGGTCAAAAGCTTCCGCGGCATTCTTAAAGTTGCTATCATGAGTGGAGGCCGCGAAGTGCATGTCGAGGTCGCACATAATAAAGTTCGCGAAAACGAGCTCGAAACTCTGGCTTCTAGCATTGCGCGCAAGATCGAAGAGGACGTCGCATACCCAGGACAAATCAAGGTGCTCGTCTCAAGAAGGTTTGAAGCAACTGCTGTGGCCTGAGAGCCTGCTTTAAGAGCCTGCTTTAAGAGCCTGCTTAAGTTCGACTTCGGTCCTCTTTCTCCTGACCAACGGGCACAGTTGGGCGACTCAGAACTCTTGAGGCAGGAAAGGCATGACATCAAACCTCGATAGCCTGGATGAACTGTATATCAAACTGCGTTTGTTTATGCGGTCCCAAAAATTCGATGCCGCTCTTGAACTGGTAGAATGGCATATTCGCCAAAATCCAAACCAGCCTAGACTCTATATGGCACAAGCCATGGTTTACCAAAGACAGGGAAACTTCGTCGCCGCAATCAAATCACTGACCAAGGTTCTCGAGCTAGAGCCCAATCATGGCGATGCCTCGCTAACGCTTTGTTTAATCTTCGCAGAGCTTGGGCAGTATGATGAGGCCAGCGAGATTTTTACCCGCGCGAGACCCCACTGCAAAAGTCGCCAGGCCAATGCCAAAAAAGCGATCGCTGAATTTCATCGCAAGACTGCTGCCGCCTATGCTGCCGCCGGGATCATGTATCCGGCAATTCAAGAGTATAAGAAGGCACTCGATCTCGATCCGAGTCTCGATGAATGTGGATTTGCCCTAGCTGAGCTTTATGCGAATCTAGGGCAAAAAGATAAAAGAATCGACGAATTGAATAGAGTCCTCGAGAACGATCCCAGCAATCCCGATAGTTTGTGCCAACTTGGTATCGCTTACTGCCAAGAAGAAAAATACGCCACCGCAAAAACCTGCTTCGCTAAGGCTCAGGCCATCGACGCAAGCCATCATATTTCAAGAGTATACCTGCGCTTTTGCGATAGTTTCCCAAATTAAATCAATTTGATGTCATCAAGATTCTTGCACTTTGTCCGATGGACAGAAGACAGAACGGGATTTTGCTATGGCCGAGAACAACTTTGACCCAAAATCAATCACGATCCTGATCATCGACGATCACGATCTTATCCGGAAGTCTATTGCCAAAGTTCTGCAAAAAAGCGGATTCGAGAAATTTATCGACTGCTCAAGCGGCAACGATGCAATTGCGCTCATTGCAGAGAATTCGATCGACCTAATCTTCTGCGATCTCTATATGCCCAAGGGTGATGGTTTTGAGGTATTGGCCCATGTAAGAAACCGTGCTACCAACGACGATATCCCTTTTATTGTCGTCACGGGAGAGGCCGGCAAGGACGACATCGTAAAAGTAATCGACCTAGGTGCCGACGATTATATGGTCAAGCCTTTTCAAGCCGAGGAACTTGAACGCAAGACCCATAAAGCACTCACCAAATACTTTAATCCAACTCCGTTATTGTTTCATGTGCGCAAGGCAGAGAGGTTCATGCAAGAAAACAACCTCGAGGCAGCCAGGCGCCACATCGACAAAGCCGTGTCCATTGATTCTAAAAGTGCTCGCGCTGCACATCTTCGCGGCATTATCCTCTACCTCAGCGGCAAGGTTACCGAGGCTATCCAAACACTCAAAAACAATATCCAAGAGAATCGCAATTTTCTTAAGAACTATATTTCACTGGGCGACATTTTCTTAAAGATGAAAAATACCCCGGAAGCCATCAAATACATGACATCAGAGGTAGAGCTCAATCCGAAAAATTTTCAAAGGCAAATTCAAGTCGGACAACTACACCATCAACAGGGCAACTACACGGCAGCTATCGAGCACTTTCGACTAGCCTTGATCGAGTACCCAAAAGCTAAGCCAGCACTGATGGGAATGGGCTTAGCGCACGGTGACTCCCAAAACCTCGACAAGGCGATCTATTATTTCAAAAGAGCCCGGCGAACCTACCCGGACTTCACGAAATCCCTCGAGGCCATCGTCAAATACGCTATGGAGCTTGACAAGCCCAAGGCTGCGGAAACCATTCTAAGGGATGAAAAAAAGTCATTTCCGAAACGCCTCGATACCTATGTCGTGCTGGCAAAATTCTACGTCAACACAGAGCGACTCCAAGAAGCGATCGCTGTGGTAGATGATGCACTGCGCATGGTTCCCGAATCGGTTCAGTTTATCCAGATGAAGGGGAGTATCCAAATGAGGATACCCGATTTCAAAGGGGCTATCGCAACTTTCCGAAAGCTCGTTGAAATTCAATATGCCCCAACCACGGTGTTCCTGCTTGTCTCCGCCCTGACTGAGGCAGGGGAAATAAAAGAGGCCATTAAAGCACTTGAACAGATTCTCAAGGTGCCCAAAACTAAATCAACGGTCCTTGCCAACTTGGCCGTCCTGTTCGGTCGAGAAAAAGACATTACCAAAGCCTTCTTTATCTACCTTTTGGCCCAGAAAGCGGGGCAACCTGCTGAAAAATTGGCTGAAGGAATCGCCAAATTGAAATCAATTATCGAATCCCGACGATTCCGTGTGAAGGCAGAAGCGGAACTGGAGAAAGAGAAAGAAAAACAAAAGGACAAAGCTTCCTAATTCAACCTTTCCTTCATCGATGCAATCTATTACCGTGCAGATCAAGGCTGACCCAGTCCTTTGGGGGATTGCATGACTATTCAACAGCAACTTTTAACCTATTCAGCATGGCTCAAAGAACGCGGAGTCCAGTATCCATGCTACGAACTGCGTACCAACCCCAAGATTTTATTTATCGAATCTGAAAACCAGCTTGAACACCGTCCGCTCCGCGATGAGCCTGAGGCCTGGGTACTTTTCGTAAAAATGCTTAGCGCAATGAAGCTTTCGGAATCGCAGATTGAGATTGAGAGTGCTTCTACCTGGGATGCCGCCGCTTCACTTGCCATGAAAAAGGGCGTGCAGTTGATGGTTTTTCTTGGAAAGTCTGTAGCTAGTAAGATTTTCGCTTCAGATTCTTGGACCGACTTGCGGGG
>CAZOSN010000171.1:0-9942 GCA_964582405.1 uncultured Oligoflexales bacterium | reverse complement strand
CTTTTTCGCAACCAATGTAGACCGAGAATGGCCGTTAGACAGCCGTCAATTGCTCGAGTTATTTACGGACAGACCCTTAGCCAATTCAGGGGTACTCTTGACCAAGGCATCAAGAATGCCGTTGACAAAGCGTCCCGAGTGGCCGCTGCCATATTTCTTCGCAATCTCGATACACTCGTTGATCACGACTTTGGGTGGTGTCTTCTTAAAGAACAATTCGTAGCAGGCTAGACGCAAGGCAGAACGATCGGTGCTTGCCATCCGCTCAAGGGACCAATGAGCTGAAACCGACGAAATTTTTTCATCAATCTCTGCCAAGTGATCCAGTGCGCCCTGAGTTAGTTCCTCAGCAGCTCGTCTTACTTTGCCTTCAAGACCATACGCGTCGCAATGGGACTCAAATAGAACGCCTGAATAGTAATAGATTCGGTCGATATCACATTTGTACAGGTACTTGACGGCCTCCTCACGGGCGATAGAAACAGGAAGAGGTTCTGGTGAAAACATCGAGTCAGACATCAGCGAGATCCTCCTTTGTCAGAATGAGCCAAGTCGCGAGTGACTGCCACCATTCGCACTGCGGTTTCTGCAGCCTCGCGGCCTTTGTTGCCCATTTTTAATCCAGCACGATTCAATGCCTCTTCAATGGTATTGGTGGTCAACACACCAAATACGATCGGCACCCCGGTATCGACACCAACTTTCATCAATCCCGCAGCGCACTGCCCAGCGACATAATCAAAGTGCGGGGTGTCGCCTTTTACAACGGCGCCTAGGCAAACCACCGCTGAGAAATCACCCGAGCGCGCTGCGACCGCAGCCGCCACAGGAATATCAAAAGCTCCCGGGACAAACACGATCTTAAGCTGGCTTTTACCAAGCTCATGAAATTTCGCTTCCGCTCCGCTCAAAAGCGATTTGGTAATCAGCTCATTGAACTCAGCCACGATAATCAGATACCGCTCAGCCATGCCTTAGCCCTCTGGTAAATCCATAATTTGCGATTCGACGATGTCAAGGCCATAGGCCGACAAACCTACAAAATTGCGGCGCGACGTTGTGTGAATGCGCATTTTTTTTACGCCTAGTTCTCTTAGAATCTGCGAGCCTGTCCCTAGCATTCGTTCATCCATCTTTACCAAGGCACGCGCGTCCTGATTGAAACTCACTGCCCCACGCTCAGGATCCAGCCAAGTAAAGTCTTGTTCGATCAGGGCATCGTGATCATCAGACATCAGGTACAAAAAAACCCCGCGCTCGGCTTCGCGTAACAATTTCAGGCCATATTTTAACCGAAATCCAACATAACTGGAATCCCGACACAGGGCATCAGCAAGCGGCCGTTGGTTGTGAACCCGCACATCTACAACATGATTGGAGAAATCCGAACCTTTAGTCAGCGCCAAATGCTTCTGTCTTGAGATAACATTGTAAAAAAGCACGGAATCAAAGGTTCCTTCACTCGTTTCGCACCTGCCACGTTGAATAACCTTAACAAGAGACTCGCGATTAAGGCGGTATTTGATCAAATCGCTAATCGCAACGATAGGAATGTTGTGCTTTTCTGAAAATGCCGACAAATCCGGAAGGCGGGCCATCGTCCCATCGTCGTTCATGATCTCGCAAATAACTGCAGCGCCTTTGAGGCCGGCAAGCTTCGCAATATCTACCGAACCTTCAGTATGGCCTGCCCGTTCGAGAACCCCCCCTTCGCGTGCCCGCAATGGAAATATGTGTCCTGGCACAACGATATCATCGGGATTGGTCTGATCATCGATAGCAACCTTGATTGTATGCGACCGATCGGCCGCTGAAATTCCTGTGGTGACCCCGTCGCGCGCCTCGATGCTAACGGTAAAGGCTGTGCTTTGGTTGGGTTTTGTTTTAGTTGAATCACCCATCATGGGCAAATTTAGCCGCTGAATGAACTGCGGTTCCAGAGTGAGGCATACCAAGCCCCGTGCTTCTTTGACCATAAAATTAATGTGTTGCGGAGTGGAAAATTCGGCCGCAAAAACCAAATCCCCCTCATTCTCACGATCAACCTCATCGACCATGATTACCATCTTGCCCGCTTTAATAGTGGCAATGGCTAGCTCGACATCCGTCTCGAAATGAGCCTTGGATTCAAACACGGCCCCCTCCCCTATATCTCTAAAATTCCTGGGCGTATTAACACATCATCTTGTCAAAGATCAATGACCAACCATTCTGAGTCGGACCACCTGACACATATAGCAACAAAATGTTTATGGCAACGGTATTCTCAAACTAATGGGCTGCCAACACCCAAAATCAGCCCTGACAGCCCGCGAGCTTGTGTGGTAGCAGGCGTTCTATATATTTGGCCAGCATGTCAACTTCCGCATTAAATTGCCAACCTGGCCTAAGTTCGCCTAAAGTGGTATGTTCCAGAGTCGTAGGAATCAGCATCAGATCGACAAGGGCACCCTCGGGAGTATCCTCAAGGCGATTGACCGTTAGACTCACCCCATCAAGACAAATCGATCCTTTGGCAATCACATAGCGGGAAAGCGTCGGCTCGAGTCGAACCCGATAGAGCCACCCATCGCTTTGCTCTTCGCGCGTCAACAGCGTCGCCATCCCGTCAACATGCCCGCTAACAAGGTGCCCCCCCAAACGGGTTCCGAGCGTAACAGATCGCTCCAAGTTGACTCTGTCGCCAGGACGAAGCGAGCCTAAATGAGTAAGGCTGAGGGTCTCGCGACTTACATGAAATTCTAACGCTCGATCGGATCGAGTTGCAACAGTCAGACAGGCACCATTTACAGCAATGCTATCGCCCAAATGCGCTTCAAAATTTTTGCCCGCGCGGGGTACAATCCAGAATGCCTTGATGCCTTGTCCATCACCGATATTGTCGATTGTCCCCGTACACTCAACCAGACCTGTAAACACGCTGCGACCCCAACTTAAATTTAGCATAACGGCTGTTGCAGAGCTTTTAGCTCCTTGAGGAACTCCTCAGGATCCTTAAAATCCTTATAAATCGAAGCAAACCTTACATAGGCAACATGATCAATTTCACGCAACTTCTGCATCACAAGATCGCCGACCCTGCTGCTTGCTACAACCCGATCGCCATCCTCGCGCAATTTGAATTCGATGGCGCTTACAACCGCTTCAATCCTATCTATCGGAATTTGCCGCTTGCGGCAGGCGGTGACAATGGCCTTGATTAGCTTCGATCGACTGAATTCCTCAAACCGATTATCTTTTTTTCGAACCTGAAAACTAAAGACTTCTTCTTCCTCATAGGTCGTGAAGCGATAGTGGCATTCAAGGCATACCCGGCGGCGGCGCACGCTATGGCCTTCGTTGCTCAAACGGCTTTCGCGTACTTTGGTGTCGCTGTAGGAGCACCTTGGACACTTCACTTTTGACCTCCCCAGACGGGATATAGCGGGAACCGACCGCAAAGGATTTTGACTTCTTCTTTGATACCAGCGAGTTTGACCGGATCATGAACATGATCAAAGGAGGCGCGGATCCATTGAGCAATCTGCCGCATTTCAGGTTCTTTCATACCCCGTGTGGTCACAGCAGGCGTGCCAATCCGAACGCCGCTTGTGACAAAGGGACTGCGTTTTTCGTGGGGAACGGTATTTTTATTGACTGTGATTCCTGCATTGCCTAGCGCGATATCCAATTCCTTTCCGCTTACTTCTGTTGCTGACAAATCTATAAGCAGAAGGTGATTGTCGGTACCTCCCGACACCAGTTTGAAATCAAGTTCAACCAACGACTTTGCCAAAGCATCAGCATTAGCAAGAACCTGCTTTTGGTAGGATTTAAACCCTGGGGTCGCGGCTTCAAGAAAACAAACCGCCTTTGCCGCGATAATATGCTCCAAAGGGCCGCCCTGTGTGCCCGGGAAAACGGCCTTGTCGAATTTGAATTCTTCGCTATTCCAAAGCACCAATCCACCTCGAGGGCCTCGCAAAGTCTTGTGAGTCGTCGTCGTGACAACATGGGCATGGGGCATCGGACTGGGATGTAAACCCGCGGCGACCAAACCCGCGATGTGGGCCATATCGACCCAAAGCAATGCACCAACCTTGTCAGCAATCGCCCTAAAATTCGCGAAATCAATAGTTCTGGGATAGGCGCTGGCCCCCGCAATGATTAACTTTGGCTTAATCTTTCCCGCGATTTTTTCGATCTCGTCATAGTTAAGACGCTCCGTTTTTGGGTCAAGCTGATAAAAATGTGAGTCGTAGAGGAGGCCCGAAAAATTCACCTTGCTGCCATGGGTAAGATGCCCACCATGAGAAAGGTCCATCCCCAAGATTTTATCGCCTGGTTTCAGCAGCTCAAGGCAAACGGCAGCATTAGCTTGCGCACCAGAGTGTGGTTGCACATTGCAAAAATTAGCGTCAAAAAGCGCCTTCGCTCGCTCTCGAGCTATAGTTTCAACTTCGTCAACAACCTCGCAGCCTCCATAGTAGCGTCTACCAGGCAAGCCCTCTGCGTACTTATTATTGAGCACATTGCCCATGGCGGAAATCACCGCAGTTGATGCCATGTTTTCAGAGGCAATAAGCTCGATCCCATTCTCTTGACGGTGGAGTTCGCTCTCGATGAGCTTAAATATTTGCGGGTCGGCATCCTCTAGAATTTGCCATGGCTTTGTCATGAACCGCCTCCTCATCTCAATTGGACCGATCAATGGGAACTGTAGAGTCTATCAAGCTTTTCTATGCGAGTTTTATGTCTGGTTTCCGGAACTGCTGAAAGCCAGGTTTCGACAAAGCTAAGCGCCTCATCATGGTTCAAGACGCGCTCTCCGAGGCACAAGACATTGGCATGGTTATGTTGTTTCGCGAGGGCAGCTGTCTCTGTACTCCAAACCAACGCGGCGCGAATTCCTGGATAGCGGTTAGCTGCGATACTCATGCCGATACCCGATCCACAGATAAGAATGCCTGAATCAAGACGCCCAGCAAGGATCGCCTCGCACAGAAGCTTAGCGTAATCGGGATAATCAACAGACGCCGTTGAAGATTCCTCGACGCCGAAATCGACGACTTCAAAACCCAGACGCGTGAGGAATGCCCGAATCCTAGACTTAAGAACCTTGCCGCCATGGTCGGCGGCGACACCAATCGGGCGCGTCATAGGTATTCCTGCCGCTTAGAGGTCTTGCGTCTTCTTAATATAATTCACCGCATCATCGACGGTACGAATGCTTTCAGCCTCTTCATCTGGGATATCGATGCCAAACGCCTCTTCCATCGCCATCACAAGTTCGACGATGTCTAGCGAATCAGCCCCCAAATCCTCGATAAACTTGGCCTTGGAAGTCACGGAAGCTTCCTCTACGCCTAGCTGATTCACAATGATTTGCTTGAGTCTTGCTTCAATATCTGATGACATGTGTTTCTCCAAGTATTGTCCGTTTGAATTAGACGGTAGGTTTGGGACAGGGACTATCTGACGGCAAACACGATGGAAATTTGATATCAACGAATAATTTAGCTGTCAATAGAGGAAAGACCCAGCAGGGTGAACCCTGCCAGATTATAACTCTCTAAAAATAAAGCATAATAATGCGTCACCTCAACGCCTAAAAGGACTACATGAACGGACCGGCTCTAATCCCCCGCCACACACAGCTCGTGACGGTATCTGATGCGCACCTCTTATCCGCCGAGGACCTCAGAGGCCAGCGCTTTCTCGCCCTAATTGATCAGATCAAAATCAGTCAGGTCAAAACTCTTGTGCTCGTGGGTGACATTTTCGAGTTCATTCTTGGGTCAAACAGCTATTTTAAAAGGAAATTTTCGAAATTTGGCGAAGCCCTAACTTCCCTATCCGAGACGGGAACCAAAGTCGTCTACCTGGAAGGTAACCATGAGTTCGACCTGAAAAAACTTGGTTGGCCAGGGGTCGAATTCGTCGTCGAGCGCGACTATTTCCTAGACCTTGGAGGAGGAAAACTAATTAAATTTACCCACGGCGACCTCGTTTATAGCCCCAAAGCCTACCGCCGGTTTCGTGCTGTCGTCAAATCGCGCTGGTTTTTGACTCTTGCTCAAATTATCCCTGGGCACGCGATGGATTGGCTCGCCATGAGATTGGCTCGAGCTTCTCGCGCTCAGGATGCCTACCGCGACCTTGACTATGGCAGAATCTACCGAGAAATGAAGGCCTGGTTAGCTGAGGATGCTCCTTTTGGCGTTTTTGGGCATTTTCATGTTCCATTCGGCGACCCTGTACCCGAGACAGGAGGACAGCTTCTAAGCTCGGCGTCCTGGGATGAACCCACGGCCCTAGTTCTCACGGATCATCAATTTGAACGGCTAGTCTACCAAGGTTCGGAACTGTACCCTTACCGGAGGGAGCAAATACAACCGGTTCTAACTGATTCCGCCACCCATACGGAACCCTTCCTCTGATATAACCTATTGAAAATAAAACGTGATTGATGATCTGTGGCATCTGATTATCCTAATCCGGAAGAACCAGAAAGGACGTCAATCCGTTCAAAAGCAAATCGTCGCAGCTCGTCGCCCTGCGACGATATTTTCAAAATATGCGTTGGTTCGATCGTCTCAGCGGTGCCCGCCGCTTCGGGCCACTCGATAAAAAAACCCTCGTAAGTCCGCGTGTCGCGCACTCCGAGCTCATCAAGGCTAAATCCCCCTCGGGCTCGATAGAGATCCATGTGGGCGTAGTACCGATCCTTGATTACGTACTCGTTGACGAGAGTGTAGGTAGGTGATTGAACCGGTATGGCTTCGGATAACCCTAGCTTGCGGAGAAGAAAGCCAACCAGAGTTGTTTTCCCCGAACCCATGGGTGCTTCAAGCCAAAGGCAGAACGGCTTGGGAAGCTCACGCAGGATTCGGGCAGCACACTGATCGAGTTCGTTTAGGCTGTAGTCAGCCTCCCAGATTAGAATGCGTTTCATGGCCGGAAACTCGGATCGTTAAGCAAAGATTTCATCTGACGAACAGCTTCCTGGAAGCCTACAAATAAGGCCTGAGCCACAATAGCATGACCGATATTGGCTTCTTCCGCGTGCGGTATGAGCTGCAGCCAGTGAGCGTTTTGATAATTTAGTCCATGCCCAAAATGCACTTGGAGCCCCATCCTATGAGCGCGTTCAGAAGACTCGATCAGCGGCTTCATTAGCTTGTGTTGTGCGGCTGAAGTATGGGCAGCCCGCATTGCGTAACAGAAGTCTCCCGTATGGATTTCGATGGCCTGCGCACCGAGCTCCTGTGAGGCCTCGATCTGCGCCCTATCAGGCGCAATAAAGAGTGACACCAGGGCACCCGAATCCCGAAGGGTCTTAATGATTGGGCCAAGCACTGAGCGGTGCGCTGCAACATCGAGACCGCCCTCAGTGGTAAGCTCCATGCGTCTCTCAGGCACCAGTGTCACGGCGTGCGGTTTGATGCGCAACGCAATCTCAACCATTTCCATGGTTGCTGCCATCTCAAAATTTAGCGGAAGATTGCTCGAAGCTTTAACAAGCTCAAGATCTTGGTCACGGATATGCCGCCTATCTTCGCGCAAGTGACAGGTGATATTGTCTGCTCCACCTAATTCGGCTAAATGAACGGCGTGAATAGGATTTGGGTAGCATTCGCCCCGTGCATTGCGCAACGTCGCCACATGGTCGACATTAACTCCGAGGCGTATCATAGAAGCAGACTTCCAATATCTCGGATCGACTCCTCAGTCATGGATACCAGATCGTTCGCCATAAGCTCAATTTGCTGAGAGTTCTCACCCTCCACCATAATCCGAGCCAAATTCTCAGTGCCCGAATAGCGGAACAAAACGCGACCGCGTGCACCCAAGGTCTCCTGGCAGTCGCGAATGTGAGCTTCGAGTTTGGGCAAATCCGAAACCGGAATTTTGCGAGGCACTCTGACATTTTTTAAAACTTGTGGGAGATGGTCCATGCAACGTTTCAGTTCAGACACATTGCGACCCGTCTCGCGAACTATGCGCAAAAGCTGTAGCGCCGCAAGGATACCATCACCTGTGGTCTGGTAGTCACTGAAAATCATGTGGCCTGATTGCTCGCCACCAAGATTATAACCATGCTGCCGCATTTCCTCGACTACATAGCGATCGCCCACCTTGGTGCGCACAACATTGATCCCCTCGCGGCTCATCGCGATATCCAAGCCACCATTACTCATGATGGTCGCTACAAGGGTATTCTTCTTGAGCTTATTAGCTTCTTTCATATGCTTCGCACAGATTGCAAGGATTTGATCGCCATCAACCAAACCAGCCTTGTCGTCAACAACCACTAGCCGATCAGCATCACCATCAAAGGCGATCCCTAGATCGGCCTTATAGAGATGTACATCATCAATCAACCCTTTGGGGTGCAATGCCCCGCAGTTGTCATTGATATTGCGACCATTGGGCTCAACTCCGCGCAAAATTAGCTCGGCCCCTAATTCTTCAAATACCTTTGGGGCCACACGGTAAGAGGCTCCATTGGCGCAATCCATGACAATGCGAATCCCTTCAAGGGTAAGATGCTTGGGAAATTGCTCTTTCAAAAAAACAGCGTACTGTCCGATAGCATCATCGATCCGTTTGGCCTGACCAATATCCGTTCCAGTAGGAGGGTCATTCATCAAAGACTCGGTGCTAATCATAGCCTCGAGCTCGATCTCCACCTCATCCGGAAGTTTAAAGCCATCAGCGCTGAATATCTTGATGCCATTGTCGTGATAAGGGTTGTGCGACGCCGAGATCACAATCCCAGCACATGCTCGCATTCCACGCGTCAGGTAAGCAATTCCAGGTGTCGGCAATGGTCCTAAAAAGCCTACATCGACGCCTGCGCTACAGATCCCTGAGCACAGCGCCTGCTCCAGCATATACCCGCTCCGGCGCGTATCCTTGCCGATCAATATCCGCGGTTTTTTAAAATTACGACGAAAATGCACGCCAAGGACCTGCCCAAGCCGCAATACCAGAGTAGGCGACATTGGATAATGGTTTGCCATCCCTCGGATGCCATCAGTACCAAATAAACGAGTCAAAGTTCCTCCCGCTTTCTCTGCCACAGGGTAGGGGGATTATTAGCCTCCCGGCCCTAAATTGTAAATAAAAAAATACTATCTATTTTTTCTTGGTTTCTTCCGTGTTTACCACCACCGACGCCTTTGCCGGAAAGCTCTCAATCAGCACGGTATCGGGCGGGATTTTTACCTGAATTTCCCTTTCGTAACTACCGGGTTTTACCTCGCTGACATCAACAAATGCCTTCAGGTCCTCTTTTTTGACAAATTTAAGAGTCGAGGGGGTTCCTTGGATTACAATAGAAGCAAACTTTGGCCGAATTTGCACCTCATATTCGCTACCTACAACCTCAATCGGGATGCTGCCGTAGCGCTTGTTCACAAAGCTATCGCCGATCTGGATCGATATCACCGTGGAATTGGCGGATAAGTTGTTGGGAAGAATATCAGGCGGCGGGATAAGGGCCTTTTCGACCGTCTTATCTTTACTAATTTCATTGATATCAACAGGTACGGTCGCTACTTCGCGGATATTGATCAAATCAGTCTTAAGTCCGGTAATTTTTACATGACTTGGATTAAGGATGACCTTTTTCACAAAATAGCCATCTGCTGGGGTGCCGTGCGGAATATAGCGAATGGGGACGGTCCGAGTACCTTGTTCATCGACAAACACATAAAAATACGGCTCGTGGATGGTCAAATTTAGCCTTTGATTGATTCCCTTGATCTGATCTGGCGAGATCCTGACCCTGAACCTTTTGCCCTTCAGCGGTGGCACCATGACCTTGGCTTTTAAAATCCTAGGAGCCTCCATAACCATAACCCGCGGGCCTTTTAAGGTTGCGGCTAGTATCCTGGTCGTCTCGCCACGAATCATAAATCCTTCAGGAATTTGAAGTTCAACCGTAACTTCGCGGTT
>CAZOSN010000170.1:9842-10060 GCA_964582405.1 uncultured Oligoflexales bacterium | reverse complement strand
TTGAGTCAGCGTGTGCTCTCGTTCATCATGGCCTCCACCGAGACCCGCACCGCGCTGCCGACCGACCGCATCGATCTCGTCGATAAAAATGATGCAAGGCGCATTTTTCTTGGCCTGATCAAAAAGATCACGGACGCGGCTTGCACCAACACCAACAAACATTTCCACAAACTCCGAACCAGAGATACTGAAGAAAGGCACGCCCGCTTCGCCCGAAA
>CAZOSN010000170.1:0-9832 GCA_964582405.1 uncultured Oligoflexales bacterium | reverse complement strand
GTCAGGCCGAGACGCTGATTCGCACGGTCGACACGCGCGTGAACGAGTCGAACCGCACTTCGCCCGAAATCGCCTTGGCAAGAATAGTTTTACCAGTTCCAGGGGGGCCCACCAGCAGCACGCCCTTAGGGATTCGGCCGCCAAGGCGCGTGAATTTCTTGGGGTCCTTCAGGAAGTCGACTATTTCTACCAGCTCAGCCTTTGCCTCATCCACCCCAGCGACATTTTTGAACGTGATTTTTGATTTGTTTTCGTTCTGCAATTTAGCGCGGCTCTTACCAAACGACATAGCCTTGCCGCCGCCAATCTGCAACTGACGCATAAGGAAGAAGAACAAAAACAATATAAGAAGCATTGGGATCGAATTTACTAGGATCGACTTCCAAAGACTCCCTTCCTCGTCTGGCTGGAAATCAAGCTCGACCCCTTTGGCAAGCAATTGTGTCCGAAGTTCGGAATCCTGCTTGGGGCCATGGACGGTAAGGCTTGTGCCGTCCTTGGTCAAAGCCACTAGCTCGTCATTGCGCTTTACCGTAACTTTTACAATACGGTTGACGTCGGTAGCGGGGAGATTGATCCGTTCCATGAACTGAGTGAAATTGATAACACGCGCGTCTTCACTCGGTCGCGACATCAGGTTAACGAGCAAAAACATCATAAATAGGACCCCAAAAAGAACGGTCCACTTTATCTGTTGGTTTTGTTTTTTGATCTTAGACATCGGCGCTAAGCTCCCCAGCGGTTAAACAAAAAATATTCCCTAGGTCAACGGGGCCAGTGGCCCTTGATCTTGGATGGAAATAAGCCAATCGACAAGTATAATCTTGCGACCCGAAACCCCCGGGCAGACAAGTTCTCCATCGACGTAAACAGCCGATACTCGTTCTGTGCCAATGTCTTCATCGACTTGGAGTCCATAGGAGAGATGAAGGTCACGGCTTCCATAACCCCATGTTTCCATCAAAACTGCGATCGAACGCTCCTGATCATCCAGATCCTTCATGAAGCTACGGTTAGTAATCGGGGACAATCTTAAGCGGAGCACCGAGCTGCTATGGTTTTTTAGCTTTATAATTACGCCGTTTATACACACTTCGAGCTCACCAGCCAGCAGGCCCTCAAAAAACTGAGATCGAATTGCCGCATCATGCTGTGCAAGCCGGCCCGAGCTGTAGCGGCTAGCGTAGCTCCGGCGCAGAAAGCCTTCCCCGCCAACAAGGCAGCTTCCGTCAGAAAAAACTGGGGACACCCAAGGCTCTGGCCAAGTCACTTGATCTGAGATTATGCCAAGGGTTGCTTGAGAAACCATAAGAGGTCGCCTATTGGTTTGATCGATGAGCTTTGTCACCGCTAGCTTGCGAACCACCGGAGGCAGATTGCGCAGCCATTCAATCTTAATGCCGCTGCCACTGAAATCCGATTGTGCCAAGAGGGTTTTCGACGCCCAACTCGCAAGAGCCTCTGCATCATCCGCCAGCGCTATGAGCTTAGCCAGCGCCTGCTCATGCACCCGAGTCAAGGTTGGAAGCACCTCATGACGGATGATATTTCTCTTATAGATTAGTTTATCATTGGAGCTATCCATTCTAGATGGCACATTGTGCCTAGTTGCATAATTCTCGAGCTCGGACTTTGGTATGCCTAAGAGCGGCCTCTCAATCCAACCGTCATCCCTGTTGAAGCCCTTGAGGCTCCCTAACGGCACACCCCGACAGGCGCGAAAGACTATATTTTCAACGACATCATCAGCATGATGGGCCACAAAAATAGGCTTGTTGGCAGTAGCAACGGCGCCAAACCACGCATAGCGAACCGAGCGTGCCCATTCCTGAATTCCGGACTTTGGAGGTTTGGAGGGCGGCTTGTGCACCAAGCATTCCACGGCATTCTGCTCGCAGAATGCGCGGATAAGCGCCTCATCACCATCTGATTCCTCACCGCGCAGACCATAGTTCACATGCAAGGCCATCAGCTCAAATCGGGGCCTAAGGCGCCTCAGCTTCAGGAGCAGATGCCCCAAGACCATCGAATCCAAGCCGGAAGACACGGCCCAGAACAGAGTCCCTGCTTGATAATCCTGGCTTTCCAGCTCTGCGATTATTTTGAAAGGTATCTCTTCGATCGAAAAATGAGCTGACTTCATCTCGAAACTCCTAATGGCACGAAACCCGGTCAGAGCATCAATAGCGCTTTTTCTAGCTCTACTCCAATCCACCAAATAGAACAAAAATTCCACCTATGATCGCATTGTGAAATTAACTGGCTAATTTCTTTAAATAAATAAGACTTGATCCGCTGTCCTTCACCCAACGCTTGACCGATTAAAAAAGAAAGTTTCGGCAAACGACACGTTCCTTGCATTACCGCCACCATGCCCATTCGTTATTTTTTTTCAAAAAATTTTTCCCTTGGCGCGAACCGTAAAAGGCGACCAGTCTACCAAAAATAATAGCAAGATATACCAATCCCGTTAACAAACTGAAATCATTAACAAATCAAGAAACGCCCCACCGCGACCTTGAACATAACATACTGAAATCTTAACAACATTTCTATCAAACCCCTTGATTTCGACCTGAAACTTGTCGTGAGTTGCTGTCCCCCTAATGCAGGTTAAAGGTTTCCCCCAAATTTTCGATGGTCACTCTGCAACTGGCAGGGTCGTCGGTTGCCTCCCAATGATGGGAAAAAAATTCATGGAGGATCAGTCCTATGGGTATGCGAATTCGCACCAACGTTGCCAGCCTAGTTTCTCAGCGTTTCATGAGCAACAACAACGACAACCAGATGAAAAGCTTGGAGCGGTTGGCGTCAGGCTATCGAATCAATCGATCAGCTGACGATGCTGCTGGCCTTGCGGTCTCGGAGAGTATCCGTGCTAAGGTCCGGGGGCTTAATGTCGCCAAACGCAACGCCAGCGATGCGGTCTCGATGATTCAGATTGCAGAAGGTTCTATGAACGAGATGAGCGATATCCTCATTCGACTTCGTGAACTTTCAGTCCAATCTGCATCAGACACGATCGGCGCCCCTGAGCGCGCCTATCTAAACCGAGAGTATACGCAGCTTGTCAACGAGGTTGATCGGATCACTCAAACAACCGAGTTCAACAACCTAAAGCTGTTTCAGCAGCCAGAAGACAAGACCGAATTTGTCATTCAGGTCGGAACCAACAATTCACTCCCAGAAGAAAACCGAGACACCATCTCTATCAATCTCCAAGGTCTAAGGTTCACCTCTGAAGATCTTCAGTTGGGCACGGGATCAGAGATTGGTCCAATCGATCTGGAAGACTCTGAGTCTCCAACTCGGGATGAAATCTCAGAAAAGCTAACCCACATCGACAATGCCATCAATCGCCTAGCCAGCGAACGAGCAACTCTTGGCTCCGTACAAAGCCGTCTTGGGTCAGCGATGAACAACCTAAGTACATCGGTTGAAAACTTGACCACCGCGCAAAGCCGCATCCGCGATGTCGACTTCGCATCGGAAACATCGAACCTGGCACAAAACAGGGTCATGCTGCAGTCCAACACTTCGGTACTAATGCAGGCCAACCAAATGCCTGAAATGGCATTGCAGCTGCTTCGCTAAGAACAAACAACTTAATTAATCGCAGTCCATTGAGGTCTGCACCTATCCAATGAATCAAGGAGGAGAAGTCATGGGAGTACGAGTTAAAACCAACGTCGAAGCTTTAGTTGCCCGTCGGCAATTGGGCCAAAACAGAGCCATGCAAACAGCGTCTTTGGAACGACTATCGTCAGGCCAACGGATCAACAGGTCGTCAGACGATGCCGCTGGGCTTGCAGTCTCGGAACGCATTCGTGCTAAGATTGCGAGCCTTGGCGTCGCAAAACGAAATGCAAGCGACGGTGTGTCCTACATCCAAGTCGCGGAAGGGGCGCTCAATGAGGTCACGGGGATCATAGTCCGAATGCGAGAATTGGCCTCGCAAGCCGCATCCGACACGATCGGTACTACGGAACGAGGGTTTCTAAACAAGGAATTTGAACAGCTCAATGTTGAAGTCAAACGAATTCAAGATTCTACCGAGTTCAACGGTCAGAAACTTCTGAAACAGGAGAACATAAGGCCTTTGAAAATCTTCGTTGGCGCAAGTAACCGCGCTGATGTCGAGGGCTCAGCCCCAGAAATCGATCCCGATACTGATCCTGATACTATTACGATTGACCTCGAACAGGTAAGCAAGCTCCAAGAGCGACTCGCCGAGATTACCGATGTCGGCCTTGCGATCCAACCAGAAGATCCAGAAGCTGGTGCTTCAGACCTTGGGATTGACGGCACCAACGATCTATTCAATCGCCTTGACAACGGTTTGGACGCGATCGCTGAATACCGCGCGACCTTAGGTTCTGTTCAATCAAGGATTAACTCCACGGTACAAAACATCGATATCTCGACCGAAAACATGGAGGCCGCGCGATCCAGGATTCGCGATGTCGACTATGCCGCAGAATCAACAGCTTTTGCTCAAGCAAACATTCTAACAGCGGCAGGGACATCGGTTTTGATGCACGCAAACCAAAACCCTAACACAGTATTGCAATTGCTCCAGGGCTAGTCGGTATTAGGCCCGCTCCTTAGCCGGGGCGGGCCGGCAAGTTTGAAGGCCTTTTTACGGGCGAGGTTTTTAAACTCGGCGATACTTCGAGCCCCTGGAAAGAGAGCATTCCCAAAATCTATGCCACAGTAGCTGCATCTCTCAATAATAATGCGGCGATTGATGCTGGGTTGCAGAACGATGACACCAACAATCAGTATCAAATAGTCCGAAATAGTTCGGGTGGAGTCCGTATTGAAGTCATTGCGCCCGAAAAATTCGGCAAACTTACCGACAATCGTTCACCTTTTTTTATGCTAGTCTTTGATCTGTTAACACCAAAACAAAACCGCGCATTAGTAAAATACCCGCGGTTTGTTTTGGTGTTAACATACCAAGGCACTCTTGAGAAAAGCCGTTTCTGATCTTCAGAACTTTCCGATGAAATTTAGTCAAAATCAATCACATCTTAAACTTCCTGCAGACTTGCGGACCTAAAAAAGATGTTGGCTAATCGTTGGTGTGAACTCGCCAGTGACCAGTCAGAATTTGACTGAATATAGTTGAATAAATTCAAGTCCCCATCGTGATTTCCATAAAATACTAAATAATTTTTCGTGATCTTTGCCTTCCTATAAAGTAGGGAGAGTGTTGTGCACTATGCGCTGTCATCGACTGAGAGCTTACTATTAATGTCAATGGTATAAATCACTTCAATAATTTGAGAGTACGATATGCCTCGTTTTAGCTACATTTTTGGTCTGGTTTTTTCCATTGCAGCCGTTCAATCCACATCTCTATTGAGCCAAAGCATCGAACCCTCTCCATGTCGCTCACCTGAGCACGAGGTTTTTTTGCAAAAATTAAACAGTTTTTCGGGCTCGTCACTGAAAAATGGGGTGCAGTTCGGTAAGGATCGAGCACCGGTCTATAGGACCGCTGCTGTTGTTGCATGTATGTTTTCGCAAAATGACCCGGAATTTGGCAAGGAATACGTAGCGGGCATGATCGTCGATGGTGTGAACTTCACTTTAGCATCTGAAGAAAGCATCGAGCCACTGTCAAACTATGTTTTCGACGGATATGCTCAGGAGCCGATGACGTTCGTCAATTCTCAAGGAGCAAAAGATGGCAAGGAACTTTCAGCCGTTCGACTTCGTTCATCACCTAGAGGTGAGGTCCTGATGTTGGAATCCGGAACGATCCTAGCTGATGGGGGATTTGTCGCATCTCAGGATTATTCTGTTCATATCCACCTACAAGCGGTCATCAAAGATTCAACTCGACCAGACAGTATCACACAGCTTCAAAAAATCAAAACTTACGCGCCCAGTCGCTGCAAAGAAAACGGTGGTGAACGGCTGTTCTTCGGTCTTAAGGATAATCAACCTCTGGATTTTGGACGAGGGGACCATGGGAGATCGTCGGATATTATCAGACCATTTTCGTCAAGTTTAGAAGCAATGCCTGCTCTGAATGACTTCAGGAGTCTCATCGATGATCAAGAACCCGACCTGATGGCGACTGATCCTTATGGGGTGATGCATCGGCAAGTGTTTCCGGACAGCCACAATGGAATTTTGATTGATGTTTGCTTAACTCAAGATCATCAAGAAACCGTATCTAATATTTTAGTCTATTTGGACGGTCGCATCGGCGAATTCGGTGGCCAAGACCCGGAACAACTGTTTGTGTTTCACTTTGACGAGGGAGCCAGTGGTCTCCATCCTGCGCAGGGGACAGGTGTATTTCTGGGTGACGAAAAGGTTTATTTTGACGACTGGGCACGAACCCATGTTACCCGTTTTGTGATGGATTCGTCACCATTTTTGAATCATTCGATCCTACCTCTTTTAGCGGGCGAAACGGACTCTAGCGCAGGTGTGAAGTTCTCTTGGACGCTCCTGGGTCAGCATGATCTTCCTGAAGACCATCCTCATTCCATCGACACGACCTTTGAACTTAAGGTCAAACAGAATCAGGAAGGTTTGATCAGCTTAACGAGCAAGCTTGGTCAACGCGTCGGCACGTCGGTTGTTGGGATCATTGAGTTTGTCGATCCTCTGTTGGTGCAACCGAGCCCGTGTCATTCACCTAATTGGCGGCATGCATCAGAAACTGTTAAGATCTTTGATCTCAGTGTCGATCTTGTCGTGTGCAGTAAAACAGAAATGGCCGGGATGGGGGCTGCCTGGACGAGCTATATCGTCGAAGCTCATGCATCCGATGCGAGTGGTTGGGACGATACTTGGAGAGGCTCTGAGTTAGATCAACATATTGTTTTTGCGAGTGAACAACATCATCATCTTGGTGACTCGATTTTAATCACCACTCCCAATGGCACTTATGCCAAAGGGCGTACTGTGTTTGACTATTTTCGATGGTTAAAAATATTTCACGACGGCAGCCATCTTGGTCAAAATCGAATTGACATGAAGATAGGCAAAGATGGTGTTGTAGTTACAGGAACTTACCAAGAGCAATTTCAACTCTAGAGTTTGTATGGACCAACCCCTGGCGGCTGGTTTTGTTCTCTTTTTTAGTCTCGAATTCTAGAGCAGTGACCCAGAAGCTTGACCATGAAAGCTCCTTCTTTTGCCGAGAATCCATTCGACAAAATCAATAATATCGAGTATACTTGTTATCACATATAATGTCGATCGGAGTCGATATTGGATAATTTAAGAGAAATATTAGATAGTTGGAAGATAAAGCCCCAGAAGGACTATTGGCACCGGGATCTTAATATCCCACTGCCCACTCCAGATTTGGTAACTATTATCCAAGGTGTCCGCCGATGTGGCAAATCTACATATATGTACCATCTTCCGGAACTATGGAGCCTCTCCTGGGACACGTGCACGTTTATCAACTTTGAAGACCCGCGCCTCGTTAGTCAGCTGACCGATTCTCTGCTGGATGAAATTAAAGCAACTCAGAAAACGAAAAACCCGCACTTTTTTTTTCTCGACGAGATTCAAAATGTTGAAAATTGGGAACGTTGGCTCAGAGTGCAGGTCGATCGTCCAGATCAAAGTCGCTATATCATTAGCGGTTCGAATGCAACCCTTCTAGCCGGTGAACTTGGCAGCAAGCTCACCGGTCGCCATTTGAGCTACGAGCTTTATCCCATGTCGTATCAAGAGCGGAACTTGCTTGGTGGTGTTTCTATTTAGTCCTATGTGAAAGAAGGTGGATTCCCACGAGCATTGCAATCAGAATCCCCAGAGCCACTGCTTAGGCAGTACTTTGCAGATATCATAGAAAAAGATATTCGTGCGCGTATCTCAGCCCGGTCAACACTTCCGATTCAGCGTTTGATCAAGTCGATTTTTGAATCTGTGGGCTCTGAACTAAGCCTCAGGAAGATTGCTGGTCAGATCAAATCTACGTCAGATACGGTGCAACAATATCTGGATGCCGCTGAGGCAGCTTACTTGCTGTTTTGCTGCCCATTTTTTACCTATTCCGAGCGGAGTCGCGGTTACCGCAACAAAAAATACTATGCCGTTGACACAGGCTTGAGGAGATCCATCGTCACTAAGACTGGCAACGATCTTGGAAAAGACTTCGAAAACTGCGTCTACATCGAACTCAGAAAAAAATATCGCAACGTGTTTTTCTGGTCAGGAAAAGGTGAAGTAGATTTTGTTGTTGAGACTAACGAAGGTATCTTACCTATTCAAGTGACTTGGCATGAGCCTCAATTACGCCATGAACAAGCATTAGAAGAGTTTTACGGTCAATTTCCAAATGCCATGGAGCCTGTTTTTGTTACTGCCGAGAACTTCAAACATTCTCCCTGGCAAACAAAAGAAATTACAGATTCACCGCACTAGTGGGCTGCCAACCCCCAAAAATGGAGGACAACTCGATGCGCAGTCCCAAAGCCCTAGCCCTTGGCGCCGCTGCTTGTGCGTTAGGATTTACTGCAGGCTGGTTTAGCCATGCCCGGTCCACTGAATCACTTGCAGCCGCATTAGCAATCGCTCAGACCGAAGTGAAGAATCAAGTAGAAGCCCGCGCAAACATGCAGGAGAGGCTGGCCGAAATTGAACATGGCTTGGGCTCTATAGCGCGCATTGATCTAGGCGAGATTTTAAAGATCCAAGACGCGGAATCCCGAGCAACAAAGCTAGGTGAAATCGTCGGTGACTTGTTCGTTCTCCTTTTGAATCAGGCCCTACTGCCGACAACTCCCGCAAGGGTCGCAGCAGTGGAACGCTTGGCAGGCAATAGCAAGATTCGTATAAAGTCCGACTACCCCGCCCAAGAGCCTAGCAAAGCAATTGTTCCTCCAGAAAGATCTGGGCCTGAGGTAAATCAAAGTACAACCGACTCAACCCCGAGTCCGCCTGGAGCGGCAGGCTCTACCGCGAACTGGCGCGAGGCCGAAGCCAAACTCGATGAAGTAACCACCGCAAATGCCGATGCCTTTCTTGCAAAGGCCGCAATTCAAGACCTAAGCGTTGAGCTAAAAAACGGGCGTCCCTTCAAACCTAATGACACCCGCCTCAATTTTCTCCAAGGTAATTTTTCTGGCGATGTGAAGTATCTTGACCCCAAAAAAGAGTCCCTAACCATGGAGCTTGAACTCACCGTAAGCGGGATCGAAGAGGGCAAAGTCATGGGCACCTTTGCCGTCCGGCTGTTCAACAACGGCAGTAATAATTCGACCTCGAATGGCCACGGCAATTTGGGTGATGAAATCATGAATACCTCGACAGAAAGCGCTGCTATTATTATTAAGGTCAGCCCCGACCAATTCGCTCAGATCTATTATCTGGCCGCCTCGGACATGCTTATTGGTAATCTCTATGAATTGTCTGGCACAAAAGCTGCTAAATTGATCGGACACGTCAAGCTCAATCGATAGTACTTCAGCAAGCAAGTTATCCGGCCAAGACTTTTGAGCGGCACTGCGATGCCGAGCGCAATCAACGAGAAAATGTAGTCAATTTTCAATACAATTTTACTTAATTCGACCGCCCAGCCTGTGAGTTCCATAATTTCAGCTCCTTAGCAAAGATCTGGCGCTGCCCAGTGAGATCTTAGAAATCGGCCTTAAATTCAGACGGTTACGTTGTCTAAAATTTTCACGCTGATTTTTTTCATTCGAGACCATTTTTCGCCCCTCAGAAAGCACCCGCCGGAAAAAATATTTTTGCTTAGTTACCTCAGTCAGATTTGGTAGATACTGCAATTTCAGCCACCCCCCCCTAAAGGTTTGGATGCTTATGACGAAGAGATTGACAAGTCTCGGAAGAA
>CAZOSN010000169.1:0-10072 GCA_964582405.1 uncultured Oligoflexales bacterium | reverse complement strand
CTCTGCCAGCGAAGCCAACAGCTTCATGCGCTCAAACACAGTGGGCCAAGCTCAGTGGGTCTTCCCCAAGGACAACAACAACCAGATGAGAATTGCTGCTTCGGGACGTTGGTGGTTGTTCTCAACTACCTTCAACACTGACTGCCCCCAGAATCCCGTGACCATCACCATCACTGGGTACTCCTGGGAGTATATTGTTGTAGTCTTGAATGGAGTCGTTATTGGCCAAGCTTGACTATAAAGAAGATTATATTAAATCCCTCGACTGGCGCGAGCATATTAGACTAAGGCCCGGTATGTATATCGGCAAGCTCGGTGATGGCTCAGCACCGGATGATGGGATCTATGTGCTGGTCAAGGAGATCATGGACAACTCGATTGATGAGTACGTCATGGGCTCAGGCAAAAAAATACTCCTGACCGTCACCGAACACTCCGTAAAGATCCGCGACTTTGGCCGTGGGATTCCGCTCGGCAAGGTGCTCGATTGTGTCTCCAAGATCAATACGGGAGGTAAATACGATAGCCAAGCCTTCAAAAAATCGGTTGGGCTTAATGGTGTGGGTACCAAAGCAGTCAACGCGCTTTCGCAAAGTTTTGCCGTCGCGTCGTACCGCGAAGGAAAGTGCAAAGTTGTCGAATTTGAGCAGGGGCTCCTCAAAAAAGACCATGCCATAAAAAAATCAACCGAACCCGACGGCACCGAGGTTACGTTTTGCCCAGATGGCAGAATTTTCAAAAATTACAGGTATATACCAGAATTTTTGGAAAACATGATTTGGAACTACGCCTTCCTTAATACCGGCCTGACCATCGAACTCAATGGCAAGCCTTTTGTGTCGCTCCATGGCCTCAAGGATCTGCTTGAATTCAAAACCAATGCCAGCGAGATTCGCTATCCGATCATCCACCTCAAGGGACCAGACGTTGAGATCGCCTTGACCCATGGCGATCACTACGGCGAGGAACACTACTCCTTCGTAAACGGTCAGCACACAACCATGGGAGGGACTCATCAAACCGGATTGCGTGAAGGCCTCGTGCGGACCGTCAAGGACTTCTACAAAAAGGACTATGAGGCCGTGGACGTCCGATCGGGTTTGATCGCGGCCATCGCCGTTCGAGTAGAAAATCCGGTATTCGAATCGCAGACAAAAACCAAGCTTGGTTCGACCCATGTCACTCCCGATGGAATTTTGATCCGATCCTGGATCGTCGATTTCATGCGTCAGGAACTCGACAATCTCCTTCACCGCAATCCGCAGATTGCCGAAGCAATGCAAAAGCGCATCCAGCAGGCCGAAAAAGAACGCAAAGAAATGGCCGGCATCCGCAAAATCGCCAACGAGCGCGCCAAAAAAGCCAATATTTTTAACAAAAAACTGCGGGACTGCCGCATCCACTATGATTCCAAGGCACCCAATAGGCTCGACAGCATGATTTTTATCACCGAGGGCGATTCAGCCTCAGGTTCCTTGACGAAGGCGCGGGACGTCGCAACGCAGGCCGTATTCAGCCTGCGCGGTAAACCTCTCAATTGCTTCGGGCTCACCAAGAAAGTCGTCTACGAAAACGAGGAATTCAATCTGCTCCAGCATGCGCTCAATATTGAGGACGGAATCGAAAGCCTGCGCTACAACAAGATCATCGTCGCCACCGACGCGGATGTCGATGGCATGCACATCCGACTTTTGATGATGACATTCTTTTTGCAGTATTTCCCCGAGCTCGTAAAAAACGGCCATGTCTATATCCTTCAAACCCCGCTATTTCGTGTGCGCAACAAGACCAAGACCATCTATTGTTATGATGAGGTCGAAAAGAACCGTGCCCTGCACAGTCTTTCCGGCAGCAAGGAAATCACGCGATTCAAGGGACTCGGCGAAATCTCGCCCGATGAATTCGGCCAGTTTATCGGTGAGGACATGCGGCTTGAGCCAGTTCTCCTCTCGCAGCAAGCGGCCGTGGGCGATATGCTCAAATACTTTATGGGTAAAAACACCCAAGAGCGCCAAACATTCATTATCGAAAACCTACGCACCGAGGAAGCGCTTGAAGAAGCCCTCGAGAGCCAAGCATAGCCTGTTGGGAGAACCATAGTTTTGCAAGACCACGAATCGACAGACAAAACCCAAGCCGGAGACGGTAAGCTCAAGAATATCCAGCATATTGAGGACCTCTACAAATCTTGGTTCCTTGATTATGCAAGCTATGTGATCCTTGATCGCGCCGTCCCCAATATCGACGATGGGCTCAAACCCGTGCAGCGCCGCATCCTGCACTCCCTCTATGAGCTTGAAGACGGCCGTTATAACAAGGCCGCCAACGTTATTGGCCATACCATGCGCTATCATCCCCATGGTGATATGGCGATCGGTGATGCCCTGATCAAATTGGGTCAAAAAGAACTTTTGATCGATACCCAAGGAAACTGGGGCAACCCACTCACAGGCGACCGCGCCGCCGCACCACGCTATATCGAAGCGCGGCTCTCAGACTTTGCCAAAGAGGTGCTATTTAACCCGCTCACAACGGAATGGCTGCCATCCTATGATGGCCGCAACAAGGAGCCGCTCACGCTTCCTGTCAAATTTCCGCTCCTTTTGGTCCTAGGCACAGAGGGCATTGCGGTTGGCCTATCGACACGGATCTTGCCCCACAATTTCGTTGAAGTCATCAAGGCTTCGATCAGCCAGCTCAAGGGCCGCAAGCAAAAAATATTCCCTGATTTCATCTCAGGCGGTTCCGCCGATTTTACCGAATACAATGATGGCATGCGGGGCGGCAAAGTTCGCGTCCGCGCCGTGATCGATAAGGTAGATGCCAGAACACTCAGAATCCGGGAACTCCCTTTTGGAATCACCACAAGCAGCCTGATCGAATCGATTGTCGCCGCCAACGAAAAAGGCACGATCAAGATCAAGCGTATCGAAGACAACACGGCGGCCGAGGTCGATATTCAGATCGAACTGCCGATAGGCGTATCGCCTGATCTCACCATCGATGGCCTCTACGCTTTCACCGATTGCGAGGTCAGCATCGCAGCCAATTGCTGCATTATCAAAGACGACAGACCGGTGTTTATTGGGGTCAGCGATCTTTTGGATGCCTCGGTCGCACAAACCACCGAGCTTCTCAAGACCGAGCTAACGATCCTATTGAATCAGCTGAAGGAAAAAATTCATCTGGCGAGTTTGGAAAAGGTTTTTATCGAGCAAAAAATTTACCGCAAGATTGAAAACTGCACGAGTTGGGAAGACATACTCACCACGATCGAAAAGGGCCTAAAACCCTTTAGATCCGAATTTATCAGAGATGTTACCGACGCTGATCTCAATAAACTAACGGAGATCAAAATTAAACGGATCTCGAAATTTGACTCTGAGATCGCTGAAGAAGCCTTGGTTAAGCTCAAGGGGCAGGTCAAAGAGGTCGAGTATGACCTATTGAATCTTATTCCCTACGCCATCCGCTACTATGAACGCCTGCTTGAAAAATATGGCAAAGGACGGGAACGCCGAACAGTCAAAGCCGAATTCGAAACCATCCATGCCGCGAGCGTGTCAAGCGCCACGATCAAATTCTATGTTGACCGAAAAGAAGGCTTTGTCGGCAGCAGTTTAAAAAAGGATGAACTCGTGGGCGAATGCACCGAGTTTGACGAGATCATCGGTATCAGCCGCGCGGGCGAGTTTCGGGTAGCTAAAATCGCTGATAAGGTATTCTTTGCGAAAGACCTGATCCATGTCGAAACCTTCCGCCGCAACGACGATCGCAAAGTTTATCATATGATTTACCGGGATGGTTTGCGCGGCCCGGTCTATGCTAAACGCTTTGTCATAGGCGGAATCACCCGTGACAAGGAATACAATCTCACCAAGGGAACCAAGGGGACCCGCGTTCTTTATTTGTCGGTCAATCCCAATGGCGAAGGCGAGATCGTAAACCTAAATCTGAAAACCAAGACCTCTAAAACCAAGGCGCTTGAAATCGATTTTGGTGCAATGGAGATCAAGGCGCGCGCGGTAAAAGGTCAGCTCGTAACCGAAGAATCTGTCGATGATATCGAGCAGCTCGAAAAAGGCGAATCAACACTGGCCGCCACCAAAGTCTGGTTCGATCAAAAAACTGGCCATTTGAACCAGTCTGAGCAGGGCAATTACCTTGGCGAGTTCAAGGGTGATGAACTTCTCCTGACCCTATACAAAGACGGAGCCTATGAGCTTATTCCTTTTAACCTGGCACATTATTTTGGCACCAATGTCGATACGCTGATGACATTTAGTGACCAGGTGGTCTCCGTTATATTCTATGAGGCTGAGCGAGACGATGTGTATGTCAAGCGGTTTGCGATTGACAAGGCACTGACCGGCAAGCGCATCGAATTTATCCCGCAGGCGACAGGTACCAAGGTGCTTGTGGTCTCTACTGACCCTTCTCCCCTAGTAAAGGTCTCGTTCAAAAAAGTTGGGCAAAAATTGCCTCCCCCCGAGCTTGTGCGGGTTTCGGATTTTATCGATATAAAAGGGGTTAAGGCCTTGGGCAACAAACTAAGCAAACACAAGGTCAAGGATGTGGCCTTACTCTAGAAATAGGGGGATTCTTTGGCACTCGAAAGCCGCGGCGGTTATTTCGGTGAATTCGGTGGCGCCTTTATCCCCGAAATCCTGCACCACACGCTTGTAGAACTCAGCGAAGCCTATGCTAAAGCCCGCACGGACCCTGGCTTCTGGCAGGAGTACTTGGACCTCCTTGGCAACTACGCAGGACGCCCGACGCCCCTGACCTTCTGCTCAAATCTATCCGAAGTCCTCGGCGGTGCGCGGATCTATCTCAAGCGAGAGGACCTCAATCACACGGGTGCCCACAAGGCCAACAATGTGCTCGGGCAAGGTCTGCTTGCAAAGCGCATGGGCAAGACCCGCGTCATAGCCGAGACGGGGGCAGGCCAACACGGAGTCGCTACCGCGACAATGGCCGCAAAATTTGGCCTTCGCTGCACCATTTACATGGGTGCCAAGGATATAGCCCGCCAGTATCCCAATGTTTTTTGGATGCAGAAGCTGGGCGCCGAGGTTGTTAAGGTCGAGGACGGCGCGGGTTCTCTCAAGGACGCGATCGATGAGGCGCTGAGGGACTGGTCGGCTAGTTTCACCGATTCGCATTATGTTTTGGGCACAGCCTGTGGCCCACACCCTTTTCCGGAAATGGTCGCCTGGTTTCAGTCGGTGATAGGCACCGAGGCGCGGGCACAGATTCTGGCTTGTGAAGGACGATTGCCCAACGCCGTGTATGCCTGCGTGGGCGGCGGTTCAAACGCCCTGGGTATTTTTTCTGGATTTCTGGATGATCCAGGGGTCAAACTCTGCGGCGTCGAAGCAGGCGGAAAAGGCCTTACCACCGGACACCACGCGGCACGGTTAGCCTCGCAGGATGGCCGGGTTGGGGTTACCCAGGGTTATAAAACGATATTTCTTGCCGATGAGGATGGCCAGATGCTCGAGACCTCGTCGGTAGCCGCAGGACTCGACTACACCGGTGTTTCTCCGATCCTAGCACACCTTCATGCCACAGGCAGAGTTGGTTTCACCGCCGCAAAGGACAGCGAAGTTTTGGGCAGCCTTGAGCAATTGATCGCGCGTGAGGGAATAATCCCCGCCCTTGAGTCATCGCATGCCCTGGTCCAGGCCTTCCGCGATGCCCCCGGGCTCAACCGCGACGACATTATCATCGTCAATCTCTCGGGTCGAGGCGACAAGGATATTTTTCAAATCGCCCGAGCGCTCGACGATGCCAATTTCAAAACCTACTTAAAATCCCGGCTGCCACGGGAGGAACCATGAGCGAACTGCAAATTTTTATCGAAGACCGCCTGAAGAAAAAGCCGATCCTGCTCTGCTCGCATGCGGTCATGGGGTTTCCAAGCATCGACGAAAACCACAAGGCCATCGATGCCTTTTGCAAGGCGGGCGTCGATATCATCGAACTGCAGTTCCCCTACTCTGATCCCATGGCCGATGGACCCGTGCTGGTACGAGCCAATCAAACCGCCGTCGCAAGTGGCATTCGGGTGAACGATTGCTTTGCAGCATCGGCTGAAATAACCAAGGCGCATCCCGGGACAGCCTTCTTGGTCATGACTTATTACAACATCGTCTTCACCCGCGGCCTAAAGAAATTCGCCCAAGAAACCGCCGCCGCAGGTATCAAAGGCGTGATCATCCCGGATCTTCCGATCGAAGAAGCGACAACATGGCAGGATCAGGCCAAACTCCACGGGCTGTCTCCCATCTTTATGGTGACTCCGCAAACCGATGCCTCGCGCCTCAAGCAAATTGCGGCATCCGCATCTGGTTTTTTATACTGCGTTGCCCGCCGCGGCATCACAGGAGCCAAAACCAAGTTTGATGACGAATTTTTTGACTATGTGGCACGCGTGCGTCTTGCCACGAATTTACCGCTTGGCATCGGATTTGGCGTCCAAGACAGCGCCGACGTCGCAAAACTTTCTGAATCCGGTGATATCGCCATCGCTATCGTTTGCTCGAAAGCAATCGAAATCATGACCCAAAGCGGGATCGAGGCAGCCGCAGGTTTCCTTCAGCAGCTTCGTTAAGAACCCGATTCCTAAGCCATAATTGATGCCTCTCGCGCTGGGCAGAAAAAAATTTTCCCACTAGCATCAAGGCCGGATTGCAATTTCTTCCAGCCAAGCCACAAAACCTCCGAGCCCTATTCGCAGCTAAATATTGCACACCAACGGTTTGCCGCATTTCTTTCATCTTGACTTGAGTGCGCAGATTCCTGCCAATCCGAGAGAGCCCTCGGCGGGCGGAGGGGCAAATTAAATACAAAATCTTTTCATGCGCCGTTTTTTTAGGTAAAATGAGAAGTAATGGCGGTGTTAAACACCACAGGAGTTGAGCGGCATTGTCGGTTAGGCCCATTAACGGAATACGGAAGTGAGTTTATGTCAAATACTGAATCCATGAAAGACCTAGTCGAGTACATCGCAAAATCGCTGGTTGATGAGGTGGACCGGATCGAAATTAGCGAAATCAGCGGCAACCAAACCAATATTATTGAGCTAAAGGTCGCCAAAGAGGACATCGGCAAGGTCATTGGAAGGCAAGGCCGCACGGCGGATGCCATCCGCACCATCCTCAACTGTGCGGCAGCCAAACTCAACCGCCGCTATATTCTTCAAATAATCGACGACTAGACCACGGTCTAACTTCGTCCGCGACCGCTGGAGCGTCGGGTTGGGATAGAACACTTATAAGCCATTCTGATTTACAGCCGTAGGCAGAGTTTTAATGGTATCCGTCCCGGCATCGCCAAGATTGCCATAGGCGTCTGATCCCCAACAGAACGCCTTGCCTGAATTAGTAAGACCACAGCTGTGGCTCTCTCCAAGGGCTATTTCCACAAAACCTTCGCCTGAAGTTAGATTCGCAATATTCACGGCCGTTGGTAGCGTTTTGTTTGTATCAGTCCCCGCATCACCCAGCTGGCCGGTCGTATCCTGACCCCAGCAGTATGCTTTGCCCGAACGAGTAAGACCACAACTGTGATACATCCCAAGCGATAGCCTAACAAAACCTTCACCAGAAGCGAAGTTTACCTGATTAACGGCCGTCGGTAGAATTGCCGTCGTATCAGTTCCCGCGTCCCCCACCTGGCCGTAGGTATCCTGACCCCAGCAGTATGCTTTACCCGAATTGGTAAGACCGCAAGTGTGACTAGTCCCAAGAGCTAGAGCCGTAAATTTCTCACCTGTCGGCAGATTCACCTGATTTACGGCGGTAGGCAAAGTTTTGATGGCATCGGTGCCTGCATCGCCCAGCTGGCCCCAAGTATCATCGCCCCAGCAGTAGGCCTTGCCTGAGTTGGTTAGCCCGCAACTATGCTGATACCCAAGGGCGATCGACACAAAGCTCTCGCCTGAAGTCAGGTTTGCCTGATTGACTGCTGTTGGCAGAGTTTTGGCCGTGTCGGTCCCGGCATCCCCAAGCTGGCCGTTGGCGTCAGCTCCCCAACAGTAAGCTTTGCCTGTATTGGTAAGGCCACAGGAGTGCAAACTCCCAACTCCAATGGAGGCAAAGCTTTGACCCGAGGTCAGGTTTGCTTGATTCACGGCCACAGGTAAAGTCATGGTGGTATCAGCACCAGCATCACCGAGTTGGCCGTAGTTATCATAACCCCAGCAGTAGGCCTTGCCTGAATTGGTAAGTCCACATGTGTGTCCTCCTGTGAGGTAGTCGCCACCAAGGGCTAACGCCACAAAAGTTTCTCCCGTCGCCAAATTCGTCTGATTCACGGCAACTGGCAAGGTCATACCCGTGTTTGCCCCCGCATCGCCGAGCTGGCCCGTGCCATCATCGCCCCAACAGTACGCGTTTCCTGAATTGGTCAAACCACAGGCATGATAGGCATCGCTGCCAAGATAAAGTTTGGCAAAGGTTTTTGTGGCAACAGGAAGGTTAGAGTCGATCACCAAAGTAGGTAGATTCCGATCAGTGTTCGTACCAGCATCACCAAGCTGGCCGTACTGGTCATCGCCCCAGCAATAGGTCCTGCCAGAATTGGTGAGCCCGCAGGTATGATTGGGACCCGTGCCCAAATCCACAAAACTCTCGCCCGAAGAAAGGTTGGCAAGATTAACTGCCACGGGCAGAATCTGATTGGCGTTGGCTCCCGCATCTCCTAGCTGACCATTGTTATTGAGGCCCCAGCAATAAGCTTTTCCTGAATTGGTGAGGCCACAGCTATGCTGGTACCCAGTACGCAAAGCCACGAAGCTCTCGCCCGAGGTCAGGTTTGCTTGATTGACTGCGGTTGGCTGATTTTTACTAGAATTGGCTCCTGCATCCCCGAGTTGGCCGGTGGAGTCTTCACCCCAGCAATAGGCTTTGCCCGAATTGGTCAAGGCACAGCTGAAACGACCACCCAAGGTAATCGACACAAAGCTCTCGCCCGAGGTGAGATTTCCCTGATTTACAGCCACAGGTTGAATTTGATCAGCATAAGCTCCGGCATCCCCTACCTGACCTCCAGCGTCCCATCCCCAGCAGTATGCTTTGCCAGTGTTGGTCACCCCGCAACTATGATTTTCACCAGCACCCAAGGTTACAAAACTCTCGCCAGAAGTCAGGTTTGCCTGATTAACTGCCACGGGAAGAATCTGGTCGGCGTCCGACCCCGCGTCGCCAAGCTGGCCATAGGCGCCACGACCCCAGCAATAGGCTTTACCTGAACTGGTGAGTGCACAGGAATGATAGTTTCCTAATGCCAAAGAGACAAAACCTTCGCCGGAAGCGACATTGGATTGATTGACCGCCACGGGCAAATTTGCACTACTGTTAGTCCCGGCATTCCCGAGCTGGCCATAATAATCATGGCCCCAGCAGTACGCCTTGCCTGAATTGGTAAGTCCACAACTATGTAAAGGCCCTACTCTAATTGCTGTAAAACTTTCCCCCGTGGATAAGTTATGCTGATTAACGGCTGTTGGCTGACTTTTTGTATTTGAACTCGAATCACCCAGTTGACCGTATCCGTTATAGCCCCAGCAGTATGCTTTACCTGAGTTCGTGAGTCCGCAGTTATGCCCGCTCCAATATCCAGACCCTGTAGCTAGAGAAACAAGATTTTCTTTTGGTATATATGCCGTAGTCGTAGACGTAGCGCTCACGCCCGACGATTCATCGGGCGTTGGATTGCTGTTGATCGCGCAAATAAGAAACGAATACTGCTGGCTTGGTCTAAGGCCTGTGACGACAAAGCTAGTACCGCTGATATAAGTTTCTGGAATCGTAGACCCTGAGGAGCAGTCGCTCGGGGCGGAGGCACCGGTTTGAAAGCTGATTCTGTAGTTCGCAGTTGAACCGCCGCCCGATGTCCAGGCAAGATTGATAGTCGATTCTGTCGGACTGCTCGCGACTGGATTAGTAGGATCAGGTGGGGTGAGTTGCTGGGTCGTAGCCGAGACGGTAACGCCGCTTGAAACGTCCGGAGAAGGATTGGCATTGATCGCGCAGATGCGGAAACTGTATTGCGTGCTATCGGACAG
>CAZOSN010000168.1:0-10083 GCA_964582405.1 uncultured Oligoflexales bacterium | reverse complement strand
ATCCCAATCGGATAACCAGCCTCAGACCTATGGCAAAAGTGCAGCGTCCATCATGAGCGATCTTAAGCGCATCCTCCGAGAAACTTTTGGCTTCTCCGCATTTAGGCCTTATCAAGGTGAGGTGTGTGCGAGCATTGCGAGCGGCCATGATGTGCTGCTTGTGATGCCAACTGGCGCTGGAAAATCGTTGTGCTACCAACTGCCGGGCTTATACCTCGGTGGGACGACGCTTGTGATTAGTCCTCTTATAGCACTTATCGATGATCAGGTAGAGAAACTCTCGCGTTGGGGATGCCGGGCCGCTGCGATTCATTCAGGAAAAGAGCGCGAGCATGCCAGGCGGATTTGTCGAGCATATCTTATGGGCGAATTAGATTATTTGTTTATTGCTCCCGAGCGTTTGGGGGTTCCAGGATTTCTCGAACTCTTGGCAAAACGCAGGCCCACCTTGATCGCTGTCGATGAGGCCCATTGTATCTCTCACTGGGGGCACGATTTCCGCCCCGATTATCGGCTGCTCGCCCAGCGTCTGCCTGTGCTGCGACCTTGCCCCGTCGTGGCGCTTACCGCGACAGCCACACCTATTGTGCAGAGCGATATTATCGCCCAGCTTGTGCTTGTCAATCCCGAGCAGCACACTCATGGCTTCAGGCGTACCAATATCGCGATCGAGATAGTCGAAAAACCAGTCAACCAACGGGCGGCAGCAGTACTTGCCTTGCTTAAGGATGCTGCCAGGCTTCCCGCTATAGTCTATGCCCCCACCCGCGCAATCGCGGAACAAACAGCGGCTGAGCTGAGCCAGATGGCAGCAAGACCCTATCATGCGGGCATGCAATCAGGCGAGCGCTCCGAAGTTCAGGCTGCATTCCTTGCAGGACGTATTCCGGTGGTTGTGGCGACGGTCGCCTTCGGCATGGGAATTGACAAGCCAGATATCCGTACGGTTATTCATATGGCGCTGCCAGCGAGCGTCGAAGGATACTACCAAGAGATCGGCCGGGCGGGACGCGACGGCTTGCCATCAAAGGCGATTATGTTCCACTCGTATGCGGACCGGCGGCAGCACGAGTTTTTTCTTAACCGAAACTACCCTAAATTGAGTTACCTCGGTCATATTCGAGAACAGGTTCCCGATTCCGGCATATTTAAGCCTCACCTTGCGGCTCACGAAGACCGAGATCTTTTCGATAGCGCCGTCGAAAAACTCTGGATTCATGGAGGCTTGATTATTACGCCTGAAGAACTTCTTCTGCCGGGCTCGTCCGACTGGGCGCACAAATACAAGGCCCAGCGTGACCATCGCGAGCTGCAGACGACGCTTATGGCCAAATTTGCGCAAAACCAGAGCATTTGCCGGATGCGTCTTCTGGTGGCCCATTTCGGCGATCAGCGCGATTCGGGGCAGGACTGCGGCCTTTGCGATATCTGCGCACCCCAGGAGAGTATGTTTTGTCAAAGGCAGAGTGCGACACCAGCTCAGATTAATCATCTCAAACTCATCGTCAGCTACCTTTATGAAAAGGCCGTACCGGTATCGAAAGGCAAACTCTATAGCGAGGCTGTGGAGCGCAAGGGCGTTTCTCGCGACGAATTCGAATCGATGATTTCAGCTCTTTCCCAAGCGCGCTGCTTAATGCTCCGTCAAAACGAATTTTCTAAGAATGGTAAGACCATCAGCTACTGGGAGGTCGGTTTAGTAGACGATGCTCATCCCTTGGCGATAGCTTGGGATGATATCAAACTCACTAGCCATGCCCCTGCGAAAGCACATAGAATCGCGAGCCAATCGGCACCTAAGGGAAAAACCGTCTCCGCATCCAAAAAATCCAAAGACGCGGTTGCGCTAGGGGCCCCACCTGACGATGCCTTGTTTGATAAGCTCCGCAATTGGCGTCTTGGTGAGGCCAAGAAACGCAAGGTACCTGCGTTTTGTATTTTGTCGGATCGAACGCTGTTGCAAATAGCAACGGTTCGTCCTCAAAATCCTGAAGCCTTGGGTCAGATCTCGGGAATAGGACCAAGCAAGATTAAGAACTACGGTTCGCAGGTATTGGCGTTAGTGGTTCATCGCAGCTAATGGGCTGTCAGGGCTGATTCTGTTAGTTTTCAATTTTGACTGGCAATCGTGACATCGGCATCCTTTCTATCTCAGACAATGAAATCTTGCGGTTAACGGGAATTACCGCCGAGGAGCTGCAAGAGCTTTAAGCGATCCATGTTTGGATTTTCGGCACGGAGCAGATCAATGCGCATGTTAGATTTTCGGCACGGAGCAGATCAATGCGAAATTATTCAGGGTTTCAAGGAACCCAGTATCTGTTATATCCCGTCGTAACGCGAACGGTCGCATGTAATTTTCGTAATCTCGGCACACGGAGAGCCCCGCCTAAGCGGGGCGCTTAATCAATGCTTTTGGCAGGCGCGTCAGCTCTCGCTCCGCATTATAGAGATCGACCGAATTCTGCGCATTAAGCCAAAAATTTGGCGTTGTATTGAATGCGTAGGCTAGCTTAAGAGCAACGATGGGCGTTACAGCTGATCGACCGTTGATAATGCGGTTTACAACTTTAATATCAACATCGATGTGATCACCTAACTGCTTTTGTGTCATGCCAAGAGGTATCAAAAACTCTTCGCGTAAGATCTCCCCGGGGGATGTAGGTGTTCTCTTTGATTTCATGACAACCTCTTAATCGTGATAATCCATGATACGAACCTCCGTTGGACCAGCATCAGTCCAGCAAAAGATAATCCGCCATTGATCGTTTATCCTAATGCTATGGAAGTTTCTTAGGTCTCCTTTCAGCTTTTCGAGGCGATTGCCAGGAGGTGACCTGAGATCCAAAAGGTCTCCCGCATAATGCAGCATGTCAAGCTTCCGGGCGGTGATCGCAGCCAGCGATCGCCAACCTGAATGTTTGCGAATTGACCCGAATTTAAAAAAATCTTCAGTTTCTTTGTTTCCGAATGTCTGTATTGCCACAGGCGAAACCCTCTCGACGAAGGTCAATATACCTATATATGGTATACCTGTAAAGGGTAATTTCATGGGGGCGCCCTGAGGGTAATCTTGACTAGGATGGCGTAGATTTTCGCGTTGGCTCTGGCGATGTAGCCAGGTCTAATGCCTCCGGCGGAGCCCTTAATATTGGATATTTTCTATTAGCTTTTGACATGATAGGAATTTTTCCCTAACACAAGAATTGTCTGGCAATATTTGCCAATCTCGGCAACGTCTAGACTACCAACCCCCAAAATCGTCCCTGACAGCCCACTACGGACATCAGATAGTAGTGTTTGGATATTTTCAGTGTCGGATACTACATATTACGCAAGAAGTTTCGCACCTCTATCGATCTAACGCATTGGGGTAAGGCTCTCCATCGCGGACTGAATCATTCCTAGTACCTCGTCGGCCATGGCACGCGGGATGGATTTGCGGTTTTCAGCTGTCTTGATGCTCCAAAATTTGGCATTCACGCCGTCACCGCCACCGTAGTTCTTGAGCGGACCAGTTTGAGATTCCCATTTCGTAAAATCGGATCTGAGGAGCATATCGACGATCTCGGCTCTGCCTGAATATCCCAATTTGTGCCCCTTGATCTCAAACATCTGAATGTAGCCTTTTGGATCATCGATGCTGAGTTCCTGGGATACATAGGTTTGCTTGACGTCGGGATGATCGAGGATCCAGAGATCCCCCCGCTTTTCTTCGCGGAGTTTTGGAATCCACTCGCGAGCGAGTTTGATGTGACGGTCGATATAGTTGGTGTTGTTGCCTTGGCTGACAAGGTCAAACTGCCGAACTTTGCGAATCGCTTCTTTGCCCAGACCTAACGCCTTAAGGCCGGGGATGTAAGATCTGTCATTGACCGCAATGGCAATATCGTCGTCGTTCATCTCCCATCCGATAAGATCGCATAGCTGTTCGAGCGAAGAGACCGTCTTGTATCGATCAACCCATTGGTAGTGATGATGGTCGATGATGTCGAGCTGAAAGCCCAATTCAACAAGCTCAGCCTCCTTGGCGATAAGGGCTCCAGGGTGGTCAGCGAGGCCCGGGATTTCGAGAATCATGATGTTTTTGACCTGGGACTTGTCCAAACTGGCAAAATTAATTTTAGGCCACTCTTTATCAAGAGTGGCGCCCCAGGATTGTCTGGATACATGGAGAAAAGGAGCCTGAACGGCTCGAAGAATCTGGCAGCAGCGCACGGCCTCACCATCATTGTGCGGGATTATAAAGAACGTTTGGTTGATATAGTCCAACCTCAGCCGACATTGACGCGCCACGTCCTCGGGTGAAACGTTAAAAATTGTTGCTGCGTGGGATTTTTTCTTGGCCATGAATTTGCCGCGCTACTCCTTAAAAGCCTATACCGGGTGACCCCGTTGAAGAAGTCTATAACGGCTGGGTCTATGATCCAAACTGCCATATAACCTTGTAAACCTAGCAAATTTTGTCAAAAAATTAAAGCTGATCTCATAGACAATGAGCGTTCTTTCTAATAATCTTGAGAGCTTTCAGGTGTCCTTTGGGTCGTCTCGCGAGCTGGGTCATGGGACAGGGCACTCACACCGAGGGGATGGAGAAAATGGCGCATAAAGTCGATTCTTTTAAATGCCAAAAAACGCTAACTATTGAGGGCAAGAATTATAAGTACTTTAGTCTTCCTGATGCTTCAAATCATGGCTTAGGCGATATCAGCAAATTGCCTATTTCCCTCAAGGTGCTGCTCGAAAACCTGCTTCGCCATGAAGACAAGGTCTCGGTACAAAAAGCTGACATTGAGGCAATTGCGGCCTGGCTCAAGACGCGCGGTGCCGCTGAGCATGAGATTGCTTTTCGGCCAAGCCGGGTCTTGATGCAAGACTTTACCGGGGTCCCTGCTGTTGTTGATCTAGCGGCCATGCGCCAGGCCATGATCGATTTGGGTGGCGATCCCAAAAAAATCAACCCGCTGTCGCCCGTCGATCTCGTGATTGACCATTCGGTGATGGTCGATCATGCCGGCACCCCCGAGTCTTTTCAACAAAACGTTGACCTGGAGTTCGATCGCAACAGAGAACGTTACGAGTTCTTAAAATGGGCTCAAACTGCGTTTGACAATTTTCGCGTCGTACCCCCCGGAACGGGCATTTGCCATCAGGTCAACCTCGAATATCTAGCGCCTGTCGTCGGCGTGCGAAAAGAGGGCAATGATCAATGGGCGTTTCCTGATTCTTTAGTTGGTACCGATTCGCACACGACGATGATCAACGGGCTTGCGGTATTGGGTTGGGGCGTAGGTGGAATCGAAGCCGAGGCTGCGATGCTGAGTCAGCCGGTCTCGATGCTGATTCCCGAAGTGATCGGCTTCAAGCTCACCGGAACTCCCAAAGAGGGGACAACGGCGACAGATCTGGTGCTAACGGTTGTCCAAAAGCTCAGAAAAAAAGGTGTTGTTGGCAAATTCGTCGAATTTTTCGGCGATGGGCTCGACAACCTTAGCCTCGCTGACCGGGCCACGATTGCCAACATGGCCCCTGAGTATGGCGCAACCTGCGGCTTTTTTCCAATCGACGACGAGACACTACGGTACCTGAGGTTTACTGGTCGCGATGAGCATCAGGTAAAACTGGTCGAATCCTATGCTAAGGCTCAGGGCATGTGGCGGACCAAAGGCGCCGAGGCGGTTTTTACCGATGTGCTTGATCTCGATATGAGCACTATCGAGCCGTGTATTTCGGGGCCCAAACGACCGCAGGATCGCGTGGCATTATCATCGGCTAAATCATCGTTTGAGAAATACCTTGAGAGTGATTACAAGATCACGGGCGCAGCACAGACGGAACGCCTGCCGGTTTCCGGCCATGATTTTGGGTTGGCAAACGGCGATGTGGCGATTGCTGCAATCACAAGCTGCACGAATACGTCCAATCCCGCGGTTTTGATCGGCGCGGGAATCCTTGCAAAAAAAGCGGTTGAGTTGGGCTTGAAGTCCAAGCCTTGGGTCAAGACTTCGTTGGCTCCTGGATCGCAGGTTGTGACCGATTACCTCGAAAAAGCCGGTTTGCAGAAATACCTCAATCAGCTAGGCTTTAATTTGGTGGGTTATGGGTGCACGACTTGCATTGGTAATTCAGGTCCGCTTAAGCAGGAGATTTCGGACACGATCAACAAGAACAACCTTGTTGTCGCCTCGGTGCTTTCGGGGAACCGCAATTTTGAAGGCCGGATTGGGCAAGACGTCAAGGCCAATTACTTAGCCTCCCCACCTTTGGTCGTGGCCTATGCGATTGCGGGCACCATGCATCTGGATCTCGCGTCACAGCCGTTAGGAACCGATAAAAACGGCAACAAAGTCTACCTTCGCGACATTTGGCCCTCTCATGGCGAAATCCAGGCGGTTTTGCAGACCTCACTGACCCCAAAAATGTTTACCGATCGCTACTCTGACGTGTTCCGCGGACCTGAACAATGGCAGAAAATCAATGCCGGGTCGGGATTCACCTTCAGCTGGCAGGACGGAAGCACCTATGTGCGTTATCCGACGTTTTTTGAAGGCATGGGTTCAAAACCCAAGGCTTTGACCGATATTGTCGGTGCAAGGCCGCTTTGCATCTTCGGTGACAGTGTTACCACCGACCATATCTCGCCTGCAGGCAATATTAAGGCAGATTCGCCGGCTGGGCGTTACCTCAAGGATCACAGGGTTTCAAAAGAGGACTTTAATTCCTATGGATCGCGACGCGGAAACCATGAGGTCATGATGCGGGGCACGTTTGCCAATATTCGGATCAAAAACGAGATGGTTCCAGGGACCGAAGGTGGGATTACCAAATACGTGCCGAGCGGTGAAGTGATGCCGATCTATGACGCGGCGATGCGTTATGCGGAGACTAATGTGCCACTTGTTGTCGTTGGCGGCAAAGAATACGGTACGGGATCATCGCGCGACTGGGCCGCTAAGGGTACGACCTTGTTGGGTGTTCGAGCCGTGATAACCGAGAGCTTCGAGCGGATTCATCGATCAAACTTGATTGGCATGGGTGTATTGCCATTGCAGTTTGCAAATGGTCAAAACCGTCAGACGCTCAAGCTGGACGGAACAGAGACTTTTGACATCAAAGGAATCGCCGCACTCAGGCCAAGGCAGGAAATTGATGTTACGATTCATCGCAAAAATGGTTCTGAGGAGCGCGTCACTGTCCTGTGTAGAATTGATACGGAAGACGAGCTAAATTATTTCAACAATGGCGGTATTCTGCATTATGTGCTCCGCCGCTTGAACGGCTAAGGGGCATGTAAAAAGTTGATGGATCCAATGACCACCCGGCTCAGGTGGGGCGGGCGTTTAAAGCTCGGCTTTCATCTGAGTTGGATAGCAGCTGCTGCCGCCGTTTTCTTCTCGCTTGGCCCCGTGGGTCACGCGGGAGAAAACTCGCTGTTCAATTCCGATACGGCGATAACCTGGATGATGGCCTACAGCGATCGTCTGGATCCTTATGAGCTGTTTTTCTATGGTCAGGATCGGTTCGGTAGCTGGTATTTTAAACTCGTCGGCATTCTCACCTTTTTTTTCCAAGAACCTTACCTGCCTGAGTTTTTCTTCAAGTGCGTGCTCTATTTTGGCGCCGCTTATTATTTTTTTCGCCGGTACCTGGAGCCGAAGCAATGTTTTGCGCTGGTGCTGTTTCTGGCTGCGATCGTTCAGATGGATGGGGTCTTTCAGAGGGACGGCCTTACGATTTCCCAGCCGTATGGCTCGCAGGTGGCGCTTCTTCTGCTGTATCTTGGTTACCCTCATGAGCGGCGTTGGCTCGTGCGTACCGGTCTTGCCTTTCTCTCGTGTTGGCTCAGTATCCTGAGCGGTGTGTTTATCATCGCTTATGAGGGAATTCGGTTCTTGCAGCGAAACCGCGGTTTTTTGAAGTCGCCATCGAAAATTCGGTTCAGAGGCGAAGCGGTGTACCTCGCACCGGTTCTGATCGGGATCGTCTGCGAGCGGACCTTGTCGGCCGCCTATCGCTGGTATGTGCATGTTAATTTGATTCCGAAATACCCGGGCGTGATCAAGGAAAGTTTGATTTTTACGAAAACTCTCGTCAGCATACCGATGCTGAAGGAAAATTTTCCGGCTCTTTTGCATAATTTCTGGATTGGAGCGCCTTATCAGGTGGTGCTTGCGATCACTCTGGCTACAGTCATTCTTGGATTTTTGAGACTGCGCGGCATCCATGCTTTGGCGCGGGATGAACGCGGGATTTTCGTGAGCCTTGGCGTGGCCTGCCTTTGTTTGATTGTCGCTGTGGCATCCACCGGCTGGGTAAAGATGAATGGTAATCTGGCCCGCTACATTCTCCCTAGTATCGTGATGTTCTATGTCCTTTTGATGCTTGCGCTGGGCTTTGTGCTTAGAACATTTCGAAGTAAAGCCGTCATCGGCTTTTTGTGGGTATTAGGGCCTTTGTTAGCCGCGATGCCGATCCACTTGCGCCAGACTGCTATCAAAGAGCAGTGGCGTCTTTTCGAGGAGGTAACCGAGCAGGCCCGAAGGATCAGGGAATTTCCAGAGAAAATCATCTACGGTGGCTATTGGCAATCTTATGTCTGGCAAGGTCTCATTCCCGAGATGCGCGCGGTCGCCGACAGCTCCACGCTGGTGCGCGTGCCGCAGAGCCTCGACTTGCTGGCAGGCACGCATAATATCCTGTTCTGTCATCCGCCAGGCAATGCGCCGGCTACGCTTTCGATCTATGGTATTGAGTGGCGACTTGTCAAAGCTGACGCCTTGGGCACGCAATGGGGCAGCATTTCACGTTACGAGCGGCTCTAATGTCGCGGCGCTTGCCCGAATGCGGGCGCGGCAACTCGAGGATTTTGCCCAACGGGAGATAAAATGTTCGAATCGCAATTTAAGCATTACTTCAACGATTCCCATGATCTGATCCGCCAAAATGCGCGGCGATTTATGCTGGAGCATATCCGGCCTCATGCCCTTCAGTGGGAAGAAGAGGAAGCGTTTGATCCATCCCTGGTTGGGAAAGCGGCTGCTTCGGGGTTGTTGGGTGTAGCTTTTCCTCAGCAGTGGGGTGGCGGCGGCGGCGATGTGTTTCATATGATCGCAGTGGTCGAGGAATTGCTGAAGGGTGGAGCAACCGGAGCGGTGGTGGGACTGAGTTCGCTCGAGATTGCGCTGCCCCCCATCATGGCCCTGGGGAGTTTCGAGCAAAAAGAGCGGTTTGTAAGACCGGTGCTTTCAGGAGAAAAAGTTGCGGCGCTGGCGATAACCGAACCTGATACCGGCAGCGACGTAGCAGGAATCAAGACCCGTGCGGAGAGGCTGGCTCATGGAGCCTACCGCCTGCATGGAACCAAGGCCTTTATCACAAGTGGAGTCATCGCCGATCAAATTACGGTCTTGGCACGTACCGGTGCAGATCCTCATGGGGGCCTTAGTTTTTTTGTTGTCGAACGAGGCATGCCGGGCTTTCAGGTCGAGGCAGCGCTAAAAAAAACCGGCTGGCGTTCGTCGGATACGGCGATATTGAGTTTTGACAATGTCGAGGTATCAGAATCTCACCGCATTGGGCCCGAAGGATCCGGGTTTGTGGCCTTAATGTCCAATTTTGAAGGTGAGCGTTTGAGCCTGGCGATTCAGGGCTACAGCCTTGCAGAAATCGCCTTGGATGAATGCCTGGCCTATGTCAAGCACAGGAAGGCCTTCGGGAGACCGATCGGAAAATTCCAGGTCATCAAGCACAAGCTTGCGACGATGGCCACCAAGGTCTATGCGGCCAAGACCATGACCTACGCCTGTGCGGCACAAAAGTTGGCGGGAAAACCATTGCGCTTTGAAGCAGCGATGGTGAAGAATTTCGCTGCGGATGTCGCCATGGAGGTATGTTACGAAGCCGTTCAAATTCATGGTGGGATGGGCTACATGCGAGAGACCATGGTCGAGCGGCTTGCTCGGGATGCACGGTTACTGCCTATTGGCGGTGGCACCACGGAGATTATGAACGAAATCATTGCGAAGGGCCTAGTGGGCTGTCAGGGCTGATTTTGGGTGTTGGCAGCCCATCTGCCGTCCATCT
>CAZOSN010000167.1:5596-10111 GCA_964582405.1 uncultured Oligoflexales bacterium | reverse complement strand
ATTGGCACGGATGCTAACAGACCAGATCAAAGCTTGGCCCAAGGTTTTTGGCGTTCGCAAGATAAGCTTCGGTAATCGACTTACAAAAGTTATGGAGCAGGTAGAAGGGTCTACCTCGTCCACCAGCATCAGCGAAAAAATACTCTGGACCGGTTTAGTAAGACATAGCTCGGTTCTAAAAAACATGCTGCTTAAAGCCGACGAAGACGCCGCAAGAACAGCTGATTTCGTCGCCTGGGAGAAAGAACCAAAATCCCGCGATTTGGCAAAAGAACCAAGACAATCGTCTCCAGAAGGAGCCAAGGTTCTCGACCAAGATCTTGACACATCGCTGCGCAGATACACGACTGATCTTTCAGAACTTGCGGAGCGCGGTGAGCTAGACCCGATTGTCGGACGCGATACCGAGGCCAGACGAGTCTTCGAAATACTTGGCCGCAAGAAAAAAAACAACCCGCTTCTGCTCGGCGATCCCGGTGTTGGAAAATCTGCTATCGTCGAATTGCTTGCCCAAAAAATTGCGGCCGGAAAGGCCCCAGAATCGATGAAAAGCATGCGTGTCCTTGCGCTAGATGTCGGAGCCCTTCTTGCAGGAACAAAATTCCGTGGCGAATTTGAAGAACGCCTCAAAAACGTAATCAGTGCTCTCGCAAGGCTCAAAACCGCCGCGGTCCTTTTTGTTGACGAGATCCATATGTTGATAGGCACCGGAAACGGGGAGGGCGGCGCAGATGCTGCCAACCTCCTCAAGCCCGCTCTCGCAAGAGGCGAAATACTTTGCATCGGAGCCACGACCTTCACCGAATACAAAAAATTCTTTCGCAAGGACCAAGCTCTCGACAGACGTTTTCAGCCGATCATCGTTGAGGAGCCATCCGAAGAATCGACCCTTGCACTATTGCGAACGATCAAGCATCGTTATGAAATCCACCATGGCATCGCTATCTCTGATTCTGCACTGCGCGCCGCTGTCAAATTGTCAGTTCAATACCTACCAACCCGACGATTGCCAGATAAAGCCATTGATCTCATCGACGAATCCTCATCGCGAGTGCGCATGGGACTCGACTCGATGCCGCATGAGCTTGACCGGATAAAATCTCAGCTGGACAATTTGGAAGTCGAGAAGCAGGCGATCGCGCCCTCGGTGCAAAACCAAAAAGACCTCGTCAAAATCCAGGTCAAACTTGAACACCTTGGTCAGGAATACAAAAGACTTTCCGGTATTTGGCTCTCTTTCCGTAGCCTGTTAGGCGAGCTTGGCAAGTTGGAAAAGCAACTTTCCGAACTAGAAAACCTCGATACAGAAGTGCGCGGCAAAGGCGACTACCAGTTCGCGGCAACATTGAGCTATGGCAAAATTCCCGAGCTAAAAAGCGATGTAAAAAATCTCAACGACCAGCTCGATAAAATGCAGGAAGAACACCCTTTTCTAAGCCGTCTGGTCGATCGCGGTACCGTAGCCCAAGTGATCTCCGAGTGGACGGGGATACCGATCGAAAAACTTGGCGAACAAGACAGAGATGCCTTGTCCCAGCTCGAATCACGCATGCTCCGAAAAATTTTTGGTCAAGACACCGCAGTTCGAGCCATTGCTCGGACTGTCAAACGATCCCGCGCTGGCGTCAACGATCCTAAACGCCCGACCGGGGTGCTGCTTTTTCTTGGGCCAACAGGTGTCGGCAAAACGCTTGCCGCAAAAATCCTCGCCCAAGAGGTCTTTGGCTCTGAGAATGCGGTGACTCGTTTCGATTTGTCTGAATTTGGCGAGGCTCATACGGTGGCTCGGTTCATTGGCTCACCACCTGGTTATGTTGGTCACGAAGAAGGCGGCGAACTTACCGAAGCCGTACGCAAAAAGCCCTACACGGTCGTGCTGTTTGATGAAGTTGAAAAAGCTCATCCTAAAATATTTGACCTTATGCTTCAGCTGTTTGACGAGGGAAGACTTACTGACAGCAAAGGAGAGACAGTCGACTTTCGCAACACTATCATCATTCTTACCTCCAACATCAAAGCTTGGAATCGCACGAAGGTGTCGGACCATGAACGCGATGAAAGCTTGCGCGATTCTCTGAAGACCCATTTTCGCCCGGAATTCATCAACAGACTGGACGATATCATGGTTTTTAACCCACTGGGACAGCTACAGTATCGCAAGATGATCGAAACCGAACTCAGCGAGCTAAACGAAAAGTTGGAAAGACGGCAGATGCGCCTCAATTTAAAGAGCGGCGTCTACCAACACCTCCTCAGTATCGCGGGGGCAAGCGACTATGGGGGCCGCGCTCTAAAACGCGCCTTTAAGGCCCTAGTCCTCGATGCCACTGCCGATCGAATCCTGGAATCCGCTCAATTCGCCGGTGCCTGGACTCTGGACTACGACAAGGACCTAGGATTGATCTGGGAGCTCGAAAATGAGCCGCGCAAGTATCTGCCTGGTGCCCGTTAGCAAAGATTTCTACAAACCCCTGGGTCGCATTTCGGCAGATCTTTTGACCCTCCGTTTCACTTGACATTACCGTTCACTTAAAGTTATTTTCTCCGTCTCTCACTGAAGAGGCTTTTGTCTTGGGGCGTCGTCAAGCGGTAAGACACTGGATTTTGATTCCAGCATTCGCAGGTTCGATCCCTGCCGCCCCAGCCACTTTTATCAGAAGCTTCCCGTCAATCCATGATCATTGCGCTAACCATTTCAATCATCAGGTGCCACTATGAAACCAGATATGCTGATTTTCTCAGGCAACGCTAACCCGGCATTATCCCAAAAGATCTGCAACCATCTCGATCTTCCACTATCAGACGCGCTGGTTACGACGTTCAAAGACGGAGAGATCCAAGTCGAAATTCGTGCCAATGTCCGGGGCAAGGATGTCTTCATCGTGCAGCCTACCTGCGCGCCATCTGCGCACAATATTATGGAAGCCCTGATCATGGTCGATGCCTGTAAGCGGGCGTCATCAAAGAGAATTACCGTAGTCATGCCCTACTTTGGGTATGCCCGGCAAGAACGCAAGAGCGCCCCGCGCACGCCTATTACCGCCAAGCTCGTAGCTGACCTGTTTACTCAGGCTGGTGCTGACCGCATCCTGGTCATGGAACTGCACACGGCGGCGATCCAAGGGTTTTTCAATATTCCGGTTGACCATTTATTCTCGAAACCAATCTTCGGCCCTTACTTTGAAAAGCACCGCGATCTCCTCGTCGTTTCGCCTGATGCGGGTGGGGTAGAAAGGGCGCGCGCCATGGCTAAATACTTTAATTGCGGTCTGGCGATCGTCGATAAACGTCGAGACAAACCCAACGAAAGCAGCGTGATGAACATTATCGGTGATGTGCGCGGTAAAAACTGCCTCATCGTAGACGACATCGTCGATACGGGTACATCCCTGTGCAAAGCAGCCGAGGCGCTTATGGATCAAGGTGCGATAGCGGTTAGCGCGGCGATTAGTCATGCCGTGCTGAGTGGTGATGCCGCGCAGAAGATCGCTGACTCATGTATTACCGAACTCGTGGTTTCGGACTCCATCCCTCTATCCGAACATGCAAAAAAAGTAAGTAAGATTAAATGTTTAACAATATCCGAGCTCCTAGGGAAGGCGATTCGACGCATTCATCATGACGATTCGATTAGTTCGCTGTTTGTGTAGGGACGAGGAGACTTGCCAAACTTTGGCAAGAAATCTTACTTGCTACTTATCCATTATCAGACTATAAGACATCCCCTTAGCCCCGCTATGCCGGTTGGTCATGTTTAGCGTTATTGCCGAGCACTTCTACAATAAATCGGGTGCTCAGCCGAGGAGAGATAGCAATGTCAGAGTTGGTTACGATTGAAGGCAAACTGCGTTCAGAAACAGGCAAGAACTTCTGCCGACGCCTCCGTGCCCAAGGCAAAATCCCAGCCAATATTCTAGTTGGCTCCAAGTCGCAATTGATTGAGTTGGAAGCTAAATTATTGAGCAAGGCCTGGAAGGGCAGCGATCGCAAATTCAATTTGTCGCTGGATGGCGTTACTAAAGTCGTTAAGATCCAAGAGCTGCAAATTAATCCCGTAAAACGCGCTCCGTTGCATGCAGACTTGATGTACGTTTAAGAACCCATTGAGAATGGGTCAGTTTTTGGTTTTATCAGGCGACCCGAGAACCGAAGCGCAGATTGTCCGCGCCTATATGAGCCTCGGAAGCGCAGCGTCAACGCAGAGAAAATCAGGCTCTGATTCACTACGCTAGGGCAAAACGTGAGTTCATTGAAGCTGATCGTGGGTCTTGGCAATCCGGGACCCAAATACGAAACCACCCGGCACAATGTGGGGTTTTTGATTATCGACCAGCTTGCCGATGCCTACAAACTGGCTTGGAGCGGGCAGCGGTTTTCAGCGGAATTTGCCAAAGGAAATATTCATGGGAACTCAGTTGTTTTGTTGAAGCCCATGACGTATATGAATCTGAGTGGCAAAGCGGTACGTGAAGCACTCACGTTTTTTAAGATCACTCCAGAGGATGTCCTCGCGAT
>CAZOSN010000167.1:0-5586 GCA_964582405.1 uncultured Oligoflexales bacterium | reverse complement strand
CGACGACATCGACATGGAGTGGGGCAAAGTGCGGTGGCGCGCCGAAGGTGGCCATGGTGGTCACAACGGGGTACGCAGCATGATAGACGAGTTGGGTTCTTCCGAATTCAGGCGCCTTAAGATTGGCGTCGGAAGGCCGCAAGATCGGCAAAACACAATAGATTGGGTGCTTGGCCGATTGAGCGATGAACAGCTCGCTGAACTAGCAGGCCCAATCTACAAAGAAGTCGAACAGAGGGTGGAAACCTATTTGAAATAATATGCTCTCTTGCTGGATCCGAATAAGGGTCTGGCTGCATAAATCCAGAAGGGAGGAAGGTTTGTTAAGGGAATACGAATTTACATTTGTGACCAAAGGCGATGCGTCGGAGCACGAGCGAGTCAAGACGATCGAAGGTTACGAGGCTATTCTCAAAAGAGATGGCGGCGCAATCTTGAAAAAGTCCGATTGGGGTGTGAAGCGCCTGGCTTACCCAATCAAAAAATGTTTCAAAGGCCAGTACGTGGTATACAATTTGGCAACCACTCCAGCTAATGTCGCTGAATGTGAGCGCCTGATTCGAATCGACGATGGTATGCTGAGGCATTTGGTGGTTAAGGTTAAAGACACAGTTGACATTGAAAGCCGCAAGGCGGAGTTGGCGAAAGCCGACGAAATGCCTAAGCAGCTAGACGCCTAGAGTTAGGGAGTAGCAATATGCAGCTTATTTTGAACGAAAACGTTCCTGACCTGGGATCCATTGGTCAACTGGTTAATGTGAAGCCGGGCTATGCACGCAACTTTTTGATCCCACGCGGATTAGGAGTTGCTGCCACCAAGGCCAACAAAAAGGCTATCGAACACCACCTGAAATTGCTCGATAAAAAGCGCGCGGAGATCCTGGCTGAAGCCAAGAAACTCGCAAGCCTGATCGAGAAGACTTCAGTGACTGTGGCAAAACAGGTTGGTGAGAACGAGAAAATTTTTGGTTCGGTCACCACTGCCGAGCTTGAGGAATTACTCAGCAAAGAAGGCGTATCTATTAGCCGCAAGGACATCACTATCGTTGAAGAGATCAAAAAAGTTGGTGTCTTCAAAGCTGAAATCAAGGTGCATCCTGAGGTTAAAGCAACCTTCAAAGTGTGGGTCGTGGCTCAGTAAGACATAGTACGACTTTGTTAAGTCCGATGGAAAAGGCGCGGCAGGGAAAGACACCGTAGTTTACCTTTGGTAAGGCACGTTTTTTCTCCTGCACCGGGATAGCCGTCGGTTGCCTAATGCTGTTGGGCGAGTTCGTCCCCTTGGGGATCACCCCCATGGGCTCTTCACCCTCTTGATGCAAGTAGAACCTGATCATGACGACTGCGGACGATCAAGGAGCGCTACCTTTCTCGAAGGATGCGGAGAAGGCGGTATTAGGCGCTATTCTAAAAGATCCCGATAGCTTGATTCTGATCGAAGGTATGCTGATACCTGATCATTTTTATATCGACGCCCACCAAAAAATCTTCTCAGCGATCCTCTCGCTCTCGAACAGAGGCGAAGCCTCGGATATTGTGACGGTCGCAGAAAAGCTCCGCGAGGAGCAGAGCACCAGCAGCTTTCTTGGTCCCGGCTATCTCGTCGATCTCACAGAAAGCGCCCCTGTCAGCCAGAACATCGAACACTATGCTAATATCGTTCGAAAGAATTATTTTTTGCGCCGAATTGTATCCGCTTGTCAGGATACAATCCAAGGCGCAAAGAATTTTTCTGGTTCAGTCGAGCAGTTTATCGAAGGTTTGGAGCAACAGTTTCTCGATATTTCGTCGAAGTACGACCGTTCGGGAATTACTGGCGCCGACGTAGTTCTTGAATCTACGATCGATGAGATCCAAAAAAAACTCGAATCCGAAGGCAAGACCACAGGTGTTCCAACCGGTTTTATAGGCCTCGACGCGTTAACGGGCGGTCTCCAGCCGAGCGATTTGATTATCCTGGCCGCACGCCCTGGTATGGGAAAAACCGCGTTAGCGCTCAATCTAGCGACGCATGCAGCCTTTGCTCAAAAAACCTGTGTTGTATTCACACTGGAGATGCGCTCCGAACAATTGATGAGTAGGGTTTTGTCTAATGTCGCCAAAGTAGACTCCTCGCGTTTATCCAAAGCTGATTTATCCGACGAGGAGCAGGACCGCCTTATGGAAGGCGCGCGGCGCATCCATGAATTTCGCGACTACCTGCATATCGATGAAACGTCTGCAATAAGCCTTATGGAACTCAGGTCGCGCTGCCGAAGATTCCACAAAGAACATGGGCTAGATCTTGTTATCATTGACTATTTACAGCTCATGTCCGGTGATCTTTCGCGATCTGACAGCCGAGAGCGCGAGATTTCAAAAATATCGATGGGCCTTAAAGCTCTCGCTAAAGAACTCGATATCCCGATCATTGCCTTGGCGCAGCTGAACCGAGGGCCAGATCAAAGACCCGACAAACGTCCTAAGATCTCAGATCTCAGGGAATCCGGTTCTATGGAACAGGATGCCGACTTGATCATGTTTGTCTACCGCGACGAGTACTATAACCCAGACTCCGAACTCGCCGGCATTTCAGAACTCATCATCGCCAAGAACCGTCACGGCGGACAAGCAAATATCAAGCTCGCATTCCAGCCCAATTTTGTATCGTTTCAGAATTTGTATTCTGGAGAAGATCTAGCTGAGGGGTGATGACGACGCTCGGCCTGCGCTCGATTTCCGCTTTTTTCTGACGCTGCTTGTGCTGCTTGTGCTGCTTGTGTTGCCCGATTAAACTTACTCACCCTAGGCCAAGTAATTTCATTTTTTTGCGCAGCGTATTGCGATTGATGCCTAAAATTCGAGCTGCCTGCACTTGATTACCACCAACGCGGCGAAGGACCTGGGTCAAGAGAGGCCGCTCGACCTTGGATACTATGAGCTCGTGCATGTTTTCTGGCTGAAAATTGCCGAGCTGATCAAAAAAGCGTGAGATCTTTAGCTCCACAACCTCTTCCATCGAATACTTATCCAGTTTCTCGATCAACTGATGATCAACTATACGTACGCCGCGTTGCGAGACTTCGGCAGTGGTATGTTGTTTTAGCTCGTGAGGGTTTTTTTCCGACTGCGATATCTGGTCCACAGAATTCTACTCCGCAAAGCACGCCAGTTTCAGAAGGCGCAATTATACCGCACAAAAAGGCCTGCAATTTCTATCAACGAACCTCAGAACTGTCAACTTCACTTTGGGACAACACGGCCAATCAAGCGACTCATGATGACCGAGCTGGGCAGTATTTACCCTCTTTCCCTGGCGCCGCCAATTGCATACCATATTTATAAGACAAGCCTTCGCTCACCATGGAAGTCAAACACAGCCTTGATCATTCGAATAAACAAGGGTATGTATTTTTCACTTGATGTAACCTCATGAGGTCATGTGAAAGATATGGTTAACGACTCGCTTGATACGCAGGATATTTCTTCAAACGAAAACGAATCAGAACCTAGTAATGCCATTACGCCCGAGACAACAATAATGAGCCTAGAATCTCAAGTTGCTGACCTGGAGTCTAAAATCGCTGAATTAAAGGAAAAAAATCTTCGACTGCTCGCCGAGATGGACAACTTGAAAAAGCGTCAGGCCCGTGAAATCAGCGATTTTCATAAATTCGCTGTCGAGCGCATACTTTTGGAACTCCTCCCCGTTTTAGATAGCATGGACAAAGCCGTCGCTGCCGAGAGTATTGAAAGTACCGATCAGTCTATGGCAGCCGGTTTTCAAATGATCCAAAAACAACTTGTTGATTCATTAAGCAGACAGGGCCTCGAAGCTATGAACGCCAAAGGTAAGCCGTTCGACCCGAATCTGCACCAAGCCATTCAGCGCGTCGAGAGCGACAGCACAAATACTGAAGTCGTTCTTGAAGAATACGCAAGGGGCTATTTACTCCATGGACGACTCCTGCGAGCGGCCATGGTCAGCGTTGCGGTTCCTAAAGCAGAAAGCTAGCCGACCAGCTGGCTGCCGTTATTTGGGAGATCTTACGGAATGCAAATTAGCACAACAGTTTTAGGAGAAAATAACAGATACACTCTATTCGTCTTTTTCGTCTTTTTTTGCGCAAAGCAAAATTGGCAAAAGCCAACATCCTAAGGTTTGTTTGATGAGTACCGATTGTAGAGCATGAAGACTCCGAACTTTTAGCTAGAAGCCTGCTCATACAGGGGGACGCGGATGATCGAAAACGAACAGTCAAACTTTAAAGCAGCCGGCGACACCATACCGCTGCTTCCGCTTAAGGATATCGTCGTCTTTCCCAACATGATAGTCCCGGTCTTCATAAATGAAGAACTCTGCATTAATGCGGTTGAACACGCTCTTACCGGCGATCGCAAAATTTTTCTCTCTGCTTTTAAAGTTCCTGACGCACAGGGTGATGGGCTTGAATGCTCTCTAGAACCGCCCTTTGATGTCTATGATATCGGTACAACCTGCACAATCATGCGCACGCGAAAATTGCCAGATGGTCGAATGAAAGTCCTAGTTCAAGGTTTGCACAAGGGCCGTATTTCTTCACTTACTCAGGCGACGCCTTTTCCCGTGGTGCTGGTTACAAAAATCGCCGAACCTGAAATCATCAATTCTTCGAGCGAAGTGGAAGCCCTCATCCGTGCCGTGCGCGAAAGTCTTGAGAAGGTGGTTACGCTCGGCAAAGTCTTGTCCCCCGATATTCTTATGATTCTTGAAGATGTTTCAGATCCGGGTCGGCTAGCTGATCTGGTCGCATCAAATCTTGGACTCAAGGTCCACGAAGGCCAGGGGATTCTTGCAATCAATAGTCCGATCGAGCGACTCCAAGCAGTCTACTCTTGCCTTTCGAGAGAAATAGAAGTTTATCAAATGCAAGTACGGATCCAATCCAATGCCAAAGAAGAAATAAGCCGCATGCAGCGCGAACATTATTTGCGTGAACAAATGCGTGCCATCAAAACTGAATTGGGCGATACGGACGGCAAAGAAGATATCGATGCCTTTTGGCAAAAGCTTGAACAGCTTAAACTTCTGCCTGAAGCGAAAGAAGAAATTTCTCGCCAAATTCGCAGGCTGGAGCGCATGCACCAGGACACCAGCGAGGCCACGCTTACCCGTACCTATATCGAAACTGTCTTGGCACTGCCTTGGAACAATAAGAGCAAGGACCTAATCGACCTCAAGGTTGTCCAAACTACTTTGGACAAGGATCATTTCGGTCTGGATCAGGTAAAAGAGCGGATCATCGAATACCTTGCTGTAAAAAAACTCAATCCAGCAGCAAAAAGCCCAATTATCTGCTTTGTAGGCCCCCCCGGAGTTGGCAAGACAAGCCTTGGTCGTTCAATTGCTCATTCTATGGGCAGGGAGTTTGGTCGGATATCGCTAGGCGGAGTCCGCGACGAGGCGGATATCCGCGGCCACCGCAAAACCTATGTGGGCGCCTATCCAGGGCGCATCATTTCGGCCTTGAAGACCTGCGGAACCTCGAACCCTTTGCTCATGCTTGATGAGATCGACAAACTTGGTGCGGATCACCGAGGCGATCCTGCTGCCGCACTACTGGAAGT
>CAZOSN010000166.1:0-10137 GCA_964582405.1 uncultured Oligoflexales bacterium | reverse complement strand
CTCTTAATATATTCTCGCACTCGTTCCGACAACCAGCCATCGGGTACAGGCTGGCCAGAAAAAAGCCGCGCTCTAATTTCTGACGACGATATAGCCGATGTCACAACATCAAGGACAAAAATCCTTTTGCCCGTCTTGAGTAAAGTAGCCTCGTCCTCTCCTGACCATGTGAGATCAAACCCAAGCTCATGGCACACTTCGGTCGTTAAAGATCGAAAATTTAGCTTTTCTCCGCCCCGATTGATCACAATGAGGTCCACACGGTTTAGAATCTCGTCTGCCATGTGCCAACCAGGGAAGCTTCGAAATTGATCCAAACCAATCATAAAAGCTAAGTTTTTTCCTGGATTGGATTCGGCACAGGTATCAATTGTCCGGATAGTATAATTGGGCGAAGCCAATGATTTTTCAAGGTCAGAAACCTCGATAGGTTCTAATCCTCGGTTAAGAAAAGATAATTTCGCCAATTCATACCGTCTATCAAACGAGTGATGAGTTTGCTTGTGATTGGAAAACGCGCCTGCAGGATGGTGCGCCACCAAGACTATGATCGGGCTCTCTGGAAAACGCTGACGTGCATACTGCAGGCAGGAAAAATGGGCCTCATGAGGAGGATCAAATGAGCCTCCGTATAGTATAACCCTTGCTTTTCGCTGGTTCACTACGACAATCCCAGCCTACGATTGACTTCAGACTTTACAATGAACTCAAAGCCTGGGATCGCTTCCGAAAGCCTTCGTCCCTCATCGGATTCGGCCTCTGATACCGCAACCTGCGGCCGATACTCTTCGACCAAGACAAAAAGTTCGCGCTTTAGCTGGTCAAGACCAGCGCTGGTAGCAGCAGAGATCGTCAGGATTTTAAATCCAAGTTTTCTTGCCTCTGCCCGCAATGCGGCAATGCCTTGATGAGCAGAAGATTCATGTGACCAATTATCCGACTTGGTAAGCACCACGATACCGGGTTTTTTGAATAATTTTTCTGAATATTGCTGCAACTCATTGCGAAGCAGCCGGAAATTATCAATGGGCAGGACCCCTTCTAAGTTGAACGGGTCGATCATATAGCAGATTACTTTGGTCCGCTCGAGATGCTTTAGAAACGCATGCCCCAAGCCTCGGCCATCACTCGCGCCTTCCACAAGACCCGGAATATCCGCCGCGACAAAGCTCGCTCCAAAAACACCCGTCACGGCTTCAATATCGACAACCCCAAGGTTCGGCACCAGTGTGGTAAACGGGTAGTCGGCGATTTTGGGTCTTGCATTGGAAATGCAGCTGAGCAAGGTTGATTTTCCAGCGTTAGGCAATCCGGCAAATCCGACATCGGCGATAAGTCGTAGCTCAAGGCCCAACTCAAATGCCTCGCCCTTGGTGCCCTTTGAGTATTCATCAGGGGCCTGATGGGTCGCAGACAGAAATCGCATGTTACCCAATCCACGCCTGCCACCCTGAGCGATCAGGTAAAGTTCACGATCGATCAAGACCTCTGCAATTTTGCGATTGGTGTCGAGATTGGTCGCAATCGTACCCAAGGGAACTTCAATAATAAGATCTTCCCCACAGCGGCCGGTACAACCATTCGTTCCACCCTTCTGGCCCGACTCAGCAGCATAGAGCTTGCGATGGTAAAGCCTGCTCAGCGTATTGAGCCGCGCATCCCCCATAAGGAAGACATTGCCGCCATGCCCGCCATCGCCTCCGTCAGCTCCCAACTTCGGCATGTTTTTGGCAGACCGAAAACTCACCATGCCAGGACCACCATCGCCCGAACGAACGCGAATATTTTGCGAATCCAAAAATTCCATGATAACGCCATTTTGAATTTAAGAACCTAGCACCGTCCACGATACCCCAAATTGAATAAGCAACAGGGCCTGAGACGTAATGAGCGCCCCATGCCATCATCCGCACTCAGGCGGACTCAGCATGGGCAATTAAAAGCAGGAGAATGGAGGAGCTGCGACAACAAATTTATACAGGAAGGACTGAAACAAACATCCTCTTGCCCTTGTTCCTATAGGCGACTGTACCGTCTACCAAGGCAAACAAAGTAAAGTCTGTACCCGTGCCAACATTCTTGCCAGCATGGAACGAACTACCTACTTGCCTTACGAGGATACTGCCACTAGAAACCGATTGACCACCAAATACCTTGACTCCTCGGTATTGGGGATTGGAATCACGTCCGTTTTTGGTGCTACCACCAGCTTTCTTGTGAGCCATTTTTTAGCCTTTCTCTCGCCCAAAACGATCAGGCGTGAATTTTCTTGATCTCGATCTCAGTCGTTTGCTGCCTGTGACCCTGTTTTTTCTTGTAGTTCTTGCGGCGCTTGAATTTAAAAACAATGATCTTATCCTCACGACGCTGCCTCTTGATCACAGCTTCGACTTTGGCACCTTTGACCAAAGGCGCTCCCACAACCGTCGCACTGTCTTGAACCATCAGCACCTCGTCAAATGTGAGCGAATCACCGGAATTGCCCGCATGGAAGTCGATACAGAGCGTATCGCCTGGACTTACTTTGTACTGATGAGCGCCTGCCCTTATAACTGCATACACAGGATGAGCTCCCTATTACCTGAAGAATAAAAACGAATAAACAAAAAATTTCTTCTACTTGCGAAGAGCGAACCATAATCCAAAAATCTCTCGAGCATGTCAATGAATAATTAGTCATTGGCGCAAAAGCGCCAATGACGTGTCCTGAGGAGTGAAACGACGAAGGATCTCCCACGGATTCGAAGGATTGACCTGTCACGGATTCGAAGGATCGACCTGTCACCCACCCGAAAGTCACCTAGCAATCACAAACCAGCAAATGGCCGGGGAGCATTTTCCTATCAAGCGGCAGGATATGCCGTAACATTCGTCCCTGACCAGACTTAACTGATTGAATTTACTTAATCGAAGACATGGCACGCCGCTTGCTTTAAGGACAGCCAAAGGACTGGAAGCGACTTAGAGACTCGCATGATGGCTATCGGCTGATTCACTGAAAACTTGAGGAAGCATGACTTTAACCCCGTCCATACAACCTAAGACCCAGGATGCGAGCGAATTTGGTCTATTCGCCCCTACCGAAATTCGCCCTGACGCTCCTTTTGAATCCAAGCCCATGTCACCGCGCAGCAAGGAAAAATTTGATGCACTTCTAACCGGAAGCACTCAGGATGCTGCCAAGCCAATGCCTAAACCAGCCGCAAGCGCTGCTGTGCCCAAAGCCAAACCGGTAGGTTTCCGATTCCAAGATCCACCAGCTCAAAACGAAGCTCCACCCAAAACCTCCGGAATGAGCGAGCCCAAATCTAATAATAGCAACAGCTATACCCAAAGCCCAAGTGATCGCCAGGCCCAAAAAGCTGGTCCGAATCTGCCTACAGCTCGTAAAATAGACAACCAACTAGCTAAAATAGACAGCCAACCAGCCAAAATAGACAACCAACCAGCTAAAATGCTTAACTCCGATCGATCCATGCCTATGTCGGATGGGCTCAATCCAGAGTCGGGCCAAATTCAAGACTTTAACGCCCAATCGCCGATTTCTGAGTCCTATGATCAAGAATCCGATTCCGGACCTGACATCAAGACGCAGGCCGACGCCAATCTTCTTATGTATGGGTTGCCGTTTGCGACCCTCAACCCACCTATGCCGATCATCGAACGCAGCGTGAACGAACCAGTCTCTTTGAATGAGGGGCCTTCACTTGTCCAAGCCGCACCCGTCACAGCACTGCTCATTGGCAGACTCGATCAACTGAAGCCCCAGCAAATCCCCGGTCTCGTCAGCAAGACGCCTCTCGTTCAACAGAGTCTCGCTACTCCCAACCTAGATGAAGTGCTTGACCAACCGCTGACTATCGCCCAAGTGTTTGATGCACTCAACATCGACAATTCAGCCAAACAGCTCGCTGTAAAGATGGGCATAGATTTAAGCGCGATTACCACGCCTCGCGAATTCCTAAACCTCAACGGTATCGACACTCAGATCGTCGCAACCGAGCTCAACCTATTAAGAGCCAATATCCCACTTGAAGGGTTAAAGCCGTACTTGCAGCGAGCCCAGGCGATACAAACCGCCCAACCTCAAACCCGACTCAGCGAAACGCCGCTGGTCATTCCACAGTCAAAACAGGTCCCGTCGCCGCAGGATTCCATACCACAAAGCTTGCTGATAGATTCAGCACCGCCGAGCGACCCCATCGTTAACACCATGGCCTTGCCAATCGCGACAGGCACCATCGTCCGCCAGACGAAACTCGATTACGACCCAACTAAAACCCCCATTGATCTCGATGACCCTAAACAAAGTCTGCAGAACCAATCAGACGACCTCTGGTCCCAGACTGATATTCCCGTGTCGCGTTTGGCCGACCTCACCAACCCGTTGCCAGAAAATACCAAAAATTCCGTAGCGACAGCACTCGCGCTTCCTTTGACAGCAAATATCCCGCAGCTTACATCCATTGATCCTTTTGCCGCACTTGGCGATGAAATGGACAGCGACTCGATCACAATGGAGTTCGCTGCTCCCGGTCAATCCCAGGTGATTCAGTATGAAGAATTTACCGCCCCCCAAGCCCAAGTCATTGAGTCAACGCAACCCGCATCAATGAGCAGCTCGGTGCATGAGTTGATTTCTGCGATGAAAGCAAATTTAACAAAACCCGCAACTGAACGCGCGCCCACACCTAGGGTCGTCACACGACCAACAGAGATGCGCGACAACCCACAAACGATACTCCCGCTTATACCGCTCGCAGCGGCCATCACCCCAGAAGCTATCAACTCAAGAGAAACAAGACCTGACTCGCTCGCGACAAAAATTGCTGAACTCAATCTTGAACCGATAAAAAGCGATTCACCCAGTATGATGCCAAGCAACAACACGCAGACGAATTCTAATTCTCAAGATAATTCCGGCAGCTTTTCCTCTAACCAGTTCTCCGACCCTCGCCTTTCGATGACTACTCCACAAAATGGAAGCAGCCGATTCCTCGAACTTAAAACTGCCCTAGGAGTCGCCCCTCAGCCCATCATAAATCGCCACGAACTTGTGCAGCATATTCTTGAAAACTCCCAAACCATGCTTAGATCCGGTGGTGGTTCGATGCGCCTAAGTGTCGATACAAAAGAGATGGGAAAAATAGATCTGGCCGTCAATGTTCAGGACCATAAGCTCGACCTTCGGATTCTAGCCCCGAACGAACGTGTCCGCGATGCCATGATGGTCGAATTGCCAAAAATGAGGGAAATGCTCCAAAGTCAAAATCTACAGTTGAGTGCCGTCGAGGTCGGGGTGGCGGGAAAAGGCTATCAACATCAGCAGCAAACGTCCCAACAACAATCTCATCAATTTGATCGCAACGAAGCTCTGCTTCCTGAGTATCTACGCAACAATCAATCGACGCAGTCCAATTGGCTCAAAGCAGCTAGGCGCCCAACCCAATCTTACCGACATGATGGAAGAATTCAGGTTCTAGCTTAAGGCAAAGGAATAAAGAATGAGCAGCGCCGCAATCCAATCATCGATCAACCCGCCCGTAGCCCAGGCCGGCCTTAATATCAACAGTACTCCGACAAGCGATTCCCTTGAAGTGAAAAAGGGCGAAGCTCATCCTAATAAAGTCGATTTCAAAGATCTGATCACACAATCAAATCAGGCCGTCCGGGAAGAGCGGGAAGCCAAGAAGGGAAAGGATTATTCTAAGCTCTCGGAAAAAGAATTTCTGGAGCAACTCCAAGAAGATACCAAGGCAAAGGCGCCTCCTAAGAATCAATTAGGCAAAGACGACTTCCTCAAGCTTTTCATCGAACAACTCAAGCACCAAGACCCGCTCAACCCCGACAAGGGGGATGAAATGGCCGCGAAGCTTGCTCAATTTAACAGCTTAGAGCAGCAGGTAAACTCCAATAGTAACCTCACAAAACTGATCGAGAATCAAAAACTCGACCAAACACTGAGCATGCTCAATTATGTCGGCAAAGACGTGAAACTTGAAGGCGGTTATCTCAAGATCAAAAACGGCCAAGTTACGTCACCCAACTTCGACATCGACGTCGATGTTGCCAGCGCAACACTCGTGGTGCGCAGCCCAAGCGGTATCAAGGAGGCCGAGGTACCCCTGGGCAGCTTGAATCGAGGACCGCAAAAGCTTCAATGGGATGCCAAAAACACTGCCGGCAAACAAATCCCAGACGGGACCTATTCATTTACAATCCGAGCTAAATCACTTACCAATCAAGACCTAGATGTCCCTATTGCTACCCCTGCAAAAATCCAAGGTATCGATCTCAAGGATCAAGATAAAACGCTCTATACGGACTATGGCAAGGTAGGCATCAAAGATATCCGCGCGGTCGGTAGTAACGGGTTTACCGAAAACGAGCAAAATGCTCCTACCATGCCCTCGGTACCTGCTGCAGCCGAAACCAATGCTGAGCCAAATGACAATGCCGACCCCCTCGCCGCTAATGTGTCGGCCAAACCCAAACTCCCAAGCATGCCGGCCCCAAGATTAGCGGCAGTACCTCAGACCATGCCCGACGAGACAAATGGCCAAAACGAATCCCAAGTCGCGAATCCACTCAAGCCCAATTCCGCAATTGAGCCGGATGTAATAAATCGAATGGCGCAACCTAAAAATCAAGGGGCAACAGGCCCGCTCTAGCGTGGTGAATCCGTAATTTCCTACATAATTGAACTCCATCTGATGGAGAAGATCAAGGCGGACCTAATGGGCTGTCAGGGACGATTTTTGGGGTTGGCAGCCCACTAGAACCGGGGCGCGGAAATCCCGCTTCCTCTCCCAATTTCAACCCTTGCAATCAATCGAGAGAAGCGATCTGAAAATCAGGCTTAGCATCTGAGGTAAAATCATCTCGAACTTCGAATTTTAGGGTCACACCATAGCGTGTTTGAATAGAATCAACAAGCCGACGTTCGTCAGATTGGAGCAACGCCTGAAGATCGCGCCTCAGGACTATCTGAACACGTCTGCAGGAATTTCGCGCGACCTTGCGAGCAACTTCACGGTAGAGGTCGAGGGCCAATGTGTGCAAGGTTTTTACCCGCCCATTTCCCTGACAGACCAAACAGGTCGTTGTCAGGCTTCTACCTATAGACTCGGCGGTTCGCTTTCTAGTCATTTGAACCAATCCAAGTTCGTTCATAGACAGCACGTTTGTCCGCGCTTTATCGGAAGCCAAGGCTTTCAGAAGGGCTTCGTTTAGGTTTTCTCGATCGGCGTAAGATTCCATATCAATGAAATCTATGATTATGATACCACCTATGTTGCGCCGTCTGAGTTGCACGGCAACCTCTTCTACGGCCTCAAGGTTGACCTTCAGAATATTCTCCGCAATGGACTTTTTACCGATAAACTTGCCGGAGTTAACATCAAAACTAGTCAGCGCTTCGGTCTGATCGATAACTATATAGCCACCCGATGGCAGCCAAACTTTGCGACTTAGGGTTTTTTCAATATCCAATTCGATATCGTAGAAATCAAATATAGGAAGAAGGTCAGAGTATAACTCTAACTGTGAATTAAAAGAGGGCATAAGGGCCAGGGACGTTTTTAGTTCCTCAAAAACATGGGAATCATCGACCACGATTTTTGTGACATGTGAACTCAACAAATCTCGCATGGTTTTCATAATCAGACTGTGTTCTTGAAAAAGAATGGCGGGGGCTTGGTACTGTGAGAGGCGGACCTGGAACTGGTGGTAGACATCCAAAAGACCTCTCAGATCATCCGCCAATTCTTGAGCCGTCGCTGATTCGGCTGCGGTTCGAACGATGAGGCCCATTTTCGGCGGTTTAATCCGCGAAGCCTGATCCTTGAGTTCTTGCTTGCGGATATCATCTTTGATCCTTCGCGATACTCCAACCATATCTATATCGGGAGTCAATACCAGCTGACGACCAGGGAAGGCCAACACCGTCGTTACCCGAGGCCCTTTATTACCTAAGGCTTCCTTAACAATCTGTACGGGAAACTGATCGCCAACTTTGATCATATCTTCGATGGATTTTTTATTGATGACTCGTTTCTGCCGGATATCATCATCAACGCCCTGGTCTGAAACCAAATCACTATCATACTGAACGCTCGCGATATATTCCTTATCGACTATATCTCCTCCAAAAAGAAAAGCTGCCTTGCCGATTCCGATATCTAGGAAAGCCGCCTGCATCCCGGGCACAACTCGAGTTACCCTTGCATGGTAGATATTACCGAGAATCTTGCGCGCGTTGTGGCGTTCGATAAAAATTTCAGCGAGTCGACCATTCTCTATGAGAGCAATGCGGGTTTCAGAACAATTGGCGTTGATAATAATTTCGTGGGAGAAAACTTCAGTCAAGAATCCACCCCCAACAGCGATTCGAGCTGGTTCATGAGTTTATCTGAGGCACCGCAATGAGATTTGATGTGTTCTTGCACTAAAATACCCTGCCTTTGATCTTGGCTAGCTTGCCGCCACCATGCGAAAAATTCACCGCCGTCATGAACGATGTTCGCCAATTTTAACTCAACCAGCAAGCAAGCTTCCCGGCTGGTCTGGTAGAATGGCCCAAACGCTAAAGGTATTCCATGGCATGCAGGTTCAAGAACATTATGCACCCTATAATGCATACCACCTCCGACAAAAGCGAGGTTAGCGACTCCGTATAGCTCCGAAAGCTGACCCAACGTATCGCAGATCACGACCGGAACTACGCCCGACTTTTGCCCGGTTCCGTCCAAAACTCTACTAAGGCGCACCGATGTCAAATTTCTAGATTGAACCGCTTGCTCGATCCATCGGATCATCGCCTCGCTTAGGTCATGGGGTGCGATCAGGACTTGCCATGGATCTGCCATTTCTAAAGAAGCACTCCAAAGAAGCAAAGCTTCGAGCGCACAATCGATATCGCGGTGCCAGCCGCTGCCTACAATCAGTCGCTTTGCAATTCCGAATCGGTCATCAAAAATCGTCGCCATTTTTTTTGTATCGGTCTGCCTATCCAAACGTCGCTCCCAAACGCGATCATATTTGGTATCACCGATGGCACTGACAAACGCTTTTTCTGGAACTAAGGGTTCGATATTTTCGATATCGCTTTCAGAAACTAGAAAAACGAATTCCAACCGCCGCAACAGCCGGCTATACCCCCATCGCTTTAAAATAGAACCTTCGAGCGAAGGATTGACTACCGCATCGAAAAGAACCACTGAACCAGCCCGTGCCGCTGCCTTTAGAAAACCGGGCCAAAGCTCGTGGCGCACAATCAGACTTGCCTGCGGCTTGAGCAAATCGAATATTTCAACCCAGACATGCAGTTGATCAGCGGGAGCCAGTCTATAATACGCCTTTTCCTGACGAGATTTGGCATAGCGGACGCCGGAAGGCGAGAAAAAAAATACCGCGATCCCCACCCCGCGCGCTGCCAGTCGATCCATGACTGGCTTGGCTTGCTCGTACTCGCCGGCTGAACTGCAAAAGATCACAACCATATGATCATATGCATCGCGAACCTGCTTGAGTTCAGCGGAATCCGAAACCAGCCATAGTCGTTGATCAAGGATCGCAAGATCTCGCAAGCCTCTTAACCGCGCCCACGCAATCAAAGCCCGCCAAGTAAGCCCGATCATCAATGAATAAATAGTCCACGCAAATTTCATATTTTAACAGATCCGACCTGAACAACGCTCAACCTAAATTTTCCGCTCTTAGCATCGCCCACAAGTGATCCACAACTCTATCGGTATTAATAGCAAAAAAACAGGCATAATCTCCAAAGCGGCATGCCCGCTTGCCATGTTTCGAGCACGGCCTGCAACCGAGGTCAGAGGAGAATGCTTGACTCGAATTCGACCACGGCTCAAAGCCAAACTCTTCGACCGTAGGCCCAAAAAGCACCGCCGATGGCCGACCGACGGCTTCCGCAAGATGTGCTAATGCCGAATCATTAGTAAGAATTCCAACGGTTTGTCGAACAACCCGGGCTGTTTCTACCAGGGGGATTTGGCCGATGAAGTTTGCTATTTTGGGCGAGCCACGCAATTGCGCTATGACTTTCTCAGCAATAGGCATCTCAAGACTGGTTCCCAAAAAAACAAGTCCTACCGGCCTCCGACTCTGTTCCCCTAA
>CAZOSN010000165.1:0-10149 GCA_964582405.1 uncultured Oligoflexales bacterium | reverse complement strand
AGTGATGCCTGTCTATAATGGTCGTAAGCTACTAAATCTATCGGACCAAATACAGTTGACCTCCAGCCAATTGTGTGGCGAGTTGAAGGGTAAAGCGTCTATTCCAATTATCGTTGTTAAAGATAAGGAAGACTACTATGGATTTCAGGTTTCCAATGTCATTGATATAGCCCAAGCATCTGAACCAATTTCAGAAACCGTGCGTGATCGCGTAGGAGTCCTAGGTAACACATACATTCGCAATCACAATGTGACGATCATTGATCTTCCTACCGTCTTAAATTTATCTGCTAGCGCAAAATAGTTGTAAGTGAGTAGTCCTCCTAGGGCAACTTAGGAGGTCTACTCACTTGTTTGACGACTTGATAGGTTCGAGTCAGGCAAGTTTGTATGCTACAATTTAAGGATGCTTTGGTGAACTAACATGGCACATAAGGCGTCCTGTTAATTACCCCGATTTGAATGACTTTTTGCTGGACTGATTATGAAGTTTATAATGATTTTGTTGGTACTTGCCAATTTTGGATCAGGCTGCAAGACGACCGATTCTCAAAAACGCCCGGTCAACTCGCCTAAAGATGACATATCACCTGGTGGAAATAAATCTTCCTCGGCCGAACGACCCGTCGCCAACAGGAACTATGTACCTTCCGAGATTCAGGTAGTGACGATCAAAAATCTTAACGACAGCGACATCGTTTTCCTCAACCTGGACGTCGAAGATGAGCAGAGCCTGTCCTTATTGGGAAGAACGCGAGGACAGAGCACTCATCAGAGGTCTCCCAGCAATCCCAATAATTCCAACAACACCAATAATCAGAATGTGCGGCCTCCCAAGAACCAAAATCCATCGTCATCGGCGGCAACCTCCTCGAACAATAGATCAAGCCCGCCCGCCACATCAAATCAGGCGAGCAATTCGCAATCTGATTTTGTAGAGACTACCTTGAGTTGGGGGAAAACTTTTTATAGCACCAAAAGCGAAATGATCGTTGAAAATAAGTCGGTCATCGATGTTGGTACCTTTGACGAGGCCATCGCCGACAACGTAGGGGAGACGATTGATTTAGGCGAAGTGCGCTTTGAGCGATTTACAGGGATGACTCCAGAAGGCTATGTGATGTCCTTTATCCGTCAGGGAAACAACCAATATAAAATGGAAGAAACCAATCGCGCAACTGCCGAAAGTCTGCTTATTGACAACAATACTTACCTCTTGCGGACGAAGCCAAATGGTGAATTGGTAGTTTCAGCTAGAGATGCCGGGGGAGGATTTCAGCACTCCGAAGTCAAGAGGACACCTAATGGGCAGTACCAGGTAAGCATTCGCAATTCTATACAGACTTTCGATAACTTGGAGATCCTCCATCTTAAGCTGCAAGATCGTAATGGTTTCGGCTATCGTATCATTGCTCCTAATGAGGGCAGAATTCTGCTTAAACGTCTGGCAGTAAGGAACTCTGAAGCTGCCAACATTGCCTCTGCTCCAACGGGCGCTGTGCTGGTATTACCGCGGGCTCCCGCAAATGCAAAGACTTCGGCGACTATGATCACAACAGACACAGACGGCGTGGTATCATCGATGACTTCTGTTCCGCCGATAATTTACTCGCAATTGCCCGATCTAAGGCAGGAATCTGAGCGGACGATGATCAAGACTAACCTCGACAGACAGGAGGCGGAGAAAGTTTTGCGGAAGTATGGTCAGCTGGGATCTTACATCGTACGAACCTCATCAGGATCTCAGGGTACAACTCATGCCTTTTCGCAGCTTGTCCAGGGAGACGAAGTCGTCCATACCGGGCTAGTTAGGTTGTCAGATGGCCGATGGAAATTTTCCGACGGTAGCAACAAAGATCCTAGAATTTACGATTCACTGCCTTCGCTATTGACATCTTTGACTTTTAGTAAGCTATCCACGAGGCTTGAGCTGCCTTCGAAGTAATCCTGTCCGCCCACCAGCACCTCGTCCAATAAGTTTTTCCCGATGAAGGGCCTGATCGGAGGCATTTTATGAAAGAGTTTAAGAAAGGTGTCCTGGACGACCTCCTGGGCCAATGCATCGTTGTCAATAATGTAGCGTACTTTGCTCAGTAAAAGTGGCGCAAGATCCCTGTATAAGATACTGAAATTACTATATAAATCTATTTGTGAACCTGATTCCATGGCACCCCTAGGAATAGAAACGTCCGTTTTCCCTACAAACGAGCGAGGGGCTCTAGCTGTGACAGACAACGGCGCCCTGAGTTAACCATCGCTTCTTGACAAAAGAAACCCTTTGCCATGGCTGTCGTAGGTTTTTTTTGTCACGGCGGGAGCCACTGCTTTTTACTATGAGAGGCCCCAGCCTCATTGTCACTTGTAGCTCTACGAGGCTAAGTCGATGATTGCTGGGTTGCTTGCGCGGAGAAAAAAAATTTCATTCACCCAGTCGTAAACTCGGGTTTTTTCCGTGCCGCACGCTTTGCACTCGCTGACGTATCGTTAGAGGTGGTTTTTGACGCGAAGGCTGCAAAAACTGGCCTTGAGCCGAACGAAGGATTTTTTTTGAGTTACCCCTTTCTCGAATTTTGCTAGAGAAGACTTGGAATTTCTCTCATCTCCTTCGGTGTCATGATGGCTAAGTACACAGGCCTATCTTGTTTTGCCCTGCTTTTGATTCTTGCAGGCTGCGGCGATCCAGCTCACATTAAGCCCGTTCCCGTCAGAGTGTCGCCAAGCATACCACTAGTTTGCCCAGCGACCGAAGAAACTCAGACCAAGCATGATCAGGTCGTCATTTGTCCAAACCAGAAGTATACCATGACCTATTGCCATGTCTTGACATCGCGTGAGCTGGGTATCAATAGCAAGACCTTGGACCAAAACACTGAGGAAATCGTCGAGGCATCCTTGAAACGCTTGGCTGAGATCGATCCCATCTTAGGCGAAATCGCCACCAAACATTACAAAGAGTTTTGGCCGCGGGTGATCATGACTTTGGATGAGCCTAAGACGATGGCGCTAACTGAGCCGGGTTGTTCGCTTGTACCAGTCATTAATGAGGCCTCGGCGAATGCCAATAGCACGATCGTCCTCTATAGCTCGGTGTGGAACGAATTATCGTCCATTCAGCAGGCCGTGATCGTTCTCAAGGAATTGTTTCTGCAGGACTTAGTCGGCCAGGAAAACACGAGAACGATGCGCTACTCGAGTGCCAAGATCCTGACAGCTCTCCTGGTATCTGACTACCTCGATAGTCCCAACTACCCGAATCCATCAGCTAGGATGAGAGGCTACTATCAGTATCTTGAACAGCGCGGCGTGCCAGCATGGTTCAGTTACCGGCAAAATCTCAAACAACATGATCCTCAGATCGAGCTGTGGCGCTCGGTGCACTTTGAAACCGCAGGTCCGTTGGTGAGTCCTTTTTTCGAGCTAACTGTCAAACTCACAGGATCTAAACCAGAGAATTTTGTTCTCTTGACCGTGCCGCCGTCCAAAAGCTTGATGATAAGAGACGATGGGACTATCCGCGAAGTTCAATTTGCCACGCTAGCGACCAAAGCCTGGGGCGGAATGACTATGCAAGCGGATTTCAATGGGGTCGTCGATGAACAGGGTTCCCTGGATCATGGATTGATCTACAGCATGGCTACGACCCGCTTCGCTGATCCTCCGACATGGATTCCGAAAGGTTTCACATGCCTAGCCGGTGAGGCCGAATTCTATAGTTCGGGTGCGATCAAATCCTGCCGTGTTCCTGACCTAATTTTTACCTTGAATTCGGATAGAGCAACAAAAAGTGCCACAAGCTTTGGTGAACGGGTTAATTTGAGCGAAGAGGGTTATCGATTACCGTAGTTTTGCTGAGCAACGCGGTAACCGTTGGATTTACGTCGGAGGATAAAGCCATGGATATATAGTCTTCCCAAACTGATTTGTTTGGCTATATAATCTTCCCAAACTTCACCGGGAGCTAATATGCTTAGGACCTCGCCTCGTGTTAAGTTGTGGTTCTTGGCTCTTTTGGGAGTGGGCTTGTCGGTTGGAGGCCTGTGGTTTTTCGAACTAGAGGCCGGAGGACTGCACCAAGGTGGGACACAGGTCACGGAACGAGATTTAGAGTTGCAAAAGGGTCGTGATGCCCGGCGGCAGGCGTTAAGGCCAGCGCATATTGCATCATCGAAGGAACTAACCAGCGCGCAAAAACGTGAGATCCTGCGCTACAACAACAAAGATGAACTTGCGGAGTTAGCGGATATCGTCGATCGCATCGATAATGGCGAGATTGATGATGCTTATAGCCGACTGATGCAGCTTGCCAGGCGCTACCCGAAACGCTCTGAGATTCAGGTTGAGCTGGCCATGATCGAGTTATTGGATCGCAAGGACAAGCGTCAGGCCTTGCAGTATTTTATGAACGCCTTGCGACTCAGGCCGGATCAGCCCGCGCTGCAGGATGAAACAGCGCAGACTTTCATCGACCTCAAAATGTACGATGAGGGGCTAAGGTTCTTCAATAGCCTCAACGGCAAGGCATCGGGGGTACCGGGCGCTTACTATATCTTGGCCAAGATCAATTGGGCTGCGATGCGCGTCGGTGTAGCCTTGGCGATGGTAAACAAAGCACTTGGCCAGGAGGTTGCCAAATTCAAGTCCTATGGCCTGAAGAGCCAGATTTTGCTAGCCAATGGGCAGCTCGCCGAGGCCAAGACCGACCTCGAGCTTGCGATCAAGGGGTACGAAGACGAAATCCATGAGCGCCTTATCGAGCAGGAAAGCGTCAACTTGCTAGTTGACGAGCTGGATGATCTGACGTTCAAGCTTGTCGAGGTCCATATCCAATTGGATGAAATCGATCAGGCCTATGATGTCGTTAGCAAGCTGGCCGAGCGAATTCCTGAGGACCCACGCGTGATTACGCTGATGGACCGGTTGATTCAGTCAAAGAAGCTTAGCAATCTGTAGTGTCGCGCGAGCTGAGCTATGCGGTCAGAAAGCTTCGTCCATGTCGCTGAAATCGCCGATACTAAGTTCTTCTTCTTCGGAGGTCAATTCGGGAGCCGAGGTGCCGCCCATCGGCCTTGAAGCAGGGACTTTTTCTAGTTTGCTGAGGAGCCCTTTTGCGCGCGAAAAATTGCCATCGAGAGCCATGGCCTCTTGGCATATTTCAATGGCCAATTGCCTTTCTCCTGCTTTCATATGGGACAGTGACTTGTTGAAGATCATTTTTGCTTTGAGACTGTTGCTGGTCAAGAGGTTGGAGCCAAAATCATAGAGCGCGACAGCCCGGGCGAAATCGCCATTTGCAACGCAAAGGATCGCGGCGTTGTTGAACAGCGCCGCTCGCTCGCGCTCGTTGGATATATCGGCCATAAGCCGCATGATATCGTTATGAGTTCCGAGCAGCATGGAGCTCTTTATCATACCGGCTTTTGCGCGCGGGTCATGGGGCGACAAGGCCTGGGCATCGATAAACTTCTGCCGCGCTAGTTGTGGCTCGTAGAGTTTGAGCAGAAGTTCGCCAAAATCGATCAACCGATCTGCATTGAAGGGATTGAGGTCGGTTGAAAGCCGAAGGTACTCTCGGGCATTAGCTAGCTTTTTGCGTTGAAGGAGACACCGCGCTTTAAGGTGCAGGGCACGCGGCAGATTAAGCTCGCGCAAGAGAACGGCATCTACGATTTTTTCTGCCGCCGACCATTCTTCTCTTTCAATGTGAAGCGAGGCCAGTTCTAACTTGAGTTTATTGTTGGAGGGTGAGGCCTGAACCATTTCCTCTATCAACTTGACCGCGCGATCGAGATCATGGTTCAATTTGCAGCGCATGATATCGGCAAACTTTTCCTTGTTCAGATTGATCGGACTATTGGGATCGAGGATGACCCCGATATTGCGCTGAATATCACCTTCGGTGATGGGCCCAGCGTGAATTCCGTTGAGGGAATAGTCGGTCATGATCTGTAGAAAACCACCCTCGGGATGCTCGACGATCAAGAAAATCTTGCGCAAATCCACCGAATTTTTGCCTCGCGAGGCATCAAGTATTTTCGTCGTAAGTTGACCACGCCAATCTAGGATCAGCAGGCCATCAGGAAAATCACGGAGCAAGCTCAGGCAGTCAGTCTCGGTAGAGGGGGTGCAAACTTGCCGGATTCCTGACGCCATGAGGCCGGCTCGGACGCTTTTGCGGGTTTCGCCGCTGTCAACGAAGACGATACCGAATTGGGTGGGCTCACGTGCCAAGACGATCATCCTTTTTTTGGGACGGTTCTCTCTATATTATAGGAGAGTTCGTGCGTTTTTGGTAGATAAGGGATCAACCACATTGATGCTGCAACGGGGGTGAGCGTGAGGTGCGCAAATCGAGTCTTTAATTTTAGCGCTGGGCCAGCGATGCTGCCTCTTTCAGTCATGGAGCATGCCGCAGATGAGTTTCTTGATTACCAGGGAATGGGAGCCGGAATTATTGAGATCTCCCACAGATCGCCAGAATTTATTGCAATTTTAACGCGTTGTATCAAATTGGTGAGGGAGCTTCTGGATCTGCCCCCCAACTACCAGGTGCTCTTTGTCCCAGGTGGGCCGCGACTCCTGTTCTCTGCTATCCCACTCAACCTTGCGGGCCGAAAAGCCGGTAGGAAAATGGCCTATGTGGATTCAGGCCTATTTGCCAACCAGGCGATCGCCGAGGCCAAAAAATTTGGTGAGGTGTTCATTTGGGGATCATCGCGCGAGGAGCAGTACCGGCGTGTCCCGGCTCTGGATACAACCCTGCTAGGGAGCGATCTGTGCTTTGCCCATATTACCTCCAACAACACGGTGTATGGGACAAGCTTTGCAAGCCTGCCGGATACGGGTTCGGTGCCGCTTGTGGTCGATGCCACCAGCGATTTCATGTCCAGACCGCTAGACTATAGCAAGGTCGCTCTCGCCTATGGCGGTTTTCAAAAAAATCTGGGTCCATCAGGGCTGGCATTGGTCGTTGTGCGGGAAGACTTGCTAGGGTATGCGCCAGCGGATATCCCGCTCATGCTGCATCTTAAATACTTTGCCGACAATCAATCGATCGGCAACACGATCAACACGTTTGCTATTTATATGCTTGATTTGATGCTGAATTGGATCAAAGAACAGGGCGGTGTCCGGGCCATGGGTGAACTCAATGCTCAAAAGTCTGCGATGGTTTACGATGTGATCGATTCTTCCAAGTTGTACACCGCAGTTGCCGAACCTCACAGCCGGTCACATGTCAATATTGCCTTTCGTTTGAAGGATTCCGACCTTGATGCATCCTTTGAAAAAGAGGCGCTCGCGGCCGGTTTGTATGCGTTGGCCGGGCATCGATCGGTGGGAGGCTTTCGCGCCTCGATGTACAATGGTATGCCGTTAGAGGGAGCTAAAGCTCTCTGTAAGTTTATGAAGGAGTTTGATGTCCGGCATTCCCGATGACCGGTTTTCCATCACCTCCAGAATTGATTCTGATTGGGATCAGCTGACTTTTACCTGAGCCTGCGGGCCAGGCCAGATCGTGCGCTCACGGAACTTGATAGGAGTTTTGGTCAAAAATTCGGTTGCCGTTTTATTCTCGGTGTTTTTGTAAATAAATCGGCAGCAGGTATCGCGACTATCCATGGCAGTGCCGCGTTTGATCATTTTGGTAAGGTCGCGGTGTGGATCGACTTTGGGTTCGCGTGGGACTTTGTATTCTTGCGATTTATGGATCAGCTCCTCAAGCGCCAACGCCTTTTTCTCAGCGTCTGCCCGTTTGATCTCATCGGTTTGCAAGCTGGCAACTTTGGAATAGGACGCTTTTGCGATCCTTAGGTACTGCCGTTGGGCGGCCTCCTCGCCAAGTTCTGCTGCAATCTCGCTATAGAGCGATGGGGCTGCTAGGGACAGCCAATGCAGCAGTTCAAAATAGGCAGAAAAACCGTCCATGAATTGTTCGGATCGAATCAAGGTCCTAGCACGGGCGCGGTAGATGCTTGCCAGAAACGGCAATACCGGAGGTATATTCTTGACATATTTGAGCGCGTCCACCAGTGTCTCGATTTTTGGAATCCTGGCTTCGGAAAATGCCGCGTGGGCTCCGGAAAAGTCGCGGGTTGCTTCCAAGGCCCGACCAAGCAAAGCTAGAACAAATGGAGCATCGCTTGCCACGCTCAAGGCCTTGTAGCAGAAGTCCCGGGCACGGGCGACTTCGTTGTTAAGTAAGGCTAGGATTGCTTCGACTTCCAGACGCTTGCCGTCGGTTAAGGGGGCTTTGTTCATATAGTCTGATTTGGCTAACTGCGCTTGTTTCATCCGCATCGTGAACGACAGATGAAAGAGATAGTTAAGTAGCTCATGCTGCTGCAACGCCTGATGGGTCAGGGCTGTTAGCGATTTAGCTAGCTTGTTTTGGGCAAAAGGTTTGCAGATTACCTCTGAGATACCCATAAAGGTCCAGAGTTCGCGCTCCAAGGTAACCCCTTCGGGAAGTAGAACCAGAATTGGGATGTGTCTGTTCGGTCCTTCAAGCAGTTTTTCGATGAAACTGGTCGGTGAATTGTCTTCTTGCTGCCAGTCGATAATCACGACCTGTTTTCCGGTGCACTGTTTGTTGAAATCGATCCGCGGATCAAAAAGCTCGCTTGTGATGTAGAATTCGGTGAGCTGAACCATCATCTGATCGATTTCGACGGTGTCCTGGCTTACGACAAGCGCCGCCTTGAAGCTTGGAAATGGCTTGATATCAGGGACTCGGACTTGACCGTTTTCAAAAACGATCGTTTGCTCGATCAAGGGTTCGGTTTTGATCGATGAGAGTGGGTCGATTAGGTTGATCTGATTAAGGATAGATAGTGCGCGGTTGTGTTGGTTTGATTGGATATAGATATCGGCTAGTTCGAGCAACACATGGGTGTGAGATGGATAGATGCTTGCAAGCCTTTCGCCGAATTTTAAAAGATCCTTGGTGTAACCTTGTTCGGTCAGATGGCGCTTGAGGTAGGTTGCTGAAACGAGCCGATAGTCATGATCGAGCTCGGATAGAAGCTGGACCAGATTTTTTATTTCGTTTGCCACCTGGTCTCCAGTTGATATCATCGGGTGATACGACATGAGACCAAGTTCGAAGGCGCGGGTTAGAAACGGCAAGTCGGTTTCGGCAACCATGAGCGAAACTTTGGTTTTTGCCAGTGACTCGTACAGGTTGAGCATCTCGAGCAGAGCCAAGGCATTGATTTCTTCTTTCCATTCGACACCCATGATCAACCAGTCATAGCTGTCGGCCTCGAGTCGGTTGACAACGATCTGCATTTCGCTCGCGGACTGAACTTTCTTAAAGCCAAGATCCTGCAATGCTTTTTGCAACAACGCCCGGTAGGCGGCGTTCATGCCTCCTAGAAGGATCGGACTGTTTTGGTGGATCACTGGCGTCATTTGCTAACCTTTAAAATGCGTTTTATGGTGCCTATGACAAGGTCCTTGCGAACCGGTTTGTTGATCCATCCTCGTACCCCAAGTTTTTTCCCTTGCAGCATAAGCTTGGGATCAGAGAACGCTGTGATAATAATGATCGGTGTCGTGAGAAAAGCCTTTTGCTGGCGAAGGGTCGCAATGAACTCAAATCCGTTCATATTAGGCATTTGCAAGTCGATCAGCATGCAGTCGATATCGGGACTAATCAGGGTTTTTTCCAGACCATCGACTCCATCGGTGGCGGTAATCGGCTCGAAACCGGCTTTGCGCAGCATGTATTCCAAAACCATGAGCGTATCTGGCCCGTCATCGATGACCAAAACCTTGGGCCTCCGGGCGGGCTTGGCCTCTCGCTGAATTAGGAAACCCGGGGCCTCAGCCTGAAACAGGCTTGCTGCTTTTTTCATATCCTCTTCGGATAGATCAGCCTTGGCAATGGTTTGCGCGAGGCGTTTTGCTGCCAGTTGACTCCCTTGCCGCGCACCTTCTTGAAAACACATAGCGGCCGCCTGAAAGTCCACGGTACGTCCCAAACCTTGCTCATAGGCATGGCCTTCGACCATTAAGTCCAGGAGGTTGGCTTTTTTCGCGCTCAAAGGTTCGTCCTGCTTCCGTTGTTCTTCGCTCTGCTTGAGTTGTTCTTCGCTCTGCTTGAGTTGTTCTTCGCTCTGCTTGAGTTGTTCTTCGCTCTGCTTGAGTTGT
>CAZOSN010000164.1:0-10194 GCA_964582405.1 uncultured Oligoflexales bacterium | reverse complement strand
TTACACTACAGAACCCAGATCCTTATCCAAATTATAAGAGTCCCATTCCCCCGGCAAACTATAAAGTCGAATTCGAGGATCTTCTTCACCTTCATGGCAACGACTTAAGCTATGCGGGAATAGCCGGAATTGAGCGAAACGATATGCAAGGACCGGCTTTGGTAACTCATAATCCGCTTGATTTGATGATCGAAGGACGGGGTTATTTTCAAGTTCATACCGATCAGGGGATGCGGTATCAAAGGGCGGGGAATCTTACGCTTGGGACCGATGGTGCCTTGGTTTCAAAAGATGGCGATCCTATTATGGGTGAGAAGGGGACGATTTATCTTCGTGCTGGTGCGTTCAACGTCAACCAATCAGGCGAGGTCTATCAAGATGATCAACTTGTTGATCGGATAAAAGTATTTGATATTTTGGATAAAAATCTTATCGAACGTGCTGGTCACAACTACGTTTACTACGATGGTCCCGAAGATGGCATCAAACTCATGCAGAGCCCTAACGTCCGGCAAGGGTTTCTTGAAGGCTCTAATGTCAATGCGATAAAGAGTCTAACTTCGATGATTATAGCGCAAAGGTCTTATGAAGCTTATCAAAAAGCTGTCAGCAATTTTGATTCGATGATGGAAAAATCGTCAAATTCAATCGGTGTCGTCCAAGCGTAAGGAGGGTTTGAGGTATGATGCGATCACTTTATTCAGCCGCGACTGGTATGGAGGCGCAGCAAATTACCATCGATACCATAGCAAACAACCTTGCTAACGTGAATACGACGGGATTTAAACGTTCGCGCGCAAATTTTCACGATTTGGTTTATCAGACGCTTAGGGCGCCAGGCCAGAATTCAACGTCGGGGACGATCGTACCAAGTGGGATTCAGATCGGTGCGGGAGCGAGGATTTCGACTGTTGAAAAAATGTTCACAGAGGGGTCGCCACGAATCACCAACAAAACGACCGATTTGATGATAAGTGGCGAGGGCTTCTTTCAGGTTCAAAAAGACGATGGCACCATCGGCTACACTCGCGATGGTAGCTTTAAAGTTGACAGTGGTGGCAGACTTACCAATGGCGATGGATTTCCCGTTGTGCCGGAGATTGTAATTCCTCAGGGTGTAACACATGACAATATTCAAATCGGAATTGATGGGACTGTTTCGGTCCGCATAGGACCGGAGACTCAGGAGTTGGGTAGGATTGATTTGGTCAACTTTATCAATCCGACGGGTCTTGATTCTTTGGGGAGAAATTTATTTGGTCAAACGGTTGCGAGCGGTCAACCGATTGTCGGTAAAGCTGGTTCACAAGGCTTTGGCGCGATTTCACAGGGACAACTGGAAGCGTCGAATGTCAATATTGTCGAAGAGATGGTCAACATGATTTCGGGTCAGAGAGCCTACGAACTTAACTCAAAAGTAATTCAAACGGGTGATCAAATGCTGCAGCAGACCAATAATATCAGGTAATTCGTATGGGGTAAGGGGTGATCTCGATTAAGAAATGGAGTTTAGGATGCTTAGTGGTCGCTCTAGCTCCGCGTGCTTCGGCGGTTGATGTGGCACCGCAGGTTCGAATCCCTATCAAGATTGAGACAAAATCTCATTCTTTGGTGGCACGGCCAAACGTCTATTTTGAAGACGTGGCCTTGTGCGACGGGTATCAGCCTATCTGTGAGGAGATTCTTGGAGTGATGATAGCACAGGCTCCACCTCCTACCAAGATCAGTCGTTTAAACTGCGATGGACTAAAAAGCATATTGACTCAAGAATATGACAACGTCGATTTTATTCTAAGCTGCCCCATCAGCATAACGATCCAAGCCCAGTCTCGTCAGTTTGATAAAAGCGATGTCCTCCATAATCTAAATCAGCAATTAGATAAGCTATATGATACCGCACAGAAGACTCGCGTTAGTGTTGTCGATGTGCAGTTGCCTTATGCACCGGTCTCGTCCTATTTTAATCAATTCTCGTTTTCTGATTTCGATCTTGAAAAATCCACGGTTAAAATGAATCTCAGCTCGACCGATTATGAGTCGGAGACTAGAAGCTTGGATCTTAGGTTGAAGGTAGCGATTCAAGATCTCCTAGTGGTAGCTGCTAGTGATATTCCTGCTTCCGAATTGATCTCTGAAAAAAATGTAAAATTGGATTGGGTGGATCGCAAGGCCTATATGAAAAACGCATCCACTTTTAGTGATATTGCCGATCTCTCTGGAAATATAGCCAATCGACTGATCAGGGTAGGAACTGTTTTATCGAAGAATGACATTGGGCGAGGTTCCTTGATTAAGCGTGGCGAAATTGTTGATATGAGAATGATCGATGGACCATTGGTGGTGACAGGAAAGGCTAAGAGTCTAAAAACTGCGGGACTCAATGAGGATATCGAAGTTCTCTATCTTAAGACCAAACGCACCCTGAACGCGAAGGTCGTTGGGGCAAAGACGGTTGAGGTACGCTTCTAGTGATACATGTGCGCCTTGCATTGCTGAGTCTCATATTGATTGGATGCCGGTCCAGTCTCGTTCCAGTTACTCAGAGGAATCTTGATCTAAGGCCACATGGTGCAACATCTGTTAGGACAAGATCGGTCGAAGAACCAGAGAAGCCACCCGAAATATATGTATTGCAGAAGAGAATCGGTGTTGAAAAAGTTAAGTCTGGGCCAGTGTCAGGATCGCTTTATCGGTTAGATGATCCACGTAATATCTTGATGGGTGAAATCCCTAGGGGCTACATCGATGATTATCTAGACATTCGCGTTACAAGTCATCAGCTGACTGAGGAATCGAATAAAGATCAGGCCGGAGAATCTGATAAATCAAAAGCCGAAGCGGCAGGAAAGGATAAGCCAAAAGACAAGGATAAGGGCAAAGAAACAAAGACACCAGCTCAGATTCAAGCCGAAGAGGCCAAAAAATTAGAGGAAACGCTACTCAAAGCTTTGCCGGATCTCGATGCAGGGCCACGCAATCCCGAAATTCTGAAAAACTTAAGAATGAGGGTGGCAAACTTGTTACCCAATGGTGACGCCATGGTTGTTATGACGAGACAATCGACCAATGGATTCGAATCGAATGCTATCAATGTCCGAGCGCGGGTACCTCATGAAGCCCTCAGGCAAAAGAGGCAACTCACCACCAATGATTTGTATGACGTCGAATGGGCACAAAGCGAAGATGGTGATGTGACCAAACGAAAATCATTGGCCTGGGAGGATGAGTATACGTTGAGAATGTCAGGATTTAGCGAGGCGAAATCCAAAGCCGCGCTTACGCTCGAAGAAAAGAAAAATCAGATGCGTGGGGTAAAAAAGCAGCTTGAAACCAATCTTAAGAGTTTAACTGCGCAAAGGGTTCAGATGGCTCAGGAGCGTCAAAAGCTTGCGAACGAACGCGCGGAAATTGTTAAAGAGCGAGAGAGTCTCAAGGGTGTAATTAAAGAGCGTGAGGATCAAATCGAAGAAGGTAAGCAGGAAATCACTGAATTAAAGAAAGATATGAAGGGGCTTGAAGAAGAATACGCCAACTATCAGAAACAAGTCGAAGAAGAAGCAGCAGCGGATAAAGAAGAACAGAAGGCGGCTAAGTCTAAGAAAAATGAGGAATAACCGATGATCCGGTGCATCAACATAGTCGCCTTCCTTGTTTTTTGGAGTTCATGTAGCTTTGCGGCTGAGGTGCGGATCAAAGATATTTCATCGATTAAAGGCAATCGCACCAATCAACTAACAGGGCTTGGTCTAGTTGTTGGGCTTCCCGGAACTGGTGATAGTCCTAAATCGATATCGACTAACAAGATGGTTGCAAACTTGATCACACGCCTTGGGATAGATATTCAGCCAACTGGAGTTATTAGTAAAAGCGTAGCCGCAGTTGTCGTGACGGCCACGCTGCCAGCATTTGCTCGCAATGGCAGCAAAGTCGATGTCAAGGTATCGGTGATAGGTGATGCACTCAGTCTTGTGGGTGGGACGCTGATTCAAACTCGGTTAACTGCTGGGGATGGCTTAGTCTATGTCGTGGGTTCGGGGCAAATAGTGACGGGTCAGGCTAATGGTGTGGGGCCAAAGACCCTTACAGTGGCCAATATTCCAGATGGCGGCGTTGTCGAGCGCGAATTTACACCGGATCTAATGAGTCAAAATGGGCTCGCTCTTACACTAAAAGATCCCGACTTTACAACAAGTTCGAGAATCGCCGAGGCAATCAACAAGCACTTTAAAGGTTTTTATGCTGAAAGCATCGATTCGACCGAAATCGAGATTCAATTGCCACCGATGTTTGTTGATCGTCCTATAGATTATATTGCAGAAATCGAGGGAATAAAGGTCGATAAAGATATAGAGGCCATGGTTGTAATTAATGAGCATACCGGGACAGTTGTGATGGGGGCTGATGTCACGATCGAACCCGTCGTGATCTCTCATGGTGATCTGACAATTCAAGTTGGAAAACCCAAGAATGAAAAGATTCAAACTGTGGCTCCGATTAATGGTGCAACTGTAGGAGACTTGGTGAAGTCGCTCAATGCATTGGGTGTCGCACCGCCAGACCTGGTTGGCATTGTGCAAGGTATTCATGCGGCAGGTGCTCTTAACGCCAAGCTTAAAATGATGTGAGTATGAAATCATCGCTCATTACAACCGCTCCGACGATTCCCCTTGAACTAGGCAAAAATCCGCCAGTACCGTACAATCAAGATGATTTGGCATCCCTCCGCAAATCGGCCGAGGAGTTTGAATCTCTTTTCACTGAAATCATGCTAAAATCAATGCGTAGCTCTGTGCAGAAATCCAAGCTCATCGATGGTGGAAATGGCGAAGAGATTTTTACAAGCATGTTGGATTCAGAGTATGCAAGGCAGATGGCCTCGTTGAGGCAGACTGGATTGGCTGATGCGATTGAGAAGCAGCTATTAGGAATCTACGATCAGGAGCTTGCTGCAATACAAAAAAATACGGGTCTGAAGATCTATGAACAGTCCGGCTCTAAGCAAGTTCAAGATAACGATAGTGAATGAAAGTCAAATCAGTAGGAGTCAATTATGGAAACTAAATCTGTGGGATCAATAGGTCCGTCACTTGTCGGTAATTCATCGGCAGATCGGCTTGACGATATTAAGTCGCGCACAGATGATGCAACCCGCGAGGTTGACAAGAAAAAACTGTTCAAATTGAGTGGCTTTGATGTGCAATTATCTCCTGAAGCTCGGGATCTTGCGGCGGCAAGGGCTAAGGCTCATCAGATTGCAAATGATACGCCAGACATCCGGGAAGATAGAGTCGCGGAGCTAAAAGCTAAGATAGAAAAAGGTGAATATAAGGTAGATCCCGAAAAAATTGCCGATGGCATGATGCGGGAAGCTATTAAGGATCGGCTGGCGACTATTGAAGAATGAGCCAAACTGATTAAGGGAATTAGGCATGTTAATCGAAGTGCTCATCGATGCCGTTGCTGAGCTTGAGGAGTGTTTAAAGCGCCTCAATGAGGTCTATGTGCGTTTTGAAAAAATAATTAAGGATGAGCATAAATTTATCTCAGATCGGAGTTACGACGAGCTAGAGGATCTTATAATTCTCAAGGAAAAAGCTGCACAAGATATAGTGAATGACTGCGAACGGCTGCAAAAATTGAGTATGAAACTGGCCAAGGGCAAGGTTCTGTCGGTATCTCATCTATGGGAGTGGCTCAATGAGCAACTCCAGGTATTATCTCCGTCAACGTCGGCCTTCCAAAGGCAGGTATTTGAATTTGGTTTGATCAAACTTAAAAAAACCCATGATTTGTTTCAGACTCGCTACCGCAGTCTTAAGCCTCTGGTTGAGCAAAATGCGTACATCATTGGTGCGCTGATTAAGAGGCGCAATGAGCAGCTAGCTTTTTGGAATGAGATGCGACAGATCTCCGAGGGCAATTATTCGCAGGATGGCGAAGTCAAGCAGATCAAGCAGTTTTCGGTCCTTCAGGTTAAGGTCTGACAAATGGCTGGCCTATACCATACCTTGAATGTTGGAGCCGAAGCATTGTTTGCGACACGGCAAGGTGTGGACACGGCTGGTCATAACATAGCCAATGCTCAGACAGAGGGATTCTCACGCCAAAGGGTGGAGTTGGCTCAGCGGGATCCATCTGAAACACGAGGTGTTCTGATTGGAAATGGTGTTTTTGTCAAAACCATAACCAGGGCTCATGATCAATTTATTGAGAAGCATCTCAATGAAACTCATCAGTTGTCTGGCCGTAGCACGGCCTACTTCGACGAACTCAAAGGAATCGAGGATATTTATAATCCCGAATTGACTTCGACCGTAGCCGATGGAATCACCAATTTTTTTAATAGAGTTCGCGAACTTGCCAATTTTCCGGATGAATTGACTGCTAGAACAGGGGTTAGAGAGTCTGCTCTCAGTTTGGCCCAGAGTTTTCACCGCGTGGATTCCGCGCTGAAAGCTACTCAAATCGATTTAAATAACAAAATTAAGGGTGAAGTCGACTTGCTTAACACTGCAATTGATAATATCGCTCAACTTAACGTCAGTATCCGTGAAATGGAGGCCGGCGAAGAGAAAAATGCCAACGACTTGCGCGATCAGCAAGATCGGTTAGTGTCCCAGGTAGCAAAGTCGGTAGGCATTAACTATTATCGGGACGAATATGGAATGCTTGTGCTCAGAGGACCTGATGAAACCCTTCTGGTTGAACGGGGCAACTGCGCACATTTTGAAGCGCAGGTAAATCCAGATCGAAGCGAAACGAGCCATGGTAGATTTTACGATATTGGTGTTGTGCCTTTGAATAGCTCCCTCTCGCGGGACGCCACCCAGTGGAACACTGGGGGCAAACTAAAGGCTTACTTTGATGTGCGGGATACGGTGCTTGAAGGTCTGATCAATCAAAATAATGAACTTGCTTCGACCCTTGCCTACTCCGTGAACGCGATTCATCGGCAGGGGTTTGGACTTAATAATTTCAAAACCTCAACCGGGCGTGATCTGTTTACAATTTCGGAAGATCCGCGAATGGCGGCGGAAACATTTGAGCTTAGTAACGCAATCCTCAGATCAACTGATGCGATTTCGGCAGCAATCACCCCCGATGCACCAGCAGACAACGTTAATCTTAACGATATTCTGAGGCTTGAGAATACCAAATTCATGGCTGGCGGAAATGCAAGTTTTAATGACTACTATGCAAATATGGTTGGCGCTCTAGGCCTCGAAGTTGTTCGGGCTAAGAATTCGCATGAGGCAGATAAATTGCTTTTAGATGATATTACGTCGCGAAAAGAAGCCGTCTCAGGCGTATCAATGGATGAAGAAGCCACTAATTTATTAAAGTGGCAGGCGAATTTCACTGCGTCTTCAAGAGTTATAACTGCCATTGATGAAATGCTCGAAACGGTGCTCAACATGAAACGCTAATAGGAGCTAGATCGTGAGAGTTTCAGAGAGGCAACGCTACAACGTCACGAGCGACCGCGTGGAGAATGCTAAGAACAATAACGCTCTGATGCTCGAAGAAATGTCGACGCAGAAGACCATCAATCACTTGTCAGACAATCCGATCAACGCAGCTCAGGTTGTCAAGGAACAAAAGCGGCTCGCTCAGCAGCAACAGATCTCAAAAAGTATAGACTATGCTAAGGGCTATCTTGAGAGCTCTGAGCTTGCTGTTTCGGGGATCAGCAATGCTTTGATCCGGGCAAAAGAACTTTCGGTAGCGATGGCAAATCAGTCCTATGGACCCGCCAGTAGGAGCGCTACTGCTCGCGAAATCAAGGAGATCATGAGCTCGGTTGTATCAATGGGAAATTCGACCTATGGCAACCGGTATGTTTTTGGTGGATTTAGATCGCAAACCCCTCCTGTCAGCGATGATGGACTTTTTTTAGGTGATGATGGTGAAATTTTTATTCAGGTTGGTGAACAGGACTACAAACAGATGAATCTTCAATCAAGGAGCTTGTTTGAAGCCAACGACGGGGAAAGGGCAAAGGGGCACTTTAATCTCATTCATACGCTCAATGTTTTGTATACGGGACTTATGGATGATGATATTCCACAGATTAGGGTTGCCATGGAAGAGCTTGATTTTCAACTTGATAAGGTCACAAACTTCCACTCTAAGATTGGAGCATTGTATAATAGTCTGGAGTCGATAAGTAGCCAGCTCGGAGCCGCACAAGATTCGACGACGGGCAATATTTCTAAGCTTCAGGATGCTGACATGTACAGAACCGCTTCGGATTTTAAACGAACCGAGTCCGTATTGCAGAGCACGCTCATGGCATCGACTAAATTGCTTCAGCCTTCGTTGTTAAATTTTCTTCAGTAGCATTGGACCATCTTAGGAATGGTCGCACCACACCAAGGAGGGTAAGGGGTGCTTGTTTTGACCAGAAAAGTTGGAGAAGGGATTGCGATCGGGGACGACATCAAGATTGTCGTGATGCAGATCAAGGGAAAGCAGGTTCGGCTTGGAATAAAAGCTTCTGAGCGCACTATAGTTCATCGTGAAGAGGTATACGAGCGTATTCAGGATGAGAATAGGCGCGCATCGGTAGCGGGGTTGGAGGGTTTAACTGCGGTCGCGAATGTATTTGGTTCGGACGCTAAGACAAGGCCCGAGCCGGTATTGAAGAGTATCCGACGTCGCTAAGTAATGATTTTGGGGTTAAAAGTTGAAAAAAGTGATTCTGCTGGGTTAAGATGATAGTATAGTATAAATATACAGATTTTCTCTTGAAATTCTCCAGAAGCGGTTAACTCTTAGTTAGGGGGATGAGCCTTGCTTAAAGTTAAAACTACAAGGTTCAGTGACATTGAGGTTCGTGAAGAAGACGTGATTTTTCTTCCTTCGGGATTGGTAGGATTTCCAGAGTTGAAGAAGTATGTGCTGCTTGATCACGAGAAAGACTCTCCTTTTAAATGGCTGCAGTCACTAGATGATGGAGCGATCGCATTCGTTTTGATCAATCCGTTGCTTTTTAAGCCTGACTATTCCGTCGAAGTCAGCGAATCTGAAGTTGGTGAATTAGAGCTGGAGAGCGAGGAGGATGCGGTTATCTCGGTAATTATAACGATGCCGAGCAATCCTCAGAATATGACGGCCAATCTAAAGGCCCCCCTGATCTTCAACCTTAGGAACCGCCGAGGTCGTCAGATTATTCTTAGCAGCTCTGAGTATACGACTCGGCACAACATTATGGAAGAAGTCAAAAAGCGTGCTGTATCTTCTGAAACCGAGGCATTTCAAGAAGTCATCGAAAAGGTCAAAGATGGTCAGCGTGAGCAGAATCCGAGCAAAAAAGCAGTGACAAAGGAATAGCTCAAGGCTATTTCACCTCCCTCACCTGCTCGAATCACGTTGTCTGTGTGTCCACGGACCCATCGATCCATTGTACCCGGTAGCCAATTTGTGAGGTAACCCAGGCCTGATAGAGACGGTCAATGTGCCGAAATGTAGCTTTTGGTCGAGTTGTATGAAGCTTTTGATGATTGATCTGCGAGATGGGCACAAGCCCGCGAACCGTTGACGTAACAAAAGCTTCATCGAAGCGTGCAAGTTCATCAAAAAAAATTGTCCGCTCGGTTACCGGTATCTTAGCATCATTCAAAAGTTGAATGATGCGCTTTCGAGTTATGCCCAGCAGAAGCCCGCTTGAGGCTGGCGGGGTGGCGATTTCGACCAGGTCTCCTTCGCGCCCGATGAAGAACACATTGGCCGTTGCTGATTCTGTGACTTCACCTTCGGTGTTTGCCCATAGAATTTCATCAAATCCTTCGGTCTGGGCATCATGCAATGCAATGATACTTTTGATATAATTCCCTGTTTTGGCCGAGGCTCCTCGTTCAGTGCTGTGTGTAAATTTTTTGACCTTGAGGCCTTCGGTATAGATCGAGGGATTTTCGGCTCTAGCCTTAAGGCAGTAGATGAACCTGTTGGGTAAAGTTTGTTTGTTAAATCCAAGGTTTATGCCGTCGCCGCGCGTGACGAGTAGCCTGATATAGCTTTTGGCAAATTGTTGCCGCTCGATCATGGATTCGATTTCAAACTTCAATTCTTCATCCGACCATGGTATGCCGAGACGAATCATGGCCGCCGACTCGCGAAGCCGGTTCATATGATCTGAAAAGTCTAGGATGTGACTACCAAAAGCAACAAAGACCTCGAACACGTTGTCCCCAA
>CAZOSN010000163.1:2277-10435 GCA_964582405.1 uncultured Oligoflexales bacterium | reverse complement strand
ACCGGAGCCTTCAAAAAATGTCGAGCGACCGGTTTGGATCGAGGGCGATCATGTCGTTGAGGGCTGGGACTATAGCCTTCCTTCTGACGTGATGGCTGATCCTCAGGGGTTTGTGCAGTATAATCCCGATGTGCGTTTTCCGGGCAATCAGGTCGTGCCAGTGAAGATCAAATGGCGCGATCTCGAGCCGAAAAACGGGGAGTATAAGTTTTGGAAACTCCGCGATGCGATAGCCGAAGCCGTTGTCAGCCCTACCATGGAGTTGGGTGTTGTGCTTCATCTTTACGCATCGACCGTTCAGCAGAAAAAACGCGACTCGGACAGTCAACCTTGGGATATCCAACCTGGCGCCGTTCCTGATTGGTTGGTCGATACCTGCAATCTCACACTGATCGAAGAAAATTCCGAGAGCGATACGGCCGATCAGTACCAAATGGTCAATGCCGATATCTATGACCCCTGTTACCAAAAATACTATGTTCGGTTCTTAAACCAGCTACGTCTTTCCAAAATTCCCAAGATGCCTGAAATCAAGGTTGTGTATATTCACAACAAATCGAAAAGTCGCGGCGAGGAGGGGCATGACCCGATCGATGGCAGAGATGCGGAAATCACCAGAGACCGTCTGAAAGCTTGGAGCGATGCGTTCGAAGAAGCTTCCTACAAATTAGCTTACGTGGAAAATTGGGGCCCCAACCTTAAATACGCGTTCGATTTAGGGATTGGCCAACGAAGCGGTTTTATCGAGGCGTATTTGAACGACACGCAGAACGATAGCCTCTGCCAAAGGATCGATAGCAATGGATATCTTGATCTGATTGAAGGCTGTCCCGCCTTAGCGACTGGCAGGGTGTTCGGAGACGAAAACGAAGAGTATGGTTCGCAGTGGCAGAAGCGTTTTGGCCCGCTTGCGACTCAGCACCATCGCTACCGCGAATCGATGCTGCGCACGCTTCAGATGCGGAGAAATTTCCTGTGGACATCGTCAGAAACTTTGGATGAAGCTCTCTTGTCATATGTGAGTCTATCCTTGGGTAAAACAGCCGAGACAAGCCCCGATGCGTGGGTTTATCTTCGGGAAAGTTATGTAGAAGACAGCAGAGGAAAACCTCAGCCGGTTAAGAATTTCGAACGCTGGCTGCACCAGCGCGATGATAGCGAGAGCAAAACTTTTCCAACAGCACGTGTCGATGTTGTGTCGGATACAACGGGGCATCATCCCAAATATCTTTTCGACTATACAGCCAGGACTACCAACAAAGCCCAGAGGTACACCAAGTTAAAATTTACGGTGGACGAGGCCTTTTGGGGAAAAGGCTCGCACGATATCGCGCTAAAGATTACCTACCATAATCGCCAGACAGGCAAATTTAGGGTGAAGATCCAGGCGAAAAATGCCAATCAGTATCGCACTATTACCACAGATAAATCAGGAAAGGTCGAAACAGTGACCCTCTTTTTCCAGGACGTGGGTTTAAAGGGAGCCGGATTAGAACCGGCTTTTGAAATCCAAGCCGATACTGTTGATCCAGTAGTCTCGTTTGTTAGGGTCATCAAGCTCAATTAACGTTTGGCGTTGCATCTGCAAACCTGCCGCACCTTGCTTGGGACCGATTAGGGCTTGCACCTTCATGGTTTTCGGGGCAGAAAGTTGGCTCAACTTAATTGATTGGGCACCGGACTGAACCTAAACCAACCTGGATTTTCTATGATTCCGCACTTTGATGTTGCAATTTGTGGCGCCGGCCCAGCTGGGACCGCTCTAGCCTGCTATCTCGCAAAGGCTGATTATCGGGTGGCCTTATGCGAGCAAGCTTCCTTTCCAAGGCATCAGATCGGTGAGAGTTTATTGCCCTTTTCCTGGCAGATTTTTAAAGACGTAGGCCTGGATGCCAAACTCGATTCTCTTGGTTTTATCAAGAAATATGGCGCAAGCTTTCACTCGCAGCGTTCTGAGAGGCGATGCCGGTTTTTTTTCGAGGAGTCGCTCAACCCGCAGTATAACCATATCTACCACGTTGCACGCGATAGATTTGACGAAGTTTTTTTGAACCATGCGCGGAGCTTGGGTGTTTCAGTGTTTGCCCCTTACCGGGTTCAAAATATCCAAAAGACTCCCGAACGCGTTTATTTTGATGCAATGTTGAGCTGCGATCTCATGGTAAATGCCTCGGGGATAGGGAACCTGTCGCGGCATCCCGAACTCTATGTTGCAAACGACGATGCCGATAACCGCACGGCGCTCTATTCGTATTTTGCCTACGATGCCGCAAAACCCAGTTATCTCGATGGCGATATCTTGATTGCTTTGTTTTACGATGAACTTTTTTCTGACTTTCTTCCAGCGGATCATGGCAACCGGATCCCAAACTGGGCCTGGGGGATCCCGATCGGGCCTGATGTGATGAGCATAGGCTTTGTCATGCATACCAAAAGTTTTGGGTATCTGCGCAAGCGAGGCGAATCCTTGGATCAAATAGGCGATTTATTCATGGAGCGCTTGCCGGCTGTCAGGGCAATAACCTCTGGCCGACCCAAGGAACCCTTCCGGCTCAAGTTTAATTTTCAGCGCGTTGCGCGCAGCATAGTCTTCGACCGCGAGCTTCTTATCGGTGATGCTGCTGGGTTTATCGACCCGGTATTTTCTTCGGGCGTTCATATCGGATTAAACTCGGCTCGGCTTGCTGCTCAGGCGATACAGGTCCTGGGCAAAGGGGCACGATTTTGTACTCAAGACCTTTCGCCCTATGGTCGAGCGTATCAGAGTCTTTTCTGGACGTACTACCGGTTCGTCAAAATGTTCTACGAAAAAAATCTGGTCGAGAATTTGTTTTTGTCGGCTGGTTCTCGCGATTTGGAAATCGAATCCAAGATGAGGCAGTTTACCTCCATCCTATCGGGTGACATTGCGACGCCCAACCCTTTAGTTAACTCGCTTCACACGGCACGCCTCAATATTAATCCGCATGTCTCTGCGGTTTTTGAAGCGCTGTAGTCATACTCTATTTACATTCGGTCTGGCGGTGTTATCCCCAATAGGGCAAGCCCTTGCCAGATGACCTTACTTACGATTTCAACCAAAGCGAGTCGGCTCGAACGCTCAGCCTGGTCCTCAGCGTGCAGGACCGAATGCTGCGCCAAGAAACGGTTATAAGCCTTGCACAGCGAATAAAGATGATGCGCTAAAACGCTTGGTTTGGCAGTCTGTATGCTTTGTTCGATTGTGTTGTTGAAATCGTTGATCAGCCTGAGCAGTGCAATCTCTTCGACCGAGCCAAATACATCGCTGGCTTTGAGCTCTGGTTTTAGATTCATAGCTTCGGCTTTTGCTAGGATAGAACGGGTTCTTGCGAAAGCATACATCAAGTAAGGGCCTGAAAAACCTTCGAAGCTCAGCCAATCGCTGAGATTAAAGACGATATCCTTGGCGGGATCAGACGAAATCATCCCAAACCGAATCGCGCCCACGGCGAGATTGTGCTTGACGGATTCGATCTCATCATCGCTCCATTGGCCACGGTATTTGGCCATGATCGTGTCAAGTTCGGCCAGGATCTCGCGTTTAAGCTGAGCAAAACTCACGGTGTTGCCGGTCCTTGTTGACATTTTGCCTTCTGGCAGGGTTACCATCCCGTAACTAAGGTGGAAGCAACGCTTAGCCTGGGGAAAACCCATTTTTTCGAGTGTTTTGAACACCTGCTTGAAATGAAGATTTTGTTCGGAGGCGACCACATAAATTGAGCGATCGATTTTAAATTCATTAAATTTGCGCCGAGCCAAAGCCAAATCCTTGGTTAGGTACAAAGTATTGCCATCGCGTTTGCGCAACAGGGCAAAGCCAAGTTTGTCCTCTTTGAGGTCAAGGCCGATCGCGCCGTCGTCTTCGACAAAGATGCCCTTGGCTAAATATTCGTCAACAATCGATTGGCTTTCGTCGGACACTTCTGATTCATAAAACCAGTGATCAAAATGGGCACCAAACCAGCTGTAGATCGCCTCGAAATCCTCGATCGACCAGGCGCGGGTCTTGAGCCAGAGCTCGTAGTCCTCTCCGGACTTCTGTTCGATTCGCCGGAGGATGAGCGAGATAGCTGCTTCAATCGTCTTCTTTCGTTCGGGGTCATTCTTGGCATCGTCAAGTGCCTTGGTGCCTTGCCGGTATTGCTCATCAAGCCATGCAGCTCTGTTGTCGCTAGGAAGGGATAGCTTAGCGTCTTTGATGTGCCATAGGCATTTTGCGATATGAGCCCCTTCATCTCCTAAATAATTAGCCATGGTCACCTGGTAACCACCAAAGCGATACAAGCGCCCCAGGGCATCGCCTAGTGCGACATTCCTGATATGGCCGACATGAAAACTCTTATGCGTGTTGGGCTGAGAATATTCGATCATGACGCGTTCGGCATTTTGAGTGCGCAAGCGATCAAAGTAGCTCCCGTCAGAAAGAGGCAACAAAAGTTGCTCGGTATAGACCCCGGGGTGGATGGAAAGATTCAAAAATCCTGCGACAGCCTGGACGTTGGCGATGACCTGATTGGTCTTAGCCGAAATAGTCGACTGAAAATCCGAAGCTACCGCCACAGGGGCCAGCTTCATCGCCTTGGCAAACCGAAAGCAGGGCAAAGCATAATCACCATGGTCCTCATTCTTGGGACGCTCGAGCATCGAATAGAAATCTTGGCTGTTCAAACCTGCCTTGGGCCCAATCAAGGCCGAAAGCTCATTTGCGACTATTTGGCGTAATTTGTCGGTCGCGTGATAAGAGGTCATCGGATTCCACCTAAAAATTCAATTGAATTGGCTTTTTAACAGCTAGCAAAGCCCTGAAACAACCACAATCTCGCTGCCTGGAAAAATAGCCGGATTTTCGCTAGCGAGCAATGACTGCCGCCACCTAGGAGCGAATGCGCTGAAGATTGTAAAAAGGAACTCAATCAAGCCTCTACCGATCACGGCTCGCTGAACCGGCCCCGCCTCCCCAACACCCAGATTCAGCCCTGACAGTCGACTGATACATTCATAAAACCAATACGGATGTCCTTTGCCGGCATCTTTTGCTTTGGGTTCGGCGACCCTTTGAGACCTGGTAAATTTATGGTAAAGGTCAGAATATCGTCTAGCGAAAGAGAAAGGACTACCTATGAAATCGCGCGAACCCATCAGAATCCCTAAGGCAAAGGCAGCGGACCTTCCCGCTACTCGTGGCATGCTTGATCGCACACGGCGTGAGCTCAAAGAGGATATTAAAGGCGTCAAAGCCGAGGTTAGAGGGGTCAAAGCCGAGGTTAGAGGGGTCAAAGCCGAGGTTAGAGGGGTCAAAGCCGAGGTTAAAGGGGTACGAGAAGAGCTCAAAGCCGAGATCGCAGTTGTCAATTCCAAGATCGATGTTTTTCGCGCCGAGTTCGCGAGCGAGCTGGCAACGCTCCGTGGATCTATTGAGCGCACCAATTTGCTAGTCGAAGAGCAAAATGCCAATAATCGCATCGTGCTCGAGGGGCTGCAGGCTCTTTGGCAGCGCCAAGATCGGCTTGAAGGCAGATCTTTCTGAAAAAGCGGAGCTTTTTCAGAAAGGGAGGAACTTAATAGGTATTATCTATCGTAATTTATACTTTATATATTTTATCTTTGTTAGGCTTCCGACGATATTAGGGTAGTGGCTGGCGCAGGATCAGCCCTCATTCATCAAATTAGGAGTCTAAAATGAAAACTATCATCAACTCAAAATTAACCGAATTCAAAGTTCAAGCCTTTCATGACGGGAAATTCGTGACGGTGTCGGATAAGGATCTTGCGGGTAAATGGGGCGTGTTTTTCTTTTACCCAGCGGACTTTACCTTTGTATGTCCTACCGAGCTAGGCGACTTGGCCGACAAGTACCCAGAGCTTAAAAAAATGGGCGTCGAGGTCTATTCGGTTTCGACCGACACGCACTTTGTGCACAAGGCCTGGCATGATGCGTCGGCAACGATCAAGAAAATCAAGTTTCCGATGCTAGCAGACCCCACAGGCAACTTAAGCCGCGCCTTTGGTGTGCTTAACGAAGACGATGGCCTGGCGTACCGAGGCAGCTTTTTGGTTGACCCCGAGGGTCTAATCAAGCTCGCCGAAGTTCAGGACAACGCAGTTGGACGCAATGCCGAAGAGCTGGTGCGCAAAATCAAAGCCGCGCAATTTGTAGCAAAGCACCCCGGTGAGGTTTGCCCTGCAAACTGGCATCCTGGTGACGATACGCTGCGACCCGGCCTTGATCTCGTCGGCAAGATCTGATCATCCTGGGCCTTGGCTTTTGAAAAGGTCCATGGTGGTTCCCACGGAACGTCATGGACCCCCCTTGCAGGTGCATTTGGGGCTCCCCAAGATATTGTCAACAGCTCCTAGAAAAAAAAGCGCATTTTCGCTTGCGGGGCATGAGGCTTACAATTTGCTATGATGGAACTCTGGCGTCATTGTGGGGGCGTTAAATTTGGCAAAAGCGCAAAAAATGTTCATCATCGATGCCATGGCGATGGCGTTTCGGACCTTTTACGCGCTAGGAAAGGCCGGTTTAACAACCCGCGCCGGCCGGTCGGTCAGCGCTATCTACGGCAGCGCTCTGTTTCTCAACAAGCTGATACGGGACGAGGCGCCCGATTATCTTGTTGCGGTTAATGATTCTAAATTGGCGGGATTCAGGGAAAAACTCTATGCGGAATACAAGGCTCATCGGGACCGGATGCCCGATGAATTGGGGAGCCAACTCGCGGCGATCTGGGACCTTCTGGAGGCTATGGGGATCCCGCTGATCGAACAACCGGGCGTCGAGGCCGATGACCTTATAGGCTCTTTGGTTAAAAAGCATGAAGTCGAACCCGGGCTCACCATCTTCATTGTGTCGGGCGACAAGGACTTCTACCAATTGCTGAGTAAACGCAGCTTTCTTTATGCTCCAAAGCGCAACGAACCAGCACAAGTCATTGGGGTAGGCGATCTCAATGACAAATTTGGCCTCACCCCGCGGCAGACGATCGACTGGCTGGCACTCATGGGGGATGCGGCAGATAATATCCCAGGCGTTGACGGTATTGGCGAAAAAGGTGCGATCAAACTCCTTGCTGAATATCATGACCTTGAAGGTATTTACGAACACCTTTCTGAAATCAAAGGTAAAAAACTCAAAGAAAATCTAGCCGAACAAAAGAACCGCGCATTCCTTTCGCGCGAACTTGCCACCATCAAGACCGATCTCGAGATTGAATTGCCGTTGGCAGCCATGCGCTGTGATAAAGATCGAGCCCTGCACAACCCGAAATTAGACGAACTTTACGAAGCCTATGAATTCCGAACGCTGCTCAATCATTCGCTTGGTAGGCCAGGTGGGGGGGCAAAGCCTAAAATAGTCGTAAGTCTTAGTGTTCATGACGTGAAAGAAGGCAATACCGACGCTTTTCATCAAGCTCTGAATAGCGCCTCGCTCATCGCTATCCACACGGTTCTTGATGACAGCGATGTGCTGGCTATGAAACCAAAGGGATTCCTTTGCGCAGAGAGCAAGAATGCTGTTTGGCAAATACCAGGTGATGAATTCGGCTTGCGACTCATGGCGTCAGTGTTTTCGAATCCTTCGTATCAGATTTTGGGTTATGATCTTAAATCTCAGGTGGAGTCATGGCGCAATGCTGGACTCAAGGTCGCTGCTAGTCTTCGCGATGTGATGATCATGGATTATCTCCTTAGACCAAACGATGCCAATCACCGTTGGGACAACCTCATCGCGTTATATCTTGGCATAAGTCCTCCCGGTGATGTTACCGCGTTCCCGCATTATTTAATGAGCTTGAATGACAAGCTCTATCCGGATCTCGAGGCACAAAATCTAGGCTCAGTCTTGACTGACCTAGAGATGCCGCTCCTTTCGGTCTTGGCCGCGATGGAGCAGCGAGGTATCCACGTCGATTGTGAGTATCTCGACCATTATTCGAACGAACTCAGCGAAATGGCTGAATCGGTCAAGGCAGTTATTTTTGAAATCGTAGGTCATGAGTTCAATATTCAGAGTTCCAAGCAGCTACAGACCGTTCTTTTCGAAGAGCTTAAAGTTCATGAGCAGCTAGGAATCAAATCGATAAAAAAAACCAAAACAGGTTGGTCTACCGATGAGGAAGTGCTCACCAAACTTCTT
>CAZOSN010000163.1:0-2267 GCA_964582405.1 uncultured Oligoflexales bacterium | reverse complement strand
CGATCGCAGCCAAGCTGCTCGAGTACCGAGAGATCGCAAAGCTAAAGAGCACCTACGTCGATCTTTTGCCACAGTATGTCAATCCCATCTCAAACCGCCTGCATGGCCGTTTCAATCAGGCCGTGGCGGCCACCGGACGGCTTAGCGCAGATCAGCCAAATTTGCAGAATATTCCTCTGCGCTCCGAACTAGGCCGGAGGGTACGGCGCGCATTTACCGCCGCAACACCTGATCAAATTCTGATCTCAGCCGATTACTCGCAGATTGAGATCCGGCTGCTTGCAGCATTCGCACCGTCTCCTTACCTAATCGATAGCTTTAAGAATGGTTTGGATATCCACACGAGCACGGCCGCCAAGATTTTTGGTGTCCCTGAAGCCAAAGTCGATCAGACTCTTCGCTCTCGCGCCAAAGCCGTAAATTTCGGGATTATCTATGGCATGGGACCGCAGCGCCTCGCAGCAACGACCGGGGCAACGTTGACCGAAGCCAAGTCTTTTATCGCCCGCTACTTCGATAGCTTTCCTGAAATCAAAGCTTACCTTGAACGTCTCAAGCATGATGCTCGGAAGTACGGCTATAGCACGACGATTTTAGGAAGGCGCCGTCAAATTCTGGGGTTGGGCGATGCCAACAAAGCCATGGCGGCCCGTGCAGAAAATATTGCCGTAAACGCGCCGATTCAAGGAAGCGCTGCGGATTTGATCAAGCTCGCCATGATCAAAATTGAGGCCAATCTTTCCCAAAGCAGTCTAAAAACTCGCCTGTTGGTCCAAGTTCACGACGAATTGCTCTTTGAAGGACCAAGGGTCGAATGCACCGATGCAGCAGCACTTATTCGGGCAAACATGGAAGGCGCCATGGACCTTGAGGTTCCCTTAAAAGTTGAGATCGGTTTCGGGGATAATTGGGTTGCCGCTCATGGATGAGGGAAGATCTTCGGGCGTCATAGATTCCACAAGAAGCTCTTGAGGAGGGCACCGATGAAACTCTGGCCAGTACTCTTGCTCGCAGCATGCTGCGGTTGCAGCAACCCTTCCAAATCGCGCGCTCCCTCCATTTCGTTCCCACCGCGACCAAAAACGCCAATCCCGACAAGCGGCACATCTCTGGAGTTGGGAGATAGTGGAGAGGATGGCATCCAACTCGCCGGCAAAATCCAAAGCTATCTGAGCAAGGCCAGCGCGTTGACTTTTGATGGCAAAGCTGACGATTGGAAAGGTTTACCCATATTTAAAGGCAACCCTTCCAAGCAGATTCAGCCAAATCTTGCGATTACAGGCGCTGGTCTGATGATACTACCTAAGTACTTTGCGGTTTTGATAACAACTCAGTCCAAACCAACCCAGCTTGAGGGAACCTATGGGTTTGCCTTGGATTTCGCAGGCTCGCATCTTCCAGACATTCAGATCACGTTGGGTTCGGGGACAGTTTGCCAGATGGAGATTTACCGCGGCAATGAGCCTCCGATCTTGCGAAATATTTCGGGGATCACGGTCGCTATCGATGATGTTATCGAACTACGGATCCCCTATGCATCGTTCGCGGCTGAGCTAGATCCTGATCGCGCGCGCGAGTTATTAAGTCCGATGAAACGCCCTTGGTTCAGAATTTTTCCATTCAGCAAATCAGGAGGACAGATACGAAGCCGGGGCCCCGCCGTCGCGAGCTATCGGCTGGGGTCGCGAGAGATTTTCTGGGAACCGCTTCCGTTTGCCAACGAGGCTTCTTTGGAGTCGGTGTTACCGGCCCTAGGCACATGGTTTGTGAGTCAAGGTTCTTACAGTGACCGCGGCCATGCTGATGGTTGGCACTACGATCTCGAGGTCAAATCTTCTGATTTTCCCTTAGTGCGCGCCGCAAATTTAAAAGACGAACCGACTTATGGTCGTGAAATTTTCTCAGCGCACCAGGGCCTGGTCCTGGCTATTTTCAATAATGCTGACGACTTGTCAAACGATTTTTCGGAAACAGAATCAGAGGGGGCCAATTTCTTGTCGCTCGATTTGGGTCAAAACAGGATCTTAAACTATCTCTTCTTTAAACGCGGCGGAATCGCTCCCGAGGTTGGAAACGAGGTTGAGGTCGGGCAGCCTCTAGGTCTTATCGGCAGCTCAGGCCTCACCGATTTTCCTCATCTGCATCTGTCCACCACAACTCGAGATGGTTCTGCTACAGTTCCTATGGCTTTCTCAAGAGTCGTCGTTCAGCTTAATCCAGGCTCAGATGACCCATGGGCACGAAAGGTTAGCCGTTGGCGCCTCCGC
>CAZOSN010000162.1:0-10856 GCA_964582405.1 uncultured Oligoflexales bacterium | reverse complement strand
AAGGGAAAATAAGAAGAGTTGGATAAACAAGGTCGATGAAGTTAAGGAAACATCTTCTAGTTGACTTTGAATTTTCGTCGTCGCAACGAGTGCTAACACGGAACCAGACTATGAAACACACATGGCTTGTCCTGTTACCTTTGGTCTTTCTTGTCTCAGCATCTAATAGTTACGCCTCCTTCACGATGGTTACATACAACGCCAAGCATCTGGGCCGAAAAAACCTCGACATCATGCGTTTTGCCAATATGTTGAGCGGCGCTGACTTCGCTGCGATTCAGGAAGTCAACACAGGCGAGGCAGGCGCGAAGGCCGTTGCGCAGGTAGCCCAAGAACTCGAGAATGCCACGCACGCAAAGTTCTGTTTTGCGCTCAGTGAAATTCCAAGCGATGCCAGCGAACGGTATGCTGCACTATGGCGAGAGGATCGTCTATCTTACGTTACCCAAAGTGGAAAAGAGCTTACCGAATGCCCTAAATTTGCAATAACCCTACGTTTAGGCGCAAAACATGCCGACAAAATATTGCGAGAACCAGCGGTTGGTACTTTCAAAGAAAAATCCACCGGCGCAAAATTCTGGATCGGAATCGTGCATCTGGTACCTACCGCCAAACACCCCGAAAATGAGATTGAGCCGTTGTTTGATACGATGGCCTCATTGCCAGGAAAATTTGCCAAAATTCTCATGGGAGATTTCAACCTTGCCGCTGATCACAAATCACTCATGGCGGCCTCAACCCGCGGTTTCGAAGCAGCCTTGGCAGGCGAAATCAAAACAAGCCTAAAAGCCAAAATCAAGGGCTTTTCAAAAGCCTACGATAATATCTTCTATCGGGATTGTGGGATCAGCGACGCGCGGGTCGCCAATCCCTATGAAAAACATCCGGACCTTACTCCTCAACAGGTCTACCAGCAGCTTTCAGATCATGCGCCAGTCTTTGCAACTGTTACGCTCAGTAGCGTTAATCCGAAATAAGTAGGTTCGACTATTCAACCATATAAAACCTGCCGACCGACTGCTCCTCACCGGATTCGGACTCCCCGATCAATAAGGTCCCTGAAAGGGTTTTGTTGGGCCCAGAAAAATCAAGCATCGCGTTCCTGAGCGTGATGGTTTTACTTCCATTGCTGCCCAGAATTTCGCGCCGACTGGACCCTTTACCGCAGATTCCCGTAATAGCGAATTCTTCGCCACCAAACGAAATCGTTCCCTCGGCTGGAACGCTGACAAAACTGGGGCTACAGCGTGGAGCGGCCACCGATATGCCCATGACTGGTCTTAACGTGTAAGTGAGTTCTTGACCGTCGGCGCTGCCTTGCATCCCCAAGGGAAGGATGACATCCCCGGCTAGGCCAAGCGAGGGAAAGATTAACATTGCGTATAATAGTATCTTCTTCATGGCTTATCCTCCATATTGTTGTGATCGGTTGTCTCTATAATGCAGGTCTTCTCTTTGCGCGGATTCACTATTCTTGGCATCACTCAGGGTCTCGGTCGCTAACCTGTACCCATACCGCCCAGATAACAAGCAAACCGGCTGCTCGTCATACCGCTCTATCATGTTCCTGACGCGCCTTGCTATATCAAATATCCTGGGATCGTGGATTGAACTCTTGTAGGTCTGATCTGGCCAAAGGCATTGGGCCAACGCTGCCTTGGTCACAAATTCTTGCTGCTGGTACAATTTTTCCATGAATCGATAGATGAGCGGCTTATCGCGCAACGGGAGCCAATGATCTCTGATGTACACTCTCAAATTTTGAGGATCGAACCTTATCGTTGAGTTCAAAATGAGCTCTTCCTCGGCGAACTCTTGATTGACTAAAAAAGTGAACCGAACGGCTTCGTCTGGTTTAAGAAAACACCTCAAGAACTGTAAATGAGTCCGAAGCGCGTCCCGCCTCCCTTGGGATTTGGCGAGCTTGGCAAGGTAGTAGTGCGCAGCGACGACAAAATAATGCATCGATCGCTCCATCGCTTTGCCAATCACGCTAAAAAATAGGCTCTCGGCTTCAAGCGCTTTCTCTCCTAATGCCACCCAGGTGTGCGCCTTGAGAAGCTCAAAGCTCAACAAGTTGTCGAGTTGAACCACCTGACATAATTCCTCCAGCTCGATAAGAAGTGGATCAAGATCATGAAATCGCTTGAGAGAGAAATAGACCCCCGCAAGCCCCATCAGAGCACGGTAGTAATCCGCTACTTTTTCACTGTGTTGCGCTAATTCTTTGAAGTTTTTCTCCGCCTCTTCATAGTCACAATTTGAGTAGGCTAATCGGCCGGCAACATAGAGAAAATTTTCACGATTGGCGTATCCGAATTCTTTTAGACCCGCCATGACCTCACGAGATTCTCTAACCCTATGCATCTCCAAGAGGCACTGGGTTTCGATCAAGGAAAGCTCAACTCGGTCATCTTCGTTTGAATGCGGTATAAGCTGACGAATGACTTTCAAGGCACGACTAAACTGACATCGGTAGAATAATTCTCGAACAGATGCGATCGATGGGCTTCCAACCATAGCCTAACTGCCTCAAAAAAAGTTGGCCACATGGCCAAATACTAGCAGTGTATTGAAAATGATTGCAACTAAAAACCCACCTTCGCGAGGGTGATCACGCTCTTTTTCTTTCACCGCAGGCATTACGTGATTATAAACATATTACAATTTATTTTTGATAACGGAAGTTCTCGAAACCTATCTGAGATTTGAAGTGCTAAAATCGATAGATCAATCAGCTAGGAGAGGAACCAATGGTAAACCGAAGTCTACTCACATTTGTTGGTGTGTTCTTTTCATTTACCGCCGCCGCGTCTTCTCCCAAGAAACCAACCGCTTCGATCCTCGACTTGCCCATCGGGGGTAGCGGTACCGAGTATCGGCCGTACTCAGCCGACCTTATGTCGGATGCCAGCAAGGATCCTTTGCAAAAGCTACTTGCCATCGGAACGCGCAATCTTGATTGGCTTGATTTTATCAACAGCCAGCGTGACCCTGAGCATCTACTCGAACTATCCACTCCTAGCACCACGCGCGCCTATCCTATCGAAGCTCCTGCGATATACAGTCGAACGATCATACTCAATGAATGGGAGCAATTGGTGGGCGAATTACCTGAGCTAATTCATGATGTTCTCATAGATAGCGCTGCTTTTACAGCGGACCTTGGGATGACTGATGAAGAATTTTTGCAGCATGTGCGACTCGTAGACAGAATATACCAAACCACCTCTCGCTGGCTATTGATGGAGCCTTCTCTTGATTATTACAAAACTCTTGCCGCAAAGGATCTGCGGGCCTACTATTTTTTAAAAAAAGAACCCGACCTTCTTCAAAAACTTGCGGCTTGGTCCATCCTTGACGAGCCGACCCGTTCCCGTTTGTCCGGGTGGCTACGTGCGCAATGCCAAAAACGCAGCAGCGCTCAAACTTGCAAAAACGAACTCCAGCAAACGATCGATGGCACAGGCAGCGCTCAAGATTTCTACACCCGATACGAGCCAACAAACCGATCTGAATGGGAAGGCTATTTCAAAATCGGAGCATACCGGGACGATATAACCTGGAGTTCTGCTCAACCAGAAATCATGTCGATTCCCTTCCGAAATCCCAATCGAGACGACGTCTTGGACTGGCTAAAAACCAATATCGAAGATGAATTCCATCAAGGACTCTGGCAGCTAAAATTGAACTTCAAAACAAGCAACGATCCAACCATGACTCATGTCGTCTTCCAACCCGGAGCTACCCCACATGTCAACGGTATCGGTGGAAACATCATCACGATGGATGCCAACCGCAATATCAAAGAATATTTGGCTCGTTGGACGATACGACATGAATATGGGCATGTTCTTGGGCTTCGCGACTGCTACCTTGAATTTTACGACAGCTCCCTAGAGGCCATGGTCAACTACCAGCTTGATATCACAAACCTGATGTGCAGTCGCCGGGGGCATTTCTTGGATACCCATTTTGAGGAGTTAAAAAAGGCCTACTATCGATAGAAGGTACTCGGACAGATCCGTCTTGCTCTGGCTCACAGAACAATTGTGTGTGCGGCCAGTTCGTCTACTCTTTGAAGATGGATTTATCCTACCTATGGATCGAGATGGTACATTCCACTGGATCTGTCCTGGTAAAACGAGTTTGAGAATCTAAAGCTTCTGAACTGATCCAGTTACCTTCTCTGCGCTCGTCAAGGTCAATTACCATCAACTTATACAATCCCAGAACTACGCCATTGAATTCATAAGGGCGACTGGTTTCATCAATTACTTTTGCTCCGAAACTTTTATAATATGTCTCCAAGGCGCCATCTTTTCCTGCAACAAAACAATATCGAATGCCCAAGGTCTGAATGAAATCGAGAACAGAGTTCGCCAACAAATTGCCGTACGAAAGCTTCCGTTGCTTGCTCAAGAGCATGAATCGATTAATTTCGCAGACATTGCTACGGTCTTGACAGTACTGATTTATTAGAAATTTCCATTCATGGTTTTGCATTTCGATCTCTAATTCATCACAGGCATCTCCCCTCGTAAATCTTACCGTCCCGATTGGCGATGCTCCATTTTTCATAAGAAAATTTACCGAACATAAGTCATATGAATCAGACTCAGATTCAGCGTTGGATGCTGGAAGATTCATTTCATCGCAATAGATCATGCGCCGAAGTCGGTAGACAGAATCTCTTAACTGAGAATTTAGCGACGTCGGCGCTACGATCTCGATTCTGACCCCCGATGTGTTTGATTCAAATTGATCTGATAAAGACGTTACGTTTGGGTAAGAATTTTCCTGTGGATCGCTGATAATCTCGGTAGTAATCAAACTGTTCATTCAGACTTTCCTCCTCTAATTCAGTAGATTTTATGTAACTTGCCAATAGGATGGCTAGATTGATAAGCAAGTAGAGACTTCCACTAATTAAGAAGAAGCCAAAAATGATCGTAAGGTTAGCCGTATAGAGCGGGTGACGAATGTATTTGTAAATTCCAGTCGTAACCAATTCATTAGGACGGAGCGCCTTATAACAAGGAGAGTAGTTGAATCCGAGTTCCTTTTTGGATATTGCGAAGATTATGAATCCGAAACTCGCGACCACCACCCCAATCAGGCTAAGTATTGAACTGTCTGTCACATCCAATAAGAGTGGGTTCGAGTAAAACAATGGAATGGTGGAAAAGAGAGATGCTGAAACCAGAGTCAAATAGTAGAGAACTCGAAATCCCGAAAGACTACGCCTCTGGCTCTGCCGTGCTGGATCGGAATCGTAACTGTAAAGAAATGTCGATCCGACAAGAATGGAAATAATTACTGATAGATACAAGAACTCGTTCACTTTAACCCTCCATAAAATCAAGAACCTGGAAGCAATATCCGATCCACTAGGAACGGTTAGTAAAATCAGGACTTTTCGGTAGAAGGGGCGTCAATAGAAAGTGCATTTGACTTGATTTTAGACAACAACCAATTCTCGCTAACACCGCATGGTCACAGAAAGCTAGAGAGAAATATATGAGGCATATCGTAACGAATTCGAAACTGAGGAGTGATATTAAGGGGCTGTATCAAGAGTGGCAGCGACATAATGTGAAGCCAATATGTCTTCTTCTCAATCTGTATTTAATCGGTTCGACTGCGTCGCTACTATTGTTCGATTTACTTATTTTTGGGGATAGCGCTGGGATTTATCGACCTGGGCGTGTTGCTTTACTCATTCTTTCGATCTCTTGTACAGCGGCATTGCCCTACCTAGGTGTGGCTCTGACATCAATTTTCCTGTCACTAGTGCCTATCGCGTGGGGTATTGCATATGTTCACTTTCTTATGGCTACTCCGCAAGAATTTTTTGCGATAGTAATGGGAGGGAACTACTTTGCAATGTTTGCACTTAGCCTACTTATACACCGGTTCTACAAAGCAAATTTATATTTCCATGTGATTTGTTTGGCGTATATTGGGATGTTTACTATAGCATTTCCGGAATCAAAATCTATAGGAGTACAGCTCTGCCTCTGCCACTTAGTAAGTTACGCTGCATCATGGATTTTTCGAAGGGAATTCGTAGGAAGTATTTTCGATAAATTTCTTGCACTTCAGTATATCTTTCCCAAAAAAATGGCGATGAATATAGTGGTCGGAAACATCGATTTCGCAGAGAGTGGTATGCTGAAGCCCACTACTAGGAGAGTCGTATCAATCTGCGCCGATTGGAGAGGATATCAGAAGTTGACCAAATCTGTAGACGAGGAGAGTCTGGAATTACTCCTCAAAACGTACTACGAGGAAATTTGGCACAGTCTTGAACATAGAATAGAAAACTGTCTCTATTTTCGCGAATGGATTGCGGACGAACTAGTAGTGACAGTTTTCTCAATAGATGATCAATCCTATGAACAAGTGGTCCGCGAAGCCCTTGATTTTTCTTTAGATTTAGCTACCAAAGTGAGTTCAAAAGTAAATGAGAATTCAAGACACAATATCAACATATGCATCGATATCGGTGTGTCTAGTGGATATGGCCGAGTGGGACTTGTAGGACCTCATGGATCTCAAAAGCCTACCGTCATCGGATCTACACCTGGAATTGCAAAGCGATTAGAGACAGAAGCGAAGCACCAACGAAATCGTCACAATTTCCAAAAACCGACTATAGTAATGGATGGGTTTCTAGCTGAATTTTTTGACAAGTTCTACGGACCGCTGATTTCCTGCCAGCAAGTACATTCGAATGTCAAAGATCTCGATGGTCTGGAAGTTTACTGTTGGAATGTTGATCTTAGTGAACGAACTCGCTTAAAAGTATCTTCATGAGGTGTGTTATTTCTAAGCAATTCTGGACCGAAATTCCTACGGTCAGTTGACCCGGGGATCCCCGACTTTGTCCAAAACTCATTCATCACTAAGGCTACCACGTTCATTCTAGCTTTTAAGCCCACTTGAGTTACGTCAGTTACACTATTGTAATCACTAGACTAAATATAATATCTGATTTTCGTCCAAACCCTACCCCAAATACATCTTCGCCCCCTCATGCGAAAGCGAGAAACCCATGCGTTCGTAGAACCTGTGGGCGGCTTTGCGGTGCTTGTTGCTTGTTAGTTGAAGCCTGCGGCAGCTTCGCTCGTTGGCGGTGTTGATGGCCCAGGCCATCATTTGGGTGCCTATGCCTTGGTTTTGCCAGGCTTTGGACACGTGAATGGACTCGATTTGACAATCGTATTGTCCGGCGCCTTCAAGGTAGGTTAGGAAACTGAGGTGGAAGGTACCTACGATCGTGTCATCAATCGTCGCGACCATAAGATGCTGATTGGGATCTTGATCGATCCTTAGGAAGGCTTCGTGGTAGCCGGATGGTAGTGGGTCGGGAAGGTGTTTCTTCGGATTTCCGTCGGGTCCTCCAGCGTTGCTGAGGCGCACGATTTGGTCAACGTCCGCTGGCCTCGCGCGTCGAAGAGTGATCATATAAATCGTTCTCCCAGAATATTTTACCGCCTAAAGAAATGCTTCAAAAAAATATATTGAGAAGCACCACTCAACTTTGAAAATCGCTCCGATAGGCATGAGCGATGCAGAACACACAAAGGCTATCGGGTTTTAGTCAAGTCAGGCTTTGGCAACGGTAGCCAGTATATCAATTCTGGTACTGTGCCAATACCTGGGCCGAAAACATCGTTAGCCCATTGTAGATTTTCTTGCATCGTTGCGTAGGTGGAATTTAGCCATTCTGTGAAGGTACCGTGATTCTTCCAGATGGGGATATTGTGGGTGAATGTATAGATATGCCCTGTCCGAAGGTTGAGTAATACTTCTTGATCATAGTCGATGGCACCAACGCCGATGATAACGATCGGGGCGCCATGCTGCTGCAACGTGATGCTGTGCTGATCTAGATCTGCGGCAAGGAATCCGAGACTTTCGCCCACGTCCTTGGTCATCTCCTGCAGGAGCCAGGTTCGGTAAGATTCGTCGTACTGCTCTAGATACATACCCCACTCGCTCACCGGCAGCAGAGATATATAGGGAAGCTCAGGCGTACCGATGTCGGATGAGAGGCGAGCGCCGTTGCAGGCTTGAAGAATGAAGTTTCGAAAATCATTAGGGATCTTGATTCCAAATAGTTTTTCGACATGATTCACCTCGTCTAACGAGGCCGGAGGCGTATTGGCTTCGAGCCCTGTCTTGGCCTGGATCAAACCGCGAATTGCCTGCCACGTATCTAGGGCCTGGTCCGCTCTGGCAGAACCGGCTGTAAGCACAATTACCATGCCAAGAAAATTTAATAGCTTCATAATAACCCCCCCAGGTCTTAACGCAGCGAGCGTCATATGCCTTCCGCAGAGTATACCAACATACTGCTACTCAAAAGTCGAGACCTTATTTGGTCCGTTGCGATGTGAATTTTCCTCGGTACGAGGCCTTTATTTGGAGAGTGTTGCCCTTGGCCAACAAAAAAGGCCCTAAAAGGGCCCAAGGGGTGTCGCTGGCTCGTGTTAGCCAGCGACCAAGTGTTTGACGATAATTGAGATTACTTCGACTTCCAGCCAGATTTACCTTCACAGACTTTATCCGCCTGAGCGCCATCGCCCGATTTTGACCAAACGACGAGATCGGTGTTGTTACCTTCTGGTTGGTTCTCGAGCATGCAGGTACACCACTTATTGACGATATCAGGCGGGTTGCCTTCTGGGTCTACCGTGGCATTGCATTGCTTGATCAGACCTTCGTCAATGGCATTTGCCATTAGGCCGTTGGCTGCGAAAAGTGAGCTTGCTAGGATGATCGAATTGACGAGTTTCATGGACTTTTTTCCTTTTAAGAAATTGATGAGTGGCTGCCCAACCGGGCTCAACCGGACACCTTATCGGCTAAATCCAAGTTACCTCGAGCGTGCCTTAAATTTCGTACATTTTTCCCTTTAAAAATAAATCGTTAGATCATCTTTAACGGGTATGACAAAACAAGGCCTTCAGACCCATCGCTAGATTTCAACGCGAGTTCGCCCAAGAAAATCGAATGGGAATCGAGAAATAGAGGGCGTTAAAACGCGAGACTGCTCGTTAGACCTACATTGATGCTTTGCCGTGCATAAGTGAAGGAGGAGTCTTCACCAGTGGCTGCCGTATAGGCAAACTTATAAGTCCTATAAGAATAGGCGAAAAGTGGGCCGAATCGCAAAGAACCCATAATCTGGAAGCCATAGGATGCGCTTAGCGATGCAATGATGCCTGAATCCGAATTACCGGCGATAGAGGCATCGATTTCGCTGCTGGCTATCGAGGCAGCCACGATCCCAAGCGCCAGATCGAGATTTATGCCCTGCGTCCAGTATCCTACCGTCAAAGCTGGGCCTGCTTCTTGCACCGATCTTGTCCGGACGGCCTTGCCCTGCTTCGAAGAAATTTGATCGGATTCGGTTGATCCGATTACATAGTACCGAAGCCCTAAAGACATTCCCGAGTCAAGGACATAGGCACCACCCAAAAGTATCATTTGTGACGATAAGTTGGAGGAGAATGATGATCCATCTTGAGATGGAAAGCTTTTATTCTCAGAGCTCGAAAGTATGCCCATGCCAGCATCCAGCCGAATACCTTCGTCGCTCCCAGCATGGGCAGCCGTGGCTGCCAGAATAAAAATAGCGAAAACAATCAGCTTGTTTTGACTTTTTAATAGAATTTCAAATTTCATAGGCGCTCTCCCAGTGTGGTGAATCAGTAATCTCCTACATAATTGAACTCCAGCTGATGGAGAAGATCAAGGCGCGACGAGTGAGTTTATCGGGAATAAATGATCGAGGAGCAACGCAGAGGTTCGGCTGAGATCTTGCGTGGTGCTATAATATTAAATCAGAACTCATACTCATAAAGAATCGTTGGCCACTACCTCCTAAACCAGATGGGCAGAATTATGCGGCATATATTTTATTGGTTGAGTATTGCGATCGTTGCCGTCCATGGAATCTCTGCATTTGTTCTCGGACCTCAAGCCTGGTGGGGCATGTTGCTATTTGGTCCGCTGATCTTGATGGGTATCAAAGACTGCTTGAACAAAACGCAGACGATCAAAGCTAACTTTCCCTTGATTGGTCGATTTCGTTATCTCTTGGAACTTATTCGACCAGAAATCCAGCAGTATTTCATCGAAAGCAACACCGAAGGGCAGCCTTTTAGTCGGGAGCAAAGGTCGGTCGTCTACCAAAGGTCAAAGCGAGAGTTGGACACTCTACCTTTTGGCACGCAGAGAGATGTCTATGAAATTGGGTACGAGTGGCTAAGCCACTCGATGGTGCCAAAGGTTGCCGACCCTGCAACTTTACGAACGACGATCGGTGGGCCGCGCTGCAGCCAGCCGTACAGCGCGAGTATTCTCAATATCAGTGCGATGAGCTTCGGCGCCTTGAGTTCGCGCGCGGTTCTCGCACTTAACGGAGGTGCCAAAATTGGCAATTTCTACCACAATACGGGCGAAGGCGGAATCAGCCCCTATCATCTTGAGCCGGGCGGCGATCTGGTTTGGCAGATCGGAACGGGGTATTTCGGATGCCGCGATGAGAATGGCAACTTCAATCCCGAACTCTTTGCGAGCAAGGTCAAAGACCCGCGGGTGAAAATGATCGAGCTGAAGTTGTCGCAGGGAGCCAAACCTGGTCATGGGGGGATACTACCTGCCAGAAAAGTGACACCCGAAATCGCAGTAATTCGTCATGTGGTTTTGGGCAAAGACGTGCATTCCCCACCTGCCCACCGTGCGTTCAATACGCCGCTTGAACTCGTACTATTCCTCGAACAGCTCCGAACTATTTCTGGCGGTAAACCGGTGGGTTTTAAACTCTGCGTCGGCCGTAGGCG
>CAZOSN010000161.1:9851-10929 GCA_964582405.1 uncultured Oligoflexales bacterium | reverse complement strand
ATCCGAGCGTGAGGGTGTGTTCTTCAATCATCAAGGCTCAAGCAACGATTATCAATGGGGCGATATCGCGGATTTTGACCAAAATATTTTTTACCCTTATGTGGAGCGTCCTCAATCCTTAGGAGGCCTACTTCAGCTATCGTTCAATTCACCCAATAACGTGTTTGTGGCCGGGCAAGAGATCATCTTGAATCTGGCGTTTGATCGCGAAACGGCCAAAATTGTTGTGGAACTAGCGGAGCGATGCGGCGAACCTAGTAAGAAGCTCATTTGGGAAGTTCTGCAGACGAAATTTCCCGAGGGCGACACCACCGCGCGTATCCCCATTACCCTCCGGAGCAGGGGACCCAATGGCAATGGCGAGCAATTCTTAAAAGCGACGGCTTACAACTTCAATGGCGACCTTTTGGGATGGGCCGTTCAGAACGTGATCCTCACAGGGTATAACAAGCAGAGTGGTCCTGGGGCTTCGGTCAAAGCTTGCCAGAGTGGCTAAGACCTTGTTCAGGGCCACAGCAGATAACGCTGGGCTTCGCTGGAATTGGCGCCGGGGCCGTCGCGAGGCCCTATTTCATTCTCAAGCTCGACGTCAAAATACTCAACAAAAGTGGTTGTTCCTTCGTCATTTTCGAGCTGAAAAACGTTTGGGTGCCGTGGATTGATGTGCGAGACCTCCACCACGTCGCCCTCTTGAAAATCAAGATTTTTATCGACGACGAGCGATACCTCGTCCTCTGGCCAGATATCGTGCAACCTTTCTGGTGGCCTGCGCCTATAGGTAAAGCGTTCGCCATTTTTATAATAGGACACTTCGTAAGGAGCCCTAGGAAACCGAATAGCCATAACCAACCTCAGGTGGACTCCCTTCTTATCGGCTGAAAAAAACAAACCTTAAGTGCGTGTTGAAAGGGGCTTGTGCCAAGGGTTTTTGTTGGAAATAGCTCAGGGTGCTATATAAAAACTATCCGTTAAAAGCATTGGCACAGCCGGTCAGAGGCTAAGACGTGTTGACGTTTTTTTTCTGTTCTCCTTATGTTCCTGGCTTCCCTGTATTTTGACAGGGATCTTAAAGGAGGAC
>CAZOSN010000161.1:0-9841 GCA_964582405.1 uncultured Oligoflexales bacterium | reverse complement strand
TTACTAGAGCACATCTCATAAATCCCTTGAGGAAACCGATGCTACGGTGGTCTTATATTAAGTCGGGACAGAATCGCTTGGTAACTTCATTAGGACGGGACGATATCGCTTGATAACTTCACTTCTCCCCCTATCATAAGTCAGCCAATAATATTGATAATTGTCCTATCTTTATTATTTAAAAAATTTATCTAAATTTTTCGGCATGGAAACCCGATAAGGAAAAAGTATTCCGTATACTTGCCATTATTTATGAATTGGCAAGGCGGAGAATTAAGCCCGTTTCTTGAAGGTAGAAAAATTATGACAACTCATAAAAACTTATTCATCATATTCACCTTTGCCTTCGGTATTACTGGAATTGAAGCCTGTAATTCTCCAAATGAAGGAATAACCCGCAGTTCATCTTCCGAAGTCAAAACTGAGCCGAATCCTTACCAAAACCAGAGTGGTAACGCTCAAAAAGTTGAAATATTGAATACACTTAGCCAACTGAAGTCTCAGTTGTCAGCTCTTTCAGCATGGTATAAACGCCATGTTATTCCACAAAAAGACGAAGATCTCAGAACCATGGAAAAAGCCTTTGATGCCGTGACATGGATGCAGAGCATGGTAAGGCAGGGTGCATGGACAACATTTACCAGGACTCTTGGCAGTAAAGGCGCGGAAACCGATCAGAAAAATACCCTCCATGAATTAGTAGCAGAAACTTATAAATTTACTCAAAGCGCCTATCCCTGGAACACCATTCCCAGTACCATGGATGCAGTATCCCTTGCCAGGGTTCCCCAGGAATCGTCTTCAACGTCGCAATTCATTGCTGATTTCGAATACCACAGCCTCGATCTCGATCAAACTCAGGCGCCTAGGTTTCCTTTGTTAAGTTACGAAAGTAGACTTGAGCCAAACTCTGGAAAATTGATGTTAAAAAGATCTTTGCAGGATCTTGATTTGGCAATCAACACACGGACCCAATTAGTTTTTCCCGGGATAAATGCTGTGAGTGATATTTCTCTCGAAATCGGTGTACCAGCTATAGCTACACCGACGAATGATTACTTGACGATTCCCCATCCATTGATATCTTCAAGCTCTCAGAAGGGCAAAATTATGACGCTTGAAGATGGCGGCAAGGCTTTAGTTATTGATGTCACTGCCGTGTTAGCGCAAATCGCTATCGAGAATCAAGGTTCGCCTTTTGATTTAGCCATTATCTACAAAAATTCATCGGGAGAAACCTTGAGGTTTTCTCAACCGCCATACCTTGCGATATTAGGGCTGAGGTTTTATTCCTATGACACTACAAATAAACGTTCACCGATCTATCCTGATGAAAGTTTCGAAACACAACTGGCAAAAGACGAGGCCAAATTAATTATCAAAAAATCTTGCCAAACTACCGATTTTCCTCAAGGCTATTTGATATTCCCAGGCATTCAAAACAAAGACGACTTAACCGCTGTCATGTTTGGCCCAGTTGTCTATCCGAAAAATCAAGATGGATTCATAACGATTCCCCCTGTTCCTTCAAACCTACCCATACTTCTTCAAGGACCGGGGTACATTGGAAAGCTTCACAACGGCAGCAGCGGACTGGTCTTCAATTTAAGAGATGCATTGGTTTATGCGCAATTTCTCCATGGAAATGCTCCTTTTGATTTAGGCATTGCTTACCAAAATACAAGCGGCCATACCTTGAACATCTCCCAACCGCCCTATATTACGATGTCAGCTCCAATTATGGTGGAACCAGAACCAAAGTTACCCTTGAATAATCGTGTTGCAGGTACTGTCAGTTATTATTCCTTTGATCCTGTCAAAGAACGAGGACCTTTGCCACCGTATCAAAGCTTTGAACCTGACTTAAATAACGGTAGTGCCAAATTAATTCGTATTCAAACCGGGAGGTACATTGATGGAAATAAATTATTGTTAGCGTTCCCTGGAATAGCCACCAAAGAAAAGATCAAGGTATATGCTGGATTTTCGTCTATGTCCAAAGAAAATGATAAAGAATATATCGCTTTATATGTGGATCCTTTCGTTGGACATATCCCCTCTAGTGACATCGAGTCACTTTACGACGGTAGCTCTCGGTTGGTCATCGATTTATCTGGAATCGCACATGCCTTCAATTATAAAAACCCAGGAACTCCTGTGGATTTGACCATCAAATATCAAAACGACAGCGGACAAAACATCAAGTTTGAAGACGAACCTTATTTTATTAAAATTGGTCCCTAGAACCAAGGTATCGATAAATTCGATATATAACTTGAGAGTGGCGAGTTCGCCGAGGCTCGCGTAAGTTTCGTTTGATTGCCATAGGCGTTGCCATCGTCCTAAAGGCATTCGGTTGGAAAATTGAAAGCGGAGGGGTCTTACAGAATTTGGAAGTAAAAGCCTTGCGGGCCAGGCAATACGCGTCTTTTTTTAATTTATCCCTTAAAGTCCTGTCTTGTTCTATAGAAGCCTATCGATAGCCAAACAATCCTCCTGCGATAGCTCAAACGTAGAAATCTCCAGATCCTGCTTCATATGCAAAGGCGAAGTCGTACCGGTTAAAGGTACAATCTGCCATTGGGTAAGGCAGCGAAAAAACACCTGCGCTGGCGTTTTGCTATACTTGGCCGCTAGCGATTCTAGTGTAGGTGAGTTCAGGATGTCCGGGTTTGCGGTTAGAGTCCAAAAGCTCTGATACGCGATATCGTTCTCACGGCAAAAGGCCCTGAGGTCGCGATCAAAATTGGTTGCTCGGTAGAAGCGGTTTTGAACCACAGCGGGTTTCACCCTGGCATTTTGAAAAAGTGTTTTCAAAAGCTTGGGATCGTAGCAGTTGCTGATTCCAATGAGCCTTGCTCCGCCACTGGATTGGATTTCTTCCATGGCTCTCCATACCTCGAGAAGGTCCTGCAGGGATGATAGAGGCGAGTGAAGTACCAATGAATCAACGTAGCTTGTTTTTAAGTTTGACTGTGACACCCGGAAAGATTGCTGCACCTGCTCCGTTAAGGATGACGTTGGATCGTAGGGGATCGTGGCAGCATCTTGACCGCCTTCGGGTGTAAATTTTGTTTGAATAAAAATTTCGTCACGTGAAAGGCCTCTTTGAAAGATTTTCTGCAAAGCCTCGCCCACCAAGGCCTCTGAATAGTGGCGAGGTTGGCAGGCGGTATCGACCCCTCGGAAACCAGCCTCTAAGGCCTGGCAGACTAGATCGCTGGTCCGATCATTCTTCCATGCCGTGCCATAAATAATGGGAGGAATAATTGCTCTGTGGCTCATAATAAGTCCTATCGGGTCAATTCATCCTGCGGCAAATACCGCCGGGATATAAAATAGCCGATTGGTCATTTAGAGCAACAAGCTTATGCTCGTACACTACTGGGCGAGGTAATGGACTTACTTGTGGGTGAACGTGTACACGCCATCCCAGTTGTCGCCGGGGCGATTGGCAATATACTCATTGAGTCGCTCGATGTAGAGTTCTGAGCTCTTGTCATCCGGTTTCATCATAAGGCATTTGCAGAACTCGGCCATCGACTGTTCGAATTGCTGAAGACGATGTGCTTTCTTAAGCGATGAGCTGAAGCCAATATCCCGCAATGCCGTTGGCCATGGACTTTGGGTGAGGGTATTAATGCGGCTAACCGCGACATGAACTGCATCGGACTAAAACTCACCTCGGTTCTACCGTCCGACCATGGACTTTTGAGCTTATAGGTAACCTTGGAGCAGTCGTAGGAAAGTTTAGTAAGGTTAACACCGGGGCGAGCCATGTAGGAAACGAGCTGTTCAAGTCCTTTCCGATCTGATGGGTTAACTTCACGCGCGGCGTGGATAGTGAAGCCATTTTGTGCAAAGCAGAGCCTGCCCTTGGTGACAGGATTCTCTTCTTCGTGACCAAAGCCTGGTGCAATCTGCTTTGCTTGATCAGGCTTGGGCGTTCTTAGCGCCAGATCCAATAGTTCCTGCATCTCAGGATGCTCGAACAAAAGTTTGTCTACGGGGGCGTCTGAAGTCCTTCTGTCGTCATCTACACAAACAGCATCGCTCAGGATCTTTTTGATAACTCGAAAAGAACGCGTTTAGAGCCAACATGAAGGTTTGCCATTCCTGTGGCCGCGGCGCGAAGAAATGCCAAGCAGTCCTGCTCCATAGCAACATCCAGACCTTGGTTCGCGCAGGCACGACCTTGGATTTTTGAGGGGGCAATTTGAAATTGGTTCAGTGCCTCGATAAACCGTGCACGAGTTTCTTCAACGTATGCCTCTATCACATCGCCTCCGCTGCCGATTCCGGTGTGGTCAGCCCGAACTTGTCTGCTGTGAATCGCGACGAGCGTTAGAAAAATGCATGCCACCCAGCGTTGAAGATATTTCATGATTGATGCTCCTCATTGTCAGCTGCTGAAATCGGCGTGAAGTTGATCAAAACCTGATAAAGACCCTCGTTGTCATGAGGCTTTTCTTCTGCAAACTGCAGGAGGCGGGCGTAGAATTCCTGTAATAACTGGCGCAATTCCACGACACTGTCATTGTTAAGATGCAAAACAAGGGCGGCTTCCTGCCTTCTTTCTAGGGGAAACAGGTCGAGGTTTCGGCGTGCTATCACCAAGGCCTGCTTGTGAAAGGCCCGAATTTTTGCATTCGGTATGCCATCCGAACTTGTGACAAGTACCTCGTTCATGACGATATTGCCTTCGAGCGTACGGCGCAGAAAACCTTCGCGTAGTAGAAACCGCCAAGAGCGGCTAATTCTCGCAGGCGATGCAATGCCGCCTAGCAAGCGGTAAAGTTGCGCCATTTCCGGGCGAAAACCTTTGAGTTTGACGACATCGCGAACATAGACGTTAAGCCAGTCTTTTAGGAGATGATTTTGCGAGGTTCGCTGTCGTCCACGATTCTGGGCCTCAGCGGGCGAGGCCGTTGACGAAGGGGACCTAAGTGTCACAGCACGGGAGTTTTTCACCCAACGATCGAGGAAGACTCGCTCTTCGCCCGTCAATGCCAATAGCCGAGCCAGAGGGTCAACCAAATCACGCGTTAGACGCCGCTTTCCGGCGCCAAGGCGAGAAACCTGACTGTGCGAAACCATTCCCATGCGTTTTACCTCACCTCGCAACGAAAAGCGCGGGGTTGCAATCCGATGCCAAGCCAGCATTGCCGCGACATAGGCGGCAATGCTGTCAAATTCAAAGATCACAGGCCGTGGCGGCGTCGGTTCTCGTGCCATTATTTGAATGTTCCGAGATAGCGGCAGCCAACGTAAAATTTTGACCATCGAGGTGAGTTAACTAGATGTTCAGCGGGAATTAAGTCCTGAGACCGAAAGAGGGGGAAGCCTCCGTTTGAGATAGGGGTGCTAGGAAAGAAATCGGTAGGGTCATAGGGGCGCTCTCTCGGATCTACCTTTCCACATGCTTGTGCGGTACTTTCGCCGTCTGTTTCCCACCTTAGGTTGAAACAAGACCATTGAGCAGCCTTTTCTGCAGCTTGAGAGAGGTATAAATGGTAATTCAGTTGGTAGGTAACAGAAATTCCTGAATCCTTAAGACTCAGTTCACCACTGCCTTCACTTGCGGATACGCCATCGATCCAGTCGGAATCTGGAGCTTCAGGAATCCGGATAACGGCAATTTCGGTTTCGGCCTTTGGTCCCTCGGAGCCATTCTTTTTAAAAAGCTGGATCTTGCATTCGAATTTATCGGCAACCACTGCCGATGCGGGCGATGCAGCTAACAAGACGCCTACCAAGCTGATCATTAGAAATCCTCGCATAAATTCCCCTTTCATTTTTGTTTCCTTTGTCTGAAGTCGAAAGTTCTGATGTGATGTTTACAAGCTTAACCTCACTTCAGTGTTATTCATAGGAAATTTAGGGGATACATGGTACCAGATGGCACCAGCCGACATCTAAACCACCGATCCCCAAAATCAAAGCTAAAGGGGTACTAGGGGGAAGTCAGGAACGCCGAACCATGGAACATCGATCGAAGAAGTTGCTACGCGCACCGGTCTTTCCGAAAATGTCATTGTTATTAAAGAAGAGCTAATCGAATTGATTCGCCTGGAGTGCAAAGGGCGTCATGGAACTCGCGGGAACGAGTGCAAACAAATTTTCGGTCTCAGCTCTAGCTTCCCCACTCGCTGATGCTAGCGTCTTCGTGCACCGCAGCGATCGCCTTCGCTAGTAAACCAGCCACACTGACTCGTTTTATCTTGCTGTCATGCGGTTCAAATTGGTACTCAACTGTATCGGTTGCGATCAGCTCCTTGATCGGAGATTGCTTTAGCTTCTCTTGAACGCCTGAACAAAGAACGCCATGGGTGACAGCGGCGTAGATATCTTGCGCACCTGCAGAGACCAGGGCATGAGCCATCTGTATCATCGACGAGCCGGTGAAAATGATGTCATCAACGATCAGAACATTTTTTCCGCGCACATCGCCCACGACCTGCCAGATCTCGGCAGTCTCGGAGTGGTCCTTTCTGATTTTGTTGCCAATCACCACGGGCGCCTTGAGCGCTTGGGCAAACTTGTAGGCACCTTTGCCAAATCCTACATCGCAGGAGGCAACAACGAGGTCTTTGAGCGCCATGCGTTTTATATGATCTACCAGAATCGGACGCGCGACCAAATGGTCAACGGGACAACGGAAAAAGCCCTCAAGCTGTGGGCTGTGCATGTCAAGTGTCATAACCCGATCAACGCCAGCCGCCACCAAGGCATCTGCGCAAACTCGGGCACGGATGGAGACCCGTGGCTCATCTTTTTTATCGCCTTTGGCATAGGAAAAAAATGGCATCACCGCCGTGATGCGGCGCGCCGATGCGAGTTTGACGGCATCAATCCAGAATAACAGCTCCATGAAATTGTCATTAACCGGATAGTTGATGCCTTGAATGATATACACGTCGCGACCCCGAACATTCTCAAGGACCCTCACCATGGTGTTGCCCTCGCTGAAATGCACCACCTCGCCTTGGCCCTTTGCAAGGCTCATGATCTGGCAAACCGTCTGCCCCAATTGGGGATTGGCAGAGCCTACAAAAACAAGAGGTTTATCCTGCACAATTTTCCCCCAATTTGGTGTTACCCACGCAAGGCGCGGCGTAGAATCTTGCCAACATTAGTCTTGGGTAAATCATCCTTAAATTCAAAGCGCCGCGGCACCTTGTAGCCCGTAAGATTTTTGCGGCAATGCTCGCTTAGCTCCTCAACAGTAAGGTTGGGGTCCCTTTTTACGACGAAAACCTTGATGGCTTCACCCGTTTTCTCATCAGGAACACCGATGGCCGCGGCCTCGAGTACACCGGGATGGGAAACGACGACCTCTTCAATCTCATTTGGATAGACGTTAAAACCAGACACGAGGATCATATCTTTTTTGCGATCAACGATGGTAACAAAACCCTTGGCGTCGAATACTCCGATGTCACCTGTCTTGAGCCATCCATCTGGAGTGAGGACTTCGCTCGTCTCCTTCTCACGTTGCCAATAGCCCTTCATGACTTGAGGACCTTTGATCCATATTTCCCCAGACTGTCCGGTCGGTACCTCATTGCCGTCATCATCGCGCAGGCTGACATAGGTACTTGGCAGGGGAACTCCGATCGTGCCATTGAATTCCTCTATGTTAAACGGATTGATGCAGGCCGCAGGTGACGTCTCCGTGAGTCCGTAGGCCTGAATCAGGGGCTTACCTGTCAACTCTTTCCAGCGTTCTGCCACGGCTTTTTGAACAGCCGCACCGCCTCCCAATGCCATCTTGAAGCTTGAAAAATCAAGCTCTTTAAAGCCTGGCTGGTTCATAAGGCCAACAAACAGCGTATTGACTCCGGTTAGCGCGGTAAAACGCCATTTCGAAAGCTCGCGGATGAATCCCGGCATGTCTTTGGGATTTGTGATCAGAATATTCAGTCCGCCCATCGAGAAAAAAACGATGCAGTTCGCAAGCAGACTGAAGATATGATAAAGCGGCAAAGGGGTAACGATCGTAGGCTGACCATCGGTCTCAACCCGAGACGAGATCCAAGCACGTGTCTGATAAACATTGTGAACCATATTGCTATGGGTAAGCATAGCCCCTTTGGAAACACCCGTCGTACCGCCGGTATACTGCAAGAAGGCGAGATCCTGAAGATCGATCTCCGGCCGATCATAGGTGAGGTTGCTGCCTTCCGCCAAAGCCGCATTGAAACTGACGGCCTGAGGGAGGAAATACTGCGGAACAAGCTTTTTGATATGCTTGACAACCAAATTGACGACAAGCGATTTCGGGAAGCCCAGCAAATCACCGATCTCGGTAACGATCACGTGCTTTACTTTTGTCTGTCCAATCACTTCTCCCAGCGTGTGAGCAAAATTTGCCATGATCACGATCGCCTCCGCGCCAGAGTCGGAGAGTTGATGCTGCAATTCGCGGGCCGTATAGAGAGGGTTGACATTAACCACGGTAAAACCACCGCGCAGAATGCCAAACATCGCTACCGGATACTGCAGCACGTTTGGCATCATGATCGCAATTCGAGTTCCGCGTGCAAGGCCGAGCTTTTTCTGAAAATATGCTGCTAATTCGCGTGAATAACGATCGACTCGATCAAAGGAAAGCCCGATACCCATGCAAGAAAAAGCGGGAAGACTGCGGAAGCGGTTAAACGAATCCTCGAAGATATCGACCAAGGATTTTTCCTTGATCGATACATCAGGCTCAATCCCTGCTTCGTACTGGCTCAACCAAACACGATTTGACCCTTGGTCCTTCAAACTGCCGTGCGCCATAGCTATTCCTTTTGTTGACATATCAAACAGCCAATCAAGCAATTGGCCAATTAGGCTTATAAGTCGCTTAATTTCATAATCTATAATTTTTATCAGGATTTACACAAAAGGTTAAGCAGGAACCACCATAATCGGAAGTCGTACGCTGAACATCTTGGCTAGCGGGAGCCGCCCAACATAAAAAGGATGGGTGTGGAAAGCCTTATGCCTGCCAAACATCGCAACACTCGGTGCTGCATCGGCCAAGGCTAGCCTTATTTGCTCGTCAGGGTCGCCATGAACAACCTTGATAACAGGCTTGACAAGTCGTCTTACCCGGCGCGGAATCCGTTTCGCAAGCAGCGTACGGGTTTCGGTGTCCATGTCCAGAAACTCCGCATGAGCATCGGGTGCATAAGCTCGGTCGTTGGCTGAAATCAGTGTTCTTCGAGAGTAATCCTCCAGCGTCATAGGATTAACGTGAAGTATCGTGAGTGCTGCTCTATAGTGGGCGCGCTCTAGGAGTTCTACAGCAAACCGAAGGGGAGCCCTGGACGAGAGATCATCCGCCACGGTAATCCTCAGATCCTCGTTCTTCCAGACCTCGACGCAGTCCGGAGATGTAATAAGCACCGGTATAGGGCTATTCTTGACGATAAGCCGAGGCAAACTAAACGCCCCAAACCAGCGATCGGCTTGCCTCGGTGAGTCGCCGCAGGCGATCAACATAGCACCGACGGACCTAGCATACGAGATGAGGCTTGGCACCAGTGATCCCGTCAATACCTTGACCGTCGCCATAACCTGGTTGGGAAGGCGTTCCGCCATGCTCGTTGCATATTCCATAGCCTGTGCCAACTCTGAATCTGTTATAAATGCCGAGAAATCTTGGACATCTTCGCCCAGTAGCATAGGCGACGAAAGTGTTAAACGTCCAAAGGCGCTTTGCACGATATGAACTGGCAGGTCAAGACGCAGGCCGAAAAACCCCGCCGCGTCCAGCAGCTCACGATCGTTCTCGTCTTGAGTCAAGGCAACAACAATCGGTTTCTTTTCTCTTGGCACGGCATACCTCCGC
>CAZOSN010000160.1:3449-10988 GCA_964582405.1 uncultured Oligoflexales bacterium | reverse complement strand
AGACGAGGACCGAGTCACCACGGACCTCTGCCGCGCAGCGGCTTAGTCCAACCATCTCAAATGAAAACCTAGGATTATTTGCGGTAATGAGCCATAAAGCATGATTGAGTGCGCTTGCGGTCCTTGACGCTCCCAATATCCTGTCGGTCCAATAAGTCGCTGTCAATACTGACGCAAAGGCACTCGAATCAATAACTTCATCAGTTTTTGCATTGTCGAACGATATGACCGATGAACCATTCAATAGTAGCGCGAATATTTTTTTTCTAAGCTCACCTTCATCCCCTGGCAGTGTTGTTGGTTGCGCTTCACGACCAGTGACCACGATGGAAATACAATCAGCCAGAAGCCCCTTTCCGCTTCCAGGAGTCGGAGCTTCAATGCAGTGGAGAGGAGTTGGCCCAGCAATCAAAAATCTTCTTAAAAAAGGCATCAGCAGCCGGCAATCAAATGGGCTTTATCGGACTTGTCAACAAAAGGGAAGTCGCCAAGAAATTGATCAGAAAGCAATTCAACAGCTCGATCAACCTGACCCTGTGAGGGAATATCCGGCATTTGCGGTAGCTTCAATCCTATTTCAGAATTGAGATAAAAGCCAAAGCTCTCATGGTATCCTGGCAATGACACGATTTCGCCCGATTTCAACACCGTCGGCAGCCTAAGTATTGCGTCAAGCAATGGCATACTATGGCAAGGCTTGCTCAGCATTACCTTTGCCATTGTCAGCGACGGCTTAGTAGCCAATGGACCCTCCTTAGCTTCTTTGTACCAGTCAATATGCTCAATACATTCACCAAGAAAATATTCATTGGAGATTGGTTCAATTCGCTTTTCACCATCCAAGTCGCTGACTAGTTTGACGATGGTGTCATGGCCCCTGAATAGTCCTGCTTCATGAACCTTTCTCAACTTAAATGCGGCCCAAACTTCTTCAATAATTTCTCGCTCCTGCTTTTCGGAAACGTTGATCGAAGGTCGGCTTGCCGAATCACAAAGCTGTCGGCGCACTTCTTCGATACCCTCAAGCACATGAAGGTCGTTAAAATCTGTTGGCTTTGCCTCCAGTAGTTTGAATGTCGGAAAAGCCATAACCCCGTTAGCTTCTATAGCTGCCTTTTTTCCTTTGGTGAGGCCTGGGTTTTCTTTTGTCCACTGGTCATTGTCGGCAGCTATAACAAGGTCAGCGTCAGGATATTTCTTGCCAACAATCAAGGCAACGCTGAGAAGGTTCCCGGCGTTAAACGCGCAAAAAACAGCCTCTCCTGAAGCTTCATAAATGGAGCAACCGGTCGCAACACCTTCACAGATATAGATCTTGTTTCTTACAGAGCCAATTTTAAAAAATAGGCCAGTAACCTTTTGGCCATTTAAAAACCTCTTGGTCCCATCTTCTGATATCTTTTGTATCCCCCACATTTCCTCGTACTCGTCGTACATGGGGATCACAGCCAGTGGTTCTGAATGGTCCGAGTTCATGATTTTTACGTCAGAGGGCTGCGAAATTTTCTTGCGTATGAAATATTGACTTTGACTATTTTCCGAAGACGACCATATGATTTGAGCGCGTCTTTTGGCGTCTTCATGACGCTTTCCCAGTTCAATTTCACTTTTTATTTTGGCCTCGTTGATCCTTTCACTAATATAGGCTTGGTCTTCTTTGCTATATCTGCGACCGGTGACGTAGCGCAGGGTTCGGCCTTGGTCTTTCCAGCTACCTAAAAATCCAACGCCAAACCACTTCCCTGAAGCAGATTGGTTAATAAAAACAATCCCCCATCCGCTCTTTGATTTATCTTTAGCGTCAACACTGAATCGAAATATTTCACCGACTGGAATGTCCCGCTGAACATCAAGCCCATTTGCCAAAGCATACTCGTGAAATGATTGCAATACGTCTTCTTGGGATGAATTTAGCTTTTTCGAGGTCATATGATTGATCTTTCTTAAATATAAATTGATTGATGTGTGAACCCTACCTTGGATGGCGATGTTAATTTTCGGGGAATATGAGATCCCAAGGCTGCTTTAGCTCGCTGGCCAATAGGTTTTTCAAATGCGCCGTTGCCGGTTGGATCCCGCGTACTATTTCGGCCAATTTCTTTGGTGAAATGCCGCATCGTCGGGCTATCTCCCGTCGCTTTAAGCCGCTTTCTTCAATTGCTCGCCATAGGTGATGATTGATTTTTAACTTTGACATTTCGCTACCTCCTTGTAGGTGTTACAAGAGGCAAACTATCGTAAGCAGAAATTTCGTCGCGGAAGCCATAGCTCTTTTTTCCGCTGATGACTTCCGGCGAGTGGCAACCCTAGAGCCCCAGTAAGGCCCTCGTGTAAATCAATTGATAGAAGGCATTGTCGGGCGAGAGTTGAAACAGGTCCTTGATGGGTGCCTTCCTTAAAACTTCGCTGCAATTGATATCAACCCCGATCAGTTCAAACAGATTTTTGATCGTGTTGTTGCCATACAAATGGGGCGATCCTTCCTTGTTTGAGGTATAGACTAAAATCTGATAAATCGCATTTAAGGAACACAGAAAATACGGGCGGGATGGAACGCGTTTGAGATGTGGCTTTATTCCTGAGGGCAGATAGTTCGCCATCGCCTCGTTAAGAGATTTGAACACTTGGGCCGAGCTGACTATGAGTTCAGGTGTGATAGGTTGTTTGATATAGCCACGCCTATGACTTTCCTCCAGAGCTTCTTTTGCAGCCTGATGATCAATGGGAAATGCTACTCGGGGTTTGCCTCCTAGCGAGGCCACGATATTTTTCCTTTTTTTAATTTCGCTTTCAACGATTTGATAGGCCCTTGCAAACTCGGGATCCGGCGCACCGGTAAAAGGCAGAGGGAACATTGCCAGTCCCTTCAGCCAATCTAAGGCTGATCTAGCACCTTGGCTTGCGGTGCCATAGTTTTTTAAGTTGGAAGCTATTGATTGGTGTAGATAGCGGGTAAGATCGCTTAGGTCTTGGTCTGCCACTGAGAGCGCAAGTACGTAATACAAGCTCAGCGAAGGTGGGATCTGACAATTTGAAATGGTGTTCCAAGCGCTATCTCCGCGATCAAGACTATCCCAACCTTCGTCGTCAGTTGGTATTCGGCCACGAGGCAAGAGATGCTTGTTAACAACCGCTTGCAACGATTTAAGCTCGTCAGCGGCCGTCTTTAGACTTGAGCGTTCCCAAGGATCTATCAGGTTGTACCCCCAAATGCCCCTTTTCTTGCGCAAGCAATCTGAGATGTTTGCCAAAAGATCCGACACTGCTGTTTGGGGAGGCGGGAATACGCTGCCGAGCGAGGATTTAGCAATCTCCCAAGCTGGTCTGATTTTATTTAGCCTACGTTTTGTCATGGCCGATGGTTTATCACAACCGGCAGAAATTTCTTTTAAAGAAGTGGAGGATTGTTGCGGTGTTTCCGGTCACTACATACTTGTGATACACTTTTGCGTTGAAGTCATTCTAGAAACCCCTTGTATTCCAAGGGGTTTAATGGAGATGTGCCGCTATGGAAACAAAAAAATGCTCCTATATTTATCCCGATAAAATTCGACGCTGCAATGCCTTTTCGACAAGAAGTAGCAACCATTGTATTGCTCATACCGACGACAAGCAACGCCGCGACCAGGCAGCGGCTCGCATGAAGTCAACCAAGCGCAATAAGCTGGCCGGCAAGACGGTAGCGGAAATCCTTGCAGGCGAGGCCTGGGATTTGAGGACGGTATCATGGCTATTGAAGCAGATCATGAATGAATTTTATTTAGGCGAAATTGAAGCGCCAAAGGCTCAGTTGCTCGGAACGCTTTCCAATGCGGCGACGCGGGCACTCTCTCAGGGCGAGCTTGAAGCCCGGCTTGAGGAGCTTGAGCGCAGATTGAGGGAGGCAAGTTGAAACGATGCTGAGCCGCGCCAAAATCCGTAGACTGGAAGCTCAAGTCGATGACTTCTCCAAACTCAAAAGCCGCAGTGGAAAGGTCTTTTTGGTGACCATTGACGAATTCGGGTTAATTGTCCGCCATGAGATCGATCATGAAGAATACGTCCGCTTCCACCCCGATATGGTGACCGAATTTTCGGAAGAGTCAAATGTCCTCTGGGGGGTGATCACCAGTGACTGCTGGCAATTGGATTGCCCTTGGCATGGGGCACATAATACGCTTCTAAAAAAGGCGGGCCGGCTGCAGGAGCTACAAGAATTTTATTCTTTGCCCCCATCGGAACAATTGGCCCAGATCTGCTCGGGGGGGAGATAGGGCCGCAAGGCTACTTTACGGCCTTAAGGAACGTCTCTAGGTGTTCCTTTGATATCTTGAGTACCATAGACCGGCCCTGGCCTTTCAGTTTGAATTCTAGGCCGTCTTTCGCGAACGCTTCAAGGTCACCCCTACTGACATCAAAGATCACGTGGGACCAGTGTGAGCAGTAACTAAATCCGGTTTTGCAGTCAACATTGTTGGCAACTTCTTGAACAGGAATATCCTGAAGCTTGCCGTCTGTGATGAATCCTGCGGCGTAAAATTTGGGCCACACTCCTGCTCTACCAATAGCATAAACCTGATAGGTCGTAGGCTTGCCTTCTTTGGATTCAAATGCACGGAGAAACGCATAAGAGCCTTCCAGCGGTTCCGTGACACACGGGCTGCTTTCATATACCGCACGCGATTCAAATTTGTCGTCTTTCTTCTCAATTGCACAGACTTTAGGGGCGGATACCGCCACCGTTGAGGCGGTTACGTTGTCGCTGATGAATTTGTCAACTCCGGGGTTGGGGCTTGCGATTTTACCTCTAACTTTTACCTTCGTCGCCGATGGCCACCAAAACGTATATACAGCCCACACCCACCCCTTCTCGGTTAAGCATGAAGGTGCATTGGTATATTGCTTGGTGCGGTGATCGTACCATTCCAGTTCGGTGATTTGCTGGTCAGGACTTTTCTTGTTTAGTAGATCATTGATGGCGTCTTGGTTTACCGATTCGCAAGATGTCCATGCAAAGGCGCTCTTTTCGCCATAAACGGTGTCGCCGACTTTGGCTTTAGCGGGATCAGCTTTGCCCATGTGGATGGGGTCTGTGGCTTCATACTTGAACGTTGTATGGCTGCATGCGGCGAGAAGTAAGAATAAGCCGATGCCTGAATGTTGCTTCATCATCAATTGCCTCCTGTCAGTTTGTCTCGGCCAATGCCTATTTGTACGACTCGCTCTGCTACGATGCTGATAGGTCTAAAGACGTACCAAGTGGATTACCCCGACTATTTCTCGTACCAGAAAATATCGCTGGCACTACTGACCATTTCGGAAGTTCCCAGCAAAACGTTACATACTCGGACTTTTTGTTTATTCGCATCTCATAAATTCAAGAGGTTACGTTTCATACTCGGACGGAGCCTCGTGATGGTGACCAGGAAACTTAGAGCTAGTGATCGTACTTTCCTGAGGAAACTTGGGAAGAAAATTGAAGAAATTATTTTGGTTGAGAGGGGCTACAAATCGCTGGATGCCTTTGCGCTGGAACATTATGACAGAATCGCAAAGCCAACACTCTACCAAATTTGCGAAGGTAAGCGGGATATGAAAATCTCAACCTTGCGGGGGTTGGCTAAAGCACTCGGTGTCAATCTGGTTGATCTTTTTAAGAGGGCTGATCTTGGTTAAGCGCAAGGGAGCAGAAATGAACTCCCCCGTTACGGGTATAGCACTTCGTCTAGCAAGGATGGTGACTGTTTCATCGCAACTTACCGCGACCTTGACTTTTGCTTTTTTCCCTATGGAATCGGGTTTTTTCGCTATACTTTCATAAGAACATCGTTCACAGGTTCCATATGGGGTTTATTGGTGTTCAGGTATATGTGTTTACAGATGAGCTTCTTGTGCACGGTCTACCTGTTCTCCCCTGCGTTTACGTATGCTGCTGCATTTGAACTAGGTTCGGTTCTAACCGAGTCGTTTTCTGGGCGCTCCCAGCCAGGCGCTTATATCGGCTGGGGCACCGGCCCCTGGCACATGGGTCTAAACTCAGCAGGCGTCGCGACCGATGTCTATTATCATTCTTCTTACAAAGCGATGGTCACGTTTCAATTGATCCACCATAAATCCTGGCTTGGCACCTTGGCATGGGGTGTTGGCGTGGGAGCCTTGTATAGCGAGCGGGCATATGTCCCAGATCTACAGTATTCACCGCCGCGGCCACCAGTCAGAAGCTCGGTGGTCGGTCCGGGGTTTCGCGCGGTCTGGTTGCCTTTCAGATTGGTATTCGTAGCTTTAGATTGCATTTATGGACTGAACTGGCAAGCCCTGTACCTGGGGTTTCAGGAGGAAGCAACCTTGAGCGCCGGTGTTATTATTCCAGTGGGGTGAGGTTGGTCTTATGCGTTGGCTTTGGGCCCTTATTCTTTCTCTTGTGGCAGACACAGCTTCGGCACAACTAGGAGAAAAAGAGCTATTCCATGTTCATTCTGGCTTTGGACTGCAGTGGCAACTCCATTCTTTGCGCTTGGGCACTAGCGATTTTGAAATCGGCCGATTCAATGCCATCACCTACGGCGTTGCCTTTCGCGTTCACAAAGGCAACCTGTTTGGATTTGTTGGACCGGCATATGCGTATACTGGAAAATACCAGTTCGGGGTCATGAGTGGCTTAGGCTACGAGAAAACATTATTTGACTTCATTGGTCTACGTGCAGAAGCCAATGCCGCAGCAACCCGTGATGGGCGTCTGGTTGGGGAAGTTATTTTGGGATTAAGCATGGGGTGCTAGTCATGCGCTGGATCATCGTTGTGATCGTGATTTTATCAGTCAGCGGCTTTCGGCTTTTGAACCCAAGAACTTGGCGGGATGTCAGCCGAGAACAGCCAGTGATTTGGCTTAAGCTGTGCGAGCACAAGTCATTTAACTTTTCCAATTTTGACCTGCCTGCCGATGATCCACTGCATGGTACGACACCAGAAGTCGATGAGATCCTAATTTCGATCATAAATGATTTTAATGCTGTAACAACCTCTTATGCTCGGTTGGCAGAGTATGGGCGAGATTATACGCTTCCCGACGGCGAAAAAGTCTCGTTCGAAGAACATGGTTCGCCGGAGCGTACTATCAATGTCTGCCTGGCAGAAAGCGATCTGTCCCGGGGGGCGGCAACGGGCGAGGCGCAACTCTATTATGAAGGCGACAAGGTTGTAGGCTGTGGGATCGCGGTTTCCATCCAAAAGGGCCGGCTCGACCTTTTCGTTCGCGATCTTGGCCATGAAATCGGCCATTGCTTGGGGCTCGATCACCCGCAGGAAACGTCTGACGCGCTCATGTCCTATTTTGCCGATTGGTCCAGATCTATCAGGCTGCAGGCGGATGATAAGAGTGGACTCACCTATCTATTTCCGTCCAAGCCCAGCCATGCTCAAGAGTACAACACCCTAGGATGGAGCTGCCAACCCCACCGACCTAGCACGATTGGGCAACCAGTTGGTAACTTAACTGGTAACCTTCTTGCCGATCCGACAGTGGCCAAGTAGAGCCACACAGGGATCGAACGAAATCAGCTC
>CAZOSN010000160.1:0-3439 GCA_964582405.1 uncultured Oligoflexales bacterium | reverse complement strand
ACTGATTGTTTTTATTTTTAAAAATCTATTCCAGCTTAAAAGGCCCACAGCATGTGTGGTATAATTAAACTATGATTTACAATATTTTTGCTACAATCTTTTTGGTGTTTTTCTTTTCGCAACGTGCCCATGGTGGTGCGCAAGTTGGGTCAGAGAATACCTTCTTTATCCAGGGCTCTATGGGTGCTGGCATCAAAAGCCGCAACTACGCCATGCTAGGGTGGGATAGCTTCAAAATCGGCCCTGTTGCCTACTTCGACCAACCTTATGCTAAATTTACAGAGACGATTTTAGGCGGGGGGCTTCGTTTTGGGAGCACCTGGTTACTGGGCTTTGACGGAGGTATTCTAGAACGCAAGGTTTACGACCTAAGCGGTCAAGGTTTTGGAGCCTCACTGGTTCTAGGCTACAGCATCTCGGATTGGTGGCATGTGAGCTGCCCAATTGTTTATCACAAGATCAATTCGGGTGATCTAGCCAAGCGCTCCGAGGTTAGCATTGCTCCTTTTATTGGAGTACACCTTGGCAAGTAAGCGCCTCCTACCTGGACTTCTATTGGTGCTCACCCTGCAAAGCAACGTTGGCCTTGCTGATGATGTTGAATTTACTATCGCGTCAAACTATCGCAAATACGAGATCGAAAAAGACGACAATGACAACACGCCTCCTCCTGAGATGGGCGCAGGGATGAGGCTCCGCTATACTAATGTCAGTAAGGAGGGTTGGGGGTGGTTTGCACGGGTTCATTTCGATGAACATATCCTCGCTCCGGCTTTAATCCCAGGACTAGTCAAGAGGTGGGGAAGCCAAAGCTTTTTTGAAATTGGAGTCGGGCCTTACATCGGATACGCCATTGACGGCGGCCTAAGCCTCGCGGTTATGCCTGCAGTAGGTATTGATCTCGGAAAAAAATTCTTCTTGGTTTTACCAGTCTTTTGGAATCTCAACTACGGCATTTGGGTTGCAGAAGTAGCGCCCTTTTTTGGCTACCGATTTTAGGAGCCTTGCTATGGCACGAAGAATAAGTCTATTCATCCTTATTGCCACCCTTACTGGATGCGGTGAAAATGGGACCATGGTTAACTATGGATCTGACTGCGACGGCTATGTTGCTCCAGAGAAATCGCTTTTCATTTTTCCCTACCAAGAAGGCAAAGAATTCAAAATTCGCCAAGGCAATTGCGGCCAGGTTACGCACTTTGGTCAGGTCCGCTTTGCTTATGACTTTCTGATGGAAATTGGAACCCCAATTCTTGCCGCTCGCTCGGGGGTAGTTGATAGTATTGTACAGAGTAACCCAGACAGTACTGGCAGTGCCGCCTTTACAGCTATGAATCGGATCTATTTGAAACATGCCGATGGCGCCATATCCTGTTATCTGCATCTTACTAAAGACAGTATTGTCTTAAAGGTGGGAGATCAAGTGACGCAGGGTGATATCATCGCCTACTCTGGTTCAAGTGGCACCGCAGTCCCGCACTTGCATTTTCATGTTTATTCCAGCCCGACGTCATGGCAAACCATGCCCATAACCTTCCGTAACTCGGATTACGGGCCCTATGCCCTGGTCGAGGGAAAAAGTTACCGCGCGGGCTCTTTCGAACCAAATGGAGACTAATAGCAGCCTAACGACGGCGGCTATTCAAGGGTTACTAGACGGCCTGCCGATCTTCCTGGTTGGAACAACCACGGCTCAAGTAAATCCCTCAGCGAATTTCCGACGCTCCCGGCCTCTACCACACACATGAACTGACCTCGGAAGCGGTGCACGCACGATTTGTTCTATGCTACAATCATGTCATGAATCCATTTATCCATGCAGCCACTAGAATCTTCGCGGGCTTCATCTTGTCGTTCTCTTGCTTGCCAATTTCCTTATCACAGGCAGTGGCTGAAGTGGGCGTTCGGGCAGATCTCTACGCTTCCTATTACTTTAATACTGGCGATTTCCCCTATGTACGCTCACGGGCGGCGGTTTTTTTAGGTGGCAAATGGTTCGAACTTCAGGCGGCCGGCCATTATGATTCTTTAAACGGTGAAGTGACCGATACCATGTGGGGGGCTGCGTTGAGGATGGGCGCCACCTGGGATCTAACCCTCGAAGCCGGTGTTTTGCAGCGAGAGTTGGAGATTCCCCTCGATGAAAGCAAAAAAGCCGAGGGCTATTACGGCATCCTGGGTGTGGGCTATTGGCTCAGTCCGCGCGTTGGCTTTTATTTCCCTGTCACCGCCAAGCAAATAGTGTCTGGCGAGCTTGCCCGGCGACTGCAGATTGATGTTATACCTCATTTGGCTCTGAGGCTGGGTGTATGAGACGGTTTCACCTAGCTATACATCTGGCCGCAGTTATCCCAGAACCCGTCGCCCGAGCGGCTGTCCATGAGTTCATGGCTGGCGCGGATTATAATCGTGTCGAATACAATGAGCCCAGTCGAACTTCCTATGGCGTGAGCGTTCGCTATCGCTGGCTTGATCTTAAACCAGGAAACACAGGTTGGTTTTTTCAATCCGACGGCTATGGGCACATCTTGGCGACGGAACTAGCTGGAGGTACCATGTATCGCACGGACGGTACGTTCTTTATGGAAGCGTCCGCAGCCCTTGGTTTAGGGCTGCTTTTTGGTCCGTTTGCACAAATAGGTAGCGGTGTTGGCTTCCGTCTCACGAATCGGGGGCATATTGCTCTACCGGTCTACCTTCGTTATCCTGGACGTGCTGGAATATATGTGACACCGCTCATTGGCTGGAGTTTCTAATGCGGCAACGAAAGTTCGCGTATATTCTGATGAGTAGTCTTGCAATCCTTGGCGCCTGTAGAGAAGGTGCGGAGAGCGTTGCTCAGAATGGCTACTGCGACGCCTACCCCCTGGTGACAGAGACCCCTTACCGGCTCCCTTATGCTGTTGGCAAAACAGTGATTGTGGGTCAGGGTAACTGCTCAGCGGTGAGCCATTTCGCTGATTCGCGCTTTGCCTACGATATGACGATGGAAATCGGCTCCGAGATACTAGCGATTAGAGCCGGCCGTGCCGTAGAGATCGTCGAAAATTATGCTGATGGCAACGGCTGCCCAAATGTCAATTTTCTTGTGATTGAGCATGACGACGGCACTGCAGCGCAGTACATGCACCTGACCAAAAACGGTGCTCTTATCGAGATCAACGAGAAAGTCGAGCAGGGCCAGGTAGTGGCTCTGAGCGGTAATACTGGTTGTAGTGGCGGGCCGCATCTTCACTTGGCCTTGCTCCTGAATCCGAACGCTCGACGGACTTTGCCGTTAACATTTAGCAACGTATTGCCACAGCATCGTCAGCTTCAAGCCGGCACGACCTATGTGTCACTGCCGCCTACCAATTAAAGAGGCCCTCAATACACCACCCGAAATTAACTAATAGGCGATAATGCCGGCGCCACAAAAGTCCGAAATGACGATATCACC
>CAZOSN010000159.1:224-10994 GCA_964582405.1 uncultured Oligoflexales bacterium | reverse complement strand
ATTCGACTCAATCTGAACAACATCTGGACTACCAACACCCAAAATCAGCCCTGACGGCCCACTAGGGTTATCGGACGGCAAATACCCGAAATTTAGTCCGTGGGCCCAACCTCTTTTCGGCTCAACAAGGTGTTCTGAACGACCGCGGTGAGGAGGGCTATCTCTTGGCAACGTATTAAAATTACTTGTAACCGTAGGAGATCCTTCAGTCGCTAAAGCTTCTTCAGGACATTTAAGATGCTAAGCTGTGATGTTTGATCGAGAGTTCTTTTATCGGGCCATATTTCTTTAGCTTTTCACGAAGAATAGCGGCATTGCCAATCACGACAAAAGTGAGGTCTTTTTCTGGAAAAACCTGCTGTATCAACTGCCTCGTTTTTTCTTTCGTGAGCGATTTCAGTCTGTTATCAAATTCGTTGAGGCGGTTTAAATCTTTTCCGTAAAACTCTAGGTCATCGATCAGCGCCGCAAGCTGCGCTGATGTTTCAAAGTGGGGCGGAAATTGGCCCTTTAAATAGGAGATTCCCGAACTTAGCTCTTCGTCGGATATGCCTTCGTGGAACAAGCGGCGATAAGTCGCAAGCGCCAGATCGATCGCTTCGATAGCGGTTTCGGTCTTAGTATAACTAGAAATGTAAAAGCTACCAACCGTCTTGAAGCCCTCGAGTCTGCTGCGCGCCCCATAGGTCAGGCCCGATTTCACACGAAGTTCGCTGTTGAGCCAAGACGTGAACCGGCCCCCCAGAATCGTATTGACGACCTGAGCTTCAATATCGTCAGCAAAACCATTTGGCACGCTTGTCGCTCCGATCATGAAGGTTGCCTGCGTGGCATCAGGCTTGTCGATGAGAAGGACTCCTGGATGTTTTGCAGGGGAGGCGGGAATATCGGAGGGGGCTTCACTTTGGCTCTGCCAACTAGCAAACCCTGCTGCAATAAGCTTCATTGCCTCGGCCGGCACGATATCACCGGTCAAAATTATACGGGCTCGCCGAGGCCCATAGTATTTGTGAAAGAATTTCTCAACGTCGGAGCGTTCAATCTTAGCTAATCCTTCTTTTGTTCCATCAGCTGGATTGGCAAAAGGCGTCCCTTGGAAGATATAGCTGTCAAAGTATCTCCCCACCACCCGCGACGGGCTCTCGTAGAGTTGCTCCATCTCGGCCAGAGACTTCTGTTTGAGTTCATCAAATTTCTTTTGTGGGAATTTGGGTGCTTCAAGCAAATTGGCTGCAATTCCTAGCATCTCGGCTAGGTCTTTTTTGTCAAATGACGTCTTAAATCTGGTTCGTTCTTTTTCGGTTTCGGCAGTCCAATGGGCTCCGAGGAAATCCAGTCGGTCTTCCAGCTGCTGCTGAGTATACTTGGAAGTGCCTAAAGCAAGGCTTTGGCTCGTAAGGTAGGCAAGCCCTCGCAGCACCCCATCTTGAGTGCTGCCGACATCGATGACGATCTGCATTTCTATCAGTGGAACTTCATGATTCTCAAGTTGAAAAACACGCAGGCCGTTGGTCAATGTTGCTTTTTCGTACTGGGAAAGTCTAAAGCTCGACGCCATGGCGATTTCCGCAGCAGCAAACCAAATGATCGCGAATAAATATTTCATATGCCCACTTCCTTGCTATCCAAAACACCGACATTTCGATTGGACTTTACGAGGTATTTTTTTGCTGCATCCTGAACACTTTTTGGCGTCAAGTTCTGATACCGTTCATGTCTTTTCATAATTTCCCTGTAGTCGCCGTAGAATACCTCGGCACTGCCAATGGTATTGGCTTTGCTGTTGATGGTTTCGAGCGATCGGTAAAGCGCGATCCTGGATTTATTCTTAAGCTTTTCGACCTCGGTCTCGCTCACCCCAGAGGTGGCTAGTTTTTGAATCTCCTCGTAGATAGCTTTTTCGATCTTTTGCGAATCAGCTCCCGCCATTCCAATCGTATAGATATAGAACAGGGTAGGATCAAGAGCATCGGACATCTGCACATCGACGTCAGTGGCAATCTTGGACTCGGTAACCAAACGTCGGTAGAGTCGCGATGTCCTTCCATCTCCCAAAATGCCTGCCAGCATCTCGAGTGCCGTGGAATCTTCGTGCAGGGAATTCGGAACATGATACCCGATCAATAGGCTAGGGGAAGTGGCTTCGGCTTTTTTAACAAAGACGCGCCTCTCGCCAACCTGTTCAGGTTCGACAGTATGCACGGTCCGTGGTGATTGGGCGCGAGGAATGCCTGCTAGATATTTTTTGGCAAGTGTTTTGACATCGGCTTCGGTCACATCGCCGACTACCACAGCAACAGCATTGTTTGGTGCATAGTAGGACTTGTAGTAGGCCCAGAGGTCATCCTTCGTCCAACTCTTGATATCCGACTCATGACCAATCACAGGCCATCCGTAGGAGTGAGCTCTAAAAGCAATGCCTTTGACCTCTTCGCTCAGGCGTTCGTAGTTGTTGTTCTCAAGACCGGTGCGGCGTTCCGAGGCGACCACCTCCCTTTCGCTGGCCACCATTTTGTCATCCAGATTGAGGTGTGCAATGCGGTCGGATTCAAGCTCGAAAATTTTCTCGAGACTGCTTGTGGGAAACCAATCGGTATAAACTGTGACATCCTCAGTGGTATAAGCATTGTTGGCTCCGCCGTTGGCTTCCATGACTTTGTCAAACATTCCAGGACCGAATTTCTCCGCACCATTAAACATCATGTGTTCGAAAAAATGCGAAAGCCCCGTAATGCCAGGAACTTCATTGCGAGAGCCAACGCGCCAAAAGATATACATGTTGGCATTTGGGATGGAATGGTCTTCCAAGACGATCATTGTTAGGCCGTTTTCGAGTTGCCACTTTTTGACATTCTCCAGTCCAAAGGCCAATAGGGGCCCGTGATTAAAAAACAAAAGGCTGATCAACACAAAGGCAAGGCGTCGCATACATAATCCTACCCGCTAGAGAGCAATCACAGAGTCACAGAAAGCAATCATAACGTTCCATTGTTACTGCAAATGAATGATATTGAACAGGATAAACTTATTCCTTAACAAGTCCTAAGCGGGTAGCTTAACGCATTATGGTGTGACGTACGGATTGATTTATGATGCTTTTTTGTTTTGAAGAAACGCGAAATAAACATGGTGATTGTGTGCAAAGTTCATCGAATTGCCGCAATTTTTACATTCGATCTGATCCGGTTCGGCATAGGATTCTTCACCTTTGATAATATCGCGACCCACGACATAGAGTTTATCGAGTTCTTCGCCGCATTCTCCGCATTCGAAGGTGCCGTAAAAGCTCTTGATCTCGCATGAGGGGCCTAAAAATTGGGGAATCATGCATACCTGGTCAACGATAGCGGGTGGACATTTAACGAGCGTGAGGTGGTTATGGACGCTGAGCATGTGGCGAACCCATTCGCGAACGCCAACGCTATTAATCCGTTCGATTGCCGAGACATCGACTTCAATCGAACCGCTAGGATTGGTTTTTAGTTGGTCAAAAAAGTCTTTGTAGTTGAAAAACTCGTCCATTGTGCCAGACAATGCCACCTGCCGGTCACTTTTCCAGACAATTTTAGAATCTTTGGCCATGGTTAAACCTGCCTCCTTCATGCCCCGCTGGTCTATCGATCCAGGGCTCCTTTTTTATCGGGAGTCAGGCTACATATATTAGTGTTTATTTTTAACCTGTTGATATTAAATATAATAAATTCATATCTGACGCAAAGAACCAAGTGAAGCTCTGGCGACTGGGACCTATCTGGTAAAAATGAGCCGCACGGCATCGATCCGCGGCGTAGCTTTGCTCAGGCAATCGATTGTTGCTTGGAGCCTCTGGTCAAAAGCCTTGATCTCTCGGTCGGAAACCAGTGGGTTTATTTCGCTTAATTCTTTAAGGCGGCGAAGTTCTTCTCCCAGATGATGCTCGGCTTTGGCAATCGCGTGGTCGATCTTATCCTCAGCCCAGCGCGTGGCTTTGTCGTGGCAGCGAGCCACGATTGGATCGAGAATTTGATGCAGGCGTGGGAGAGTGCCCTGCATTTCGACGTCAGAGACCTCGCTGAGCACTGCGGTTTCTTTTTTGTGCCTCTTTTCTTTTACCCGCTTACCATCGTGGGTATAGGTCAGTTCATGGATTGATGCGGGCAAAAATCGCGTCAATTCGAGGGACTCTGGGCCGATCGCCTCAAGCACAATGCTAAATTCGATCAAGGCACCATTTCCATAGGGTGAGTGCTCCCATTTGCAGACCGATGCAACGCCTTCATTACGCTCGATAAGCATGCTGAGGCTTTCTTCTACGATCGGGTGATCAGCTGTTAAATAAAGCATATCCTCGCGCCGCAAGCCCATTTCGCGGTCAAAGGTCATAACGCAGTCTTCTTCGAGATCAAGTCCGGGAAGCTTATCGACAAACATCAGGCTATCGGGCTTGACCACAATTGATCCTCGGTCATCGTACTCTTCGTAATCGACGCCGTAGTAGTCAAAAAATGAACGCATAAAAAATTCTACCGACGTGTCGTCATCGGCATCTTCGATCTCCTCTTGCAATGCCAGACCTTGCTTCTCGTCGAACGAATTGAGGTCAACCAGTAGGTCGATGGACCTTTTGTTCTCCTCGCGGACGGACTGAGCAAATGCCTTTGAATCTTTGATCAATTGAACAAGGAGTGCGTTCGCTCGGTCTGAATTCGCATTGCCGGGCACAAAAGCAAAAAGTGATTGAAAAATATCATCGATGAATTCGTTAAGGATTACAGCCGCACCATTCCAAGACGAACAAAACGCGTCCAGGCCTTCATGATACCACCTGAAAAGTGCTTCTTCCGGTGTACTTTTGAGCCAAGGCACGTAAATCTGCACGTCTTTCTTTTGGCCGATACGGTCCAGCCGACCGATTCGTTGCTCAACCAAGTCTGGATGCTTTGGAAGATCCATAAAGATTAGCTGATGGGCGAACTGAAAATTTCGTCCCTCACCACCAATTTCGCTGCAGACCAAGAGATTGACACCGTCGGGCATGGCAAATCTGGCAGCTTCTTTGTCGCGTTCGACCACGCTTAACTCTTCATGGAACACTGCTACCGCGAAACCTTCATCGTCGAGGCACTCTTGAAGTTTGGTTACGCCTTCGACGCTACTGCACATGATGAGGCATTTCTCTTGGGAACTCTTCGCGAGATGAGCAATAAGCCATGAGAATTTGGGGTTCTTTGACCAGGGCAGGGCTTCAAGGCGCTTGTTGCACCGACCTGTTGCAAGATCCATAACCAAGAGTTCATCTTCCAAGCCACTGAGATCATCCAACCGCTGCTTGACGGCTCGGTTTTGCTCCAACGGAAGACTGTGTAAAATTCGCTTGGGAAATCCTTTGAGTCGCTCGCGTCTATTTCGGAATAGTACCCGACCCGTTCCATGCCGATCGATTAATGCACCTAAAACCTTTGTGGGTGAAACCGAGGGATCTTGAGCTAAGGCGATCAGCGCATTGTCAAAGGCAAACAGTCGTTCCAAAGTCGCTCTCACGCCTTCGGTCATTCCATCCCGAGATATCAAAGTTGCCAGATCCGCGACTTCCCTGTGGCGCTCGTGTTCGATGACAAATTGCTCAAAATTGGCAAAACGATCAGGATCCACTAGGTTGAGCAAACCAAACTGGGTAGGCAATCCATACTGCTGCGGTGTTGCGGTGAGGAGGAGAAGTCCTGGTGTCCTAACCGACAAGAGCTTTGCAATATTCCATTTGATATCAGGGGCGTCTTCATCCCAACGCAGGTGGTGTGCCTCATCAATGATTACAAGATCCCACTGGTATTCCAGAAGCTCTTTAAGCCGCGCTGCGTTTTTCTGCAAAAAGTCCATCGAGACTATGACGTGCTGGTTGGCTTCGAAAGCCGAAAGGTTCGAAGTTTTGCGATCCGTCACGCAGCGTGTCTCATCGACCACCGAAAATACCTGGTTGAATCGCCGAAACATCTCCGCCACCCATTGATGCACCAGCGACTCTGGTGCGACGATCAAGACCCGTTTTGCACGTCCGCGAGCGCGGAGGGATGAAAAAATCAGACCAGCTTCGATGGTTTTACCAAGTCCCACTTCATCTGCCAGCAAGACCCTCGGGAAGATCCGGCGTGAAACCGTGCGCGCGATGTATAGTTGGTGTGGCAAGGGAGCGACTCTTGGGCCTATGAGACCCTGGCACTCCTTGGCATCACGGTCTGCGCGAATCCGTCGCGCATCGCGCCGCAAGTCGTAACTCGAGCTACGGCTGAAGTGCCCACCAAAAAATAGTTCGAGTGCGCCCTGGTCGTGAACCCGATCCTCTAGCTCATATTCCCAAACAGCGCCTTCGCTATGGGAGTAACGAACGAGGCCCGTGACCTCATCTTCAATGCTGTCGAGGATCTCGACAATCTTGCCACCTGGAAGATATACTTTTTGGCCCGTGCGAAGTTTGAATCGATGCAGAGGCGCATTTTTCGCTGAGTAGCGTCGTACTTCGCCTGCCCGGGAAAAATGGACCTCGATAAATCCATCCTCTGATACGCGGATGACGGCACCGAGTCCAAGCTCAGGTTCAGTCCGGCTTACAATCCTTTGCAATTCCTTCCACATGCAAGAACCAATTTCTTAATTTGTTATTTTTTTACATTTTTACATAGAGTTGGCATCAATAGCACATAAATAAATAAAAAGCAATATATTCAATCCCCGTCCCAAACAAACGGCAATTTATGCCGATCCAAACCCATCGGCGCTTTGATAACCTGGTTAACAGAGACAAATCTTTTCCTCGTCAACCATTACTCCCACTAGGAGGATACAGGTGGAAAAATCAAGTAAAGATACAGTGTTAACCCACGCGTTCGTCGATATTGTCAGTTCCATGAGTATCCCTGACGATGCGGTCAGCAAAATCCTCGGTGCCGAACCGGAATTTATGGCCAAACTCAGAAGCCGGCAAACTCTGATCGAGACTCGCAAAGGGCCAGGGCGTAACGCTGTTCAGCTGATTCAAGCCATGGACCATCTGTACCGCTTGGTTGGCCAGCAGGAGACCGAAGCTGTTCGCTGGCTTAATCAGCAAAATCAACACTTTTCAAATAAGTCGCCCATCGAGACTATGTCCTGCGATGGCGGATTAGAAAAAGTATGCCGTTATTTAAAAGAATCGAGCAGCAGCCACTGAGAGATGCTGGGCGTCAAAAGGCGCCCTCATCGGCCATTTCCTCAAAGTCGCCCTCATCCATTCCTGATTCGAGGCTGCGCTGATTGCGAGTGCGAGAACAGGGAATCGTTTGACCGAATTGAACCTTTGTGAAGTCCAAATCTGCTACCAGATCGGGATGCATCTGCTTGAGGTGAACCGCTGCTTCTTCGGGCGCTGAAAAAAATGGGTATCCTGAGTAGGCGTACGAGGTCAAAACCGAACGGGCCTTTTCCATCAAACCCACGAAAACGAAGGGTATTTTAAGGCGTTTACGCAGCTGTAATAGCTCAATCAAGATCGACTGGCAAACTTCCTTTTCGTCTTGAAAGTCCACCATTACGTACTTTGTGCCTGTAGCCATGAGCCAATTATGGATACCAACTGCTTGCTCGGGACAGATCCGGCAGGCGTTGGTGTTGTTGGTGCAGATTTGGTGAACGTCAAGTACGACGGTACCATTGACAAGTGTTGGCTTAATTTCCATCATTTCCTACACTTCCCTGAGCGAGGCAGTTCTCTTATAGCAAAGGAAATACATCTAACTTTTTATTTATAACAATGCAAGCTTCAAATTTGGCCGCCAAATTCGGCTGTGCGATCAACAAACCGATGAACAAGCTGAAGCTTGATAACTTCGATTTTGGGGCTGCGCAAAAATTCGCGAATTTTTGGCAGCTTGTCCTGAATTTCCATTTTCGCGTCTTGCACCGAATCTACCAGCTGGCTGCCCCAGTTGATAAACATTGGGATATTACGATCCCCGATTAAGCTTACGAGCCTGGCATCGTGGTCGGTAGAAAGCACTCCGGCTGAGACCAATGCTGCTGCATCGGTGGTTCCCACCGATGCTAACGAAAGTTTTTGAACCATTTTTTTCATCGTGGGTTCGGGAGTTTCGGAAAGTTCAATCTTGAAGTTCCAAGCCATCTCATGAAGATCACGAATTGTCCGGTAATTGTTCTCGCCCAACCAATTGCCCAGCTCTTTTTGGGCTGCATACTGCGACGGTACCACGACTCCCATTAGATTCTTGTTATCTTCTGTGATATACATAGGTCCTCTTAGTCACAAATGATGGTGGAGGCTATTTCATGGTTTGCCAGAGCGACACGAATGCCTTTACGTCCATTTTAACACGAGGGATCCGAGCCAAGTAAATATGCGTTGGAAACCGATCTTATCAATGCTCGTTTTAGCAAGCTCTTTTGGTTGTGCTTACCGCTTTAGCAATATAGCGATGAAAGTACCGTATGGTGCGAGACGGCTTGCGATCGAAGCTGTGTATGATACCTCCGATGATGTTCTCCCGCACCATATCTTGTGGCAAGAGCTCTACCGAAGTTTTGCAGCGCGGGGAAAAATGGCTTTAAGTTCGGCCAAAGACGCTGACATTATCCTACGCGCGCATATTAATCATAGCGATGATAGTCCGATAGATATCGATCGCCCTTTGCCGGATAAGGATTTGCTTAAGGGAGATGATATCTTTGACCCCAAGAAAAACGGGTCTCCAGGCGATAAATTTAAGAACCTCATGAAAGCTGGCAGCTGGACCAAGAAGCAGGGAATGGGCTTTGTGGTTCGGATCGATGCATGGAATCTGCACACGAACCAAAGGATCTTTGACCAGACTTATAACGGTGGAGCGCAAGTCCTGAGTCTTCGTGGCGAGAATCTAGTCAATAACTCGGCTCAGTTTTTGGTCTTTCAGGAGGCGTTGATCAATGGCTTCCGCAGATCCTCGCGCGAGATCGCGGAGAAAGTCGTGACCGACTTCCTTCTCTGATCCAAACGCGTATGCTTGCGCATTTGAGCTCTGTGCGTTGTACTGCGCCCTGTGGGTTTAGTCTCCGTCAGCCGGTTCGATCGTGACATTGAGATTGTGCCGATGTCCTGCTTCTTGGATCTTTAATCCCAAATTCCGCAAGGCTTCGATGGCGCGCAGAATAAGGTCTGTCGAGGTTTTGAGCGCATTGTCAAAGGGCGTGGGGATGGCCTTCACGCTTGCCTGCGCGCGGAAAAAAGCCTCGTCCAGCGACGCGACCATCGCAGGATCGATGGTTTTCAGATAGCTACGCACGCCAGCGCCTTCGTGCGGGTCAAGCACCAGATTTATGCTAAAACCTTCGTTGTGTGGGGCGGTAAAAGGGGGTACCGCGAGCCTTCCGAAATAAACATTTTCTATACCCATGAGATTGGCGGCAATATCGAGATGTGTGGTGTCGCTAAAGCAAGACTGCTCATGTTCCTGATCCTGCTCGTCGATGGCGGCAAACATTCTCTCGCCAGCGAGCTCCGCATACGCAAGAGTAGCCATACCGGTCATCATTTTCGTGAGATTTTTCTCAGGCTTATTCTCCAACCATAACGCACCGTAGGTTCTAGGATTCTCTGGATTCCAAGCCGCAACCAATTCTGCGATATTCCGGACAAGAAGATCGGCCGTTGCCACTAGATAGGCTCGCCTACGCTCACCAAAAGGAGCCGTCGCGAACTCGCCGTCCAAATAGTCGGTATATGGTCTCAGCCCAGCTGACAATTCCTGAGGCGTGCCATGGTTAAGATCTTGGCCCCATAATAAAAATTCGATGGCATGAAAGCCGGTCGCAATGTTTTTTTCGCTGCCCGCTTCATTGAGTGCGGCAAGTGAATCAGATGTAATTTCGGGGTAGACCTCGGGCTGATCGATGATGCCCTGACCACCAGAAATTCCAGATCCATCGATGAAAATTTCATCGAGCGGCCATGCGTTGATCAGACTTTCATGGCCGAAGTCAGCATTGTCTACCGGGCCATTATAAAATCGGTAAACCTCTGATGGGCCATAGATCATACGTGCGGCGATCCATCTCTCCTTTGCTTTCTTGAGACCGTCGGCATCCGGAGCTCTAACGAAATCACTCACGACATCACGTAGGTGCAGGACTTCTTGGAGTAGGTCGGTGTAGTGCGCAAACACCATCGCGACGTAGTGTTCCGATGCAGCCCGCATGGCTTGTGTTGAATTTTGAGCAGAAGCAAGGGGCGGCATCGCTGCCCCCAGTAGAACAAGCGAGACCTGTTTGATATGACGTAGAAAATGCATGATATCCCCCTATCGAAGTAAGATGCGGTAAGCGTTTACCACCACGCTAAAGTAGATCTCGACGTGCTGCTCCAGGGATACAAACTTCAATTGTCGTTGCGTACGCGAAGTTTATTCCCCCCTCTTGCCGCTCGCCTACACGATTTAACGCAGTGGGGTTCATGGATCCGCTTGGGTATACCTCTAATGATAATGATTTTCAACTTCAAAAAACAGGGTGTGTTTTGTTGTTCAGGCCCCCCTGGATTCCTGGTTTCCAGTCCAAACGAGGAATCCAGGAATCCGGGAAATACTGGAACAGTTGTTCCAGTATTTTTATTACGGTGGACACCAGGCATCAAAACGCCTCTACTTTATATTTTTCGAAGAATTTTAGCGCTACGTGCCAACACGCTGTTGTTTTGGACGTTCGGAACTATTTTTTGAGGTTGGCATCGACAAATTGCCAGTTGACTAGACTCCAGAACGATTCAACATACTT
>CAZOSN010000159.1:0-214 GCA_964582405.1 uncultured Oligoflexales bacterium | reverse complement strand
CCACACATCGCAGGTCAATAACGGAGTCTGATTGTTGGTCAATGGGCAGCCTGCATTGCTGGTCTGCTCAATCGATAGCGAACCATCTGCATTTTGAACCAACCAAGCCCAACCTGAACCAAATTGAGTTATAGCTGCGTTTGTAAATTTTTCCTTGAATGCGGCGAAGTCTCCGAAGCTTTTCCTAATCAGCTCGGCGACTCGTCCCGTCGGC
>CAZOSN010000158.1:0-10994 GCA_964582405.1 uncultured Oligoflexales bacterium | reverse complement strand
GAGATTCGCCTCTCCTTGGTTTTAAGCTGGGAGCGAAGTTGGTTCTGCTCATCTTCGGGCACGCTTTCCCACTGATCTGGATTGTCTTCGAGATCTTTGGCAAGGTCGTCGCCGTCGATTTTGGTTTTTCTCTTAGCCATTTTAAGTCTCCAAGTAGATTTTTGTGAACTTTCGCGATGGGTATGCGGTCTTGATAGTTTTGTCCTCATTGACAACGGGAACCAACCAGCAGTAGTCGTCAACCGCCACAATATAGATTGACTGGTTGGGTGCTTTGGGATGTCGTTTGATATCGATCCAATCGCCAGCGTCGAGTATGGCCTTGATCCGATATAGGTCAATAGCGCGTTCACGCAGCAGGATTTCGACCTTGTTGTCTGTATTTGTAATCTTGAACACCAAAACCTCTGATGACATTGTCATGACAACATGACTATTTTAGCAATTGTGCATACAATGTCAACAAATTGTGCAAGGCGTACTTTTAGGGTTTGGGACATCGGACCACAGGTCGGTTCAAGCCAGCAAGATGCACAAGGTTGACAAGGCTCGCTTTCATGATAATTTCAGCCAGGAAAGGAGGTTAAGGATGGCCAGAAAACCATGCCGTACTCATAACCCGAAGACCGCAGGTTCAAATCCTGCCCCAACTACCAAATCTAAAGTGCTGAAATTCAACTAGGTAGATCTTGAATCGATTTTCGTTTGTGCAGGCGAATGGCATATAGCAACTTGATTCCTGCTCCAGTGATCACCCGTCCAAGAGTCTCGAAATCAGGAAAGGTGATGATAGTGAGGCCTTTGAACGAACAACACAGCTTAACAGAAATAGGCAGAGTTCAAATGTTTCTTCGGGTACGAGAACCAATGTAGACTTCATAATTTAGCAATCGGCTCTTGATTTTTTTGAGATCTTTTGGTGATTTGATGTCCATCTAAAATTACAGATCAAGGATGCTGGTCATGCACCACTTCTCCCTACGAAGGCTTAAAGATATAGTCCTGATTGCAATTGGCTGTATTTTCCTAACGACCATAAGTCTGGCTCAACAACATATCGACTTTGCCTCGGAGGCGCCAACACTAGAACGAACAGCAACTTCAAGTAGCTGTCACGAGAAGCAGATTTTCACTCTAGATCCCAAGCCAGTGGATCCGTCGTTCAAAATCGTCATCAACGGGAAGAGTTATTTCAGGCTTAATGAAGGCAACATCCAAGTGACTTTTGAGGTTTGCCTGGACAACGAACACGCAAATTTACTCGCAGTCGGCTATCATAGACCGCGAAGCGATTGGACTTATCATGCTCCAGCGACACCGGTAGACATGACAGCTGCTATTTTTGATGGCGACTATAGCAATTTCGATTACGAACTAGCCGACGTTGAGGGATCTGGCAAAATCATCAAAATCATGAGCGCCGGAAATCCAGTATATCTTTCTGTTATTATGGGGGAATATATAGATTCAGGTTTCGAGCCAACCTCTATTCTTGTCGCTGTGGGCTCGTTGAGCTTTGGCGCTCCCGAGACAACTTCTTGCCAAGCTCATGAAATTTCCGGCCATCAGGAATTCGTCCTCGAATCTGCAACCTTTAGCGCTGAACTGTGCACATTTCTCGGTGGTGGCGAAACCTTGGGTTATCGATTTTTGTCTTTGACCGTCAAAGATCAAAATCCGGCATTGGCGACTCCTATTGACGTCAAGCTTGACGGCGACCAACTCGCAGCCGCTTTTAAGTACAAAGTCAATCACCACAATGCCTGTGACTCGTTCCTACTGACCCTGCCTCAGGCCACTTATACAGCCACTAGCGGTCCCAATGCAGGATGTGGTAGTGTTGTCCAGGGGGCGATCTCAAGAACATATGACGATAACCGGCGCAACACTCTCTATCAAATAACCTATGGACAAACGTCCACAGGTATCAAAGAACTTGCAAATAAAAGGCACTACTTTTCCGATCTCTAAATCAGAATTAGATTCCAGTTCGTAGTCCAAACTATTTGGTAATGCAAAAGTACAACTGATCGCTTTTATTAGAAATCCTATCTGAAAGCTAATGCCTAATGATTTTGTTCTACTGAAAGTTTGGCATCTTTCCATCCCTTGATGCCCCCTTTGAAATGCTTGATATTGGTGTATCCCAATTGCTTGGCTTCCTTTGCCGGAGCTTCCCAGGCCGTGCACATGGGTCCACCGCAGTAGGCAACCACGAGGTCAGTTTTGGCGGCTGGCAAATGTTTTTGCCAGGTGGAATTTTTGCTATAGTGTACAGCGCCCGGCACGTGACCTTCAGCAAAGGTCTCGGTGGTGTTTGCATCGATGATGGTTGCTTTTTTATCCTTAACCAAAGTCTTTAGTTCGTCGAGGCTAACCTCTGTAAAGCTGTCGGAAGCCATTGCGGGATTAGCAACCACGACAAATGTCAATGCAGAAGCGATGGATAAATTTCTTAGCAACCTCATGAATAATTCCTCCCCCACATGGTTATTGAAAGCATATTTCAGAATATAAAGTGCCTTGGTGTTTATTGTATAGTATATTGAAAATAATCGGGAATTATCTTTTTCTCGTAGCTCAATATCTTGATAACTCTGTTCAAGATGACGATATAAATCACGACTCTTCGGCCCTCGGACGCCCTCGGTTGGATTTGGTATCTTTCCGGCGCTGTTTGGTGCTGAGGCGTTTTTCGATCGATGCTTTGGTAGGTTTAGTTTTACGGCGTTTTTTGGGGGCGAATTCGATTGCCGCGAGCATGGTTGCGAGACGTGTAAGGCAGTCGGCCACGTTGCGAGCCTGGTCACGGTAGGCGTCGGACTGAATGGTTAGTGTGCCGTCAAGATTGATTCGATTGCCGAAAGCTTCGGCGAAACGGCGTTTTTGATGGTGGGTGAGAGCGTGGCTGTCGTGAATTGCCCATTTTAGGATCGCTTTGCTGTTGACCTTGTTGACGTTCTGGCCGCCAGGACCACCGCTGCGGGCGAATCGCCAGTCGAACTCTTCGTCGTCGATCTCGATCTGAACCCCAGCTTTCATCTTTTTGCTCCTGCGCTACCTTGCATACTTTTTTCTCGCGAACGGAACCAGGATATGCTGGTCCGACCTGTTACTTTGAAGGGTCGGTCGCAAACAAGTCCTCTGTGTAATCGGTTGTAAAGTATTGAACTTTTCCGGTCGCGATGAATTTCTTCAGAATCGCTTCGCCATCGCTGTTGCGATCACGGGCGTTGGGCCAGGAAGCCACCTGCAGATTGTTAGCGGAAGCTAGCTCTATAAGCTCGAGGGAAAGGAAACTTGCCTCGATATCGACTCCTTCAAAGCCCATGGCTTTGGCATCGGCGATCCCTTTGGCTAAATCTACCTTTGATCCGTTTGTCATTCCCTCAAATATAAGCATGCGAGGGATATTGAATTGGGGGAGAGCCTTTCGGCATCGAACCAGATCCGATGGTTCAAAGCTGATAAACCATATGTTGCGGCGTGCGGTATCGCTGATTCTTAGGAGTGCCGGGCTGAGTTCTGCGAGCGCGCTTTCGCTTGCCGTTTTTATCTCGATAAATAGGCTTGGGGCAGGATCAAAATCGTTCATAGCATTGAGTACGTCCACTAAGAGTGGGGGCCCTTCATCTTCGCCGATATTGATATTCTTGATTTCATCGTAGGTCAGGTCCTTGACCGGCGTTGCAATTAGTCGATCCCACTTCGCCTTCGTGCTCTCATCGGAGGATACAAGGGTACCGCTGACGAACATTCGGCCGGTTGCAGCTAGGGCCGCTTTGGCAACTCGCTCTAAGGTATCGTCGTGCAGAACGATGAGTTTGCCGTCGCTGGTTTCCATGATATCGATTTCGCTCGAACCAGACAGGGAAAAGGCACCTCGGACCGAGGTCATGGAATTTTCGCAGACGTACTTCTTAAGTAAATTGAATCGCGGCGTCCAAAAACCTCGATGCCCTACGATTTTTGTTTGCTCTCCGTAGTTTTTCAGGACCGCTGCCGCGGTTGATTTGGGATTGTTTGCGGAAGAGATTAAATTTGATGGCGATGGCATTTTAAATTTAGGTCCTTTCTCTTTGGTTTTCACGGCGATAGCTTCCTCCAGTTGATGAAGAATTAATCCTTGTTTCCCGAACGAACGAAGTGAGGAGGGATCTCCCTAGGCAACGCACTGAAATTACTTGCATGACCGGACCAGTTCCTTCGTCGGTTCACTCCTCTGGACACGTCGCCGGCGCTTTTAGCGCCAGCGACCAATTATTTGCACGACCCGAATGAGATCCTTCGTCGTCTCACTCCTCTGGACATGTCGCTGGCCCTTTCGCGTCAGCGACAAGCTATTCTAAATCGTTATGGAGTGGCTTGCTACCGTGAGTTCGGATATATGGCGAGGGAGGAAGAATGCCGGGAAGTGCGCGGCAATGAAGTGCGCACTTCGGTTTTAGGTGGGAATATGGACTACATCGGAACAACCATAATAGGTTTAGGAAGTTCGAGCATAGCCCGGTAGGAAACTTCGCCGATGCCGAAGGGCTTGCGGTGCAGGGTTGCATGGCTGCCGAAGACCACCACATGGGCACCGAATTGTTCGGCGGATTTGGCAAGACTTGAAGACACATTACCGGTAATCAATTTCGCCTCGTAACGACCACGAACCTTGCCTACCATGTTTTTCAGGCTGGCAGCGCGCTCTTCCAGCTTGTCACGAATTTGGCCTTCCAGGCTTTTGTAGATTTGAGACGGCTCGACTGCTTCGGTCACCTGCGATCTTGTAGCAGCCAAGGCTGAGGCGAACGCGGCTTCGAATTCATCCTCTGTCAAGCTGTTGACGTGAACATGCTGCACACTCGCGCCATTTATGAATTGGGCCCAGAGCAGAGCAAAATGAACGGCGTTTAGCCCAGCCTGACGGAGATCGTCAGCGACCAGAATGCGAAATTGATCTTCGTTTAAATTACAGGGTTGGTCTGGTTTGATCGCAAGCACCGGTATTGGTGAATTCGCCATGAGCGATAAAGCGGTCGAAAAACCTCGCGGCATCAATTTGTAGGAATGGCCGCCGGCTCCGCAGAGGATCATGGATGCATTGCAAGTTGTCGCTTCGCTGGCAAGGGCTTGAGGTATGGAGGTGGAAAGCAATACCCGGCATGTGGTCTTGCGGTCTAATTTGGGTGCCAATGATTGGGCAAGGCCTTCGAGTTTCGCTTCGGCATGTTTAGTATACTCTTGCTCGAGCAAGCGGAAGATTGGTCCTGATTCGAGTGAGTCGAGGTTTGTTAGGTTGTAGGGCGGACCAAATAAAGGAGCGGTAACAACGTGAACGAGGCGAAGGCTCATTTCAGTCTTTTGTGCAAGCTGCCTTGCTGCCTCGAGGATCTGATCAGTGTGGTCATCCAAAGGCACCGCGACCAAGAGGCAAGATTGTGGACCTGGAATCTCCGATTTCATTTTATTTCCTCCTGTATGTGTTTGTAGAAATCACGGATCAGTGCATCTGAAGAGCAAGAATGGGGCCAAAGTGTGTTATTTTCGCGATAATAAGAATTTTTTCTCATTTTAACGCGTTGCGTTGAAAAATAGTGTCCACAGGCTCTGAGCCATTTGGCGCAATATGCTCGGCAATGAGCAGCATTGGCTCTGTATAAAATAGCGTCATAATGACGTAAATTGGTGTAAGGCGCGCTGGAAAAGGCGTAAGGGAAATTATTTCAGATTGGAAAGAAATTGGAACGGAGTTTGCTTTTAGGTTAGCAGATCTGTTAATTCTGAATCTAAGTTACTCATATAATTTTAGGAGAGCATCATGAAGTTCGCGTCCGTGTTGAGTTTGTTTTTTGTTGCCCCGATGGCTTTTGCCACACCATCCCAAATCCAGGCCCCGGTTGACACCATCTTCATCCCTAATGGTTTTGACAACAACGATCGCGTGGAAGTTATTTTGCATGGCGATTTTCAGAACAGCTGTAGCCGAATTGGCTCAACATCCTTTGAATTTGATGAAAACTCAAATCTCATCACGGTTGACGCTAAATACCTTCAGTATGGCGAGCCAGATGGAACCACTCAGTACTGCGCTCAGGTTATGCTGCCTTTCATTGAGTCGGTTAATCTAGGTGTCCTAAAAGCTGGTACCTACCAAGTCCAGTATAAAGGGCATCCCGATGTATCAGCTCCGTTGGTTGTGACTCGGGCACAGACTGAATCACCAGACGACTATCTTTATGCACCTGCGGAAAACGCATGGATCGAGACTGCGGCTGACACCGGCCGCCAATCGTTGGTGCTTCAAGGGCAGTACCCACTGTGGTTTTATGGTTGTCAGGTTATGAAAGAAGTTCGTGTTGAAAAGCAGGGCAACATTTTAGTGGTTCTGCCGATTACCGAAATCGTTAGCGATTGCCCTGATGCAACTGATCATACCTTTGTTTATAAGCGTGGACTCCCTTTCAAGGTATCTGACGAAGGCCTGCTGCATGTACGAACCATGCATAGCCACTCGCTAAACCGCTTTATCCCTCCGATGTAAGGTTAACTGCGATAGTGCCATAGCGATCCCACTCCGTAAAAATACGGAGTGGGTTTTTTTATTTATTCAGGTGGACGTTGAGGATGCTGATGCGCTTTGAATTGCCCGCATAGTCAGAAACGAAGTCTACAAGAATCGGAGTTGGAAGCGAATTGAACTGTATCGTCTTTTGCCCAGAATAGGAACGAATCCTTCCGGTTCCGTCTGTGACCCTCGCCTCATCATAACCCTCTTCAGTATCGATATCGAGCGAGAAGCTTGCGGTTGTTCCTTGCTTCTGGGGGACAAAATGGATGAGATCTTTGCGGTTGTTTTCAAACGGCCCATAGGTGTAGGCTGGCTCCGAATTGTTTGCATTACCGTAGCGAACTTTTACCAACTCTTCAACTTTATGGACCATTTCCTGGGGAAGGGATGTTCCATAATTTTTTGCATCATAGCCGCCGTCGTGTATTCCGAAAACCGCCATCGACTTGGCATCGATGATTGGGCTTCCGCTGTTGCCCGGGCGCGTGTCGCAGTCGTGATTGATGTCCTCTGGGGTGCCGGCTATGGCCGCACAGGGCCCGGAAACAGAAAGCGAGCCGTCGCTTGGGAAGCCGATTACCAAGGCGGATTCAGGGATCGTGTCGCTCGAATTCCAGGTTAGGGCGACTTCGGGAATTGGGTCAGCTATGAAAAGTGTGTAGTCTTTTGTCTGGTTAAGCTCATGTGTAAGTATTTCGACACAGTGCGAGATCTGCTGCGGACGTGTATCGATGTCTTTGCCCCATTTGACTGCGACTTCAGGGCAAGACTGAACATCAGGCAGGCCTTGCTCGGGCTTAAGGCAGTGTCCGGCCGTAGCAACAAGGCCATTACCTAGATGAAAGGCTGTGCAGTTATTTGACATTTTTCCTATCGCGGGAACGAGTGGAGCAAGACTTTCACGGTCAGATCGATCACCGATTGGTTTTTGATCATCGTCACCGATGATAATGGACGGTGAACTTGCCTGCCTAAGGGAAGATTTGCCACAGCCCACGATTGTCGCAACGCTTCCCAGTGTCGCAAAGATAGATTTCCGCATAGTTTGCTGCCTCCTCATATTATTGTGGCATGCGTCGTGAATATTGGAAACCTGCCGATGGCAATACTTTCATCGTAAAGTTCGCTTTCGAGATAGGCAATCGCCAAATTCATTCCCACCACTTTTTTGGAAAAGGGGAAATTCCATGCACTTTGGCCTAAGAAAGACCTTTGTTTTACTGGGCTTAGCTTTTTCTGGGGTTGTGTTGGCAGATTCTGGAATTGATCAAAGCCTTGGCCACCAAGTATTCCATGGATCTGATTGCTCCCTGGTCGAACTTTTGCCTTCTGGAACAATTCCCCCTCCTTTGGCTGTGGGAAAAGACGCTTATTGCAGCAAATCGCTCCTAACAAAGTATGCTCCCCTGGGAGCCATTACAGTTTTCGGCAGCGCGCGCGCTTTACCTGATAGCTTGAGCTACGAAATCGTTCGCAGATTTGCTAAGGCCTGGACCAAGGCCTACGGTGACAAGCTACCCATCCTTACGGGGGGTGGCCTGGGCATCATGGAGGCAGCGAATCGCGGAGCCTACGAAGCCAAGGGGGTGAGCTTGGCTATTGGGACCCTCTTTCCAGGCAAAGTTGGTGCCCTGGAAAAGCCCAACCAATTCGCGACCCATACGTACATGGCTGCGAGTTTTGCCCAACGTGAGGCCGACTTGATCGATTATGCTGGAGCCATTGTTTTTGCGCCTGGTGGATTTGGTACGGCATGGGAACTGTTTGAGACGTTATCCAAGATGCAAACGGGCAAGAAGAATCGTGTGCCAATGATTCTTTTGGGGACTCGAGCAGATTGGGAGAGTTTTCTAAATTATGTTGATCATCTTGTGAAAATCAAAACTATCAACCCGGATGATGGGCGATTCTTCGTAATTGTGGGCGATCCAGATCAGGCGGTAAAGCTTTTGGCAGAATCACTTCATCTGAAAAAAATTTGATGTCACTAAATGTAAGGATTCGAGCATGACGCAGGAGCGATTATCTTGGTTGCGTAAGCCTTCCGTGAGCGCGACTGATTATGTTGATCAGAGCTATCGATACTGGCGGGTCAGGGTCATGTACTCGATGATGGTCGGTTATGCTGTATTCTATTTTGTGCGCAAAAATATGGCGATCGCATCAAAGCCTATAACCGATGAGTTTGGTTTTTCGAATACTCAATGGGGGACTGTACTTAGCGCCGCAACCATTGTCTATGCTATTTCCAAATTCTTGAGCGGGGTCGCGGCCGACCGTGTAAGTCCTCGGTATTTAATGAGTATTGGTCTGGTCGCATCTGCTCTGATCAACATTGGGTTTGGTTTTGGATCTAGCTTAAGTTTCTTTGTTGTTGCCTGGGGAGCAAACAGTATTTTTCAAGGGATGGGAATGCCACCTTGTAGCCGGCTTTTGACCAGTTGGTTTAGCAAACGTAATATCGGCAAGGCATGGGGAATTTGGAATGCGTCGCACCAGATAGGAGCCGCAGTTATTGTGATTTGGGCGGGCCTATTGATCGAGCATTTTGGATGGCGATATGCTTTTTTCGTCCCTGCTGGTCTGGCCCTTGTAGTCGGGATTTGGCTGTATTTCCGCCTGGCTGATTCGCCAGAAGGCTTGGGATTACCAGTAGTCGAGGTCTATGATCAGACCTACCCGACAGGTGAGGGGGTTACTTCAGCCGAAACTGCCACCCCGTTCCTAAAGGTATTTCGCGAGCATATTCTATCGAATGCATGGGTTTGGCTAGTGAGTATAGCAAACTTTTTCGTCTACGTCGTCCAGATCGGAATGCTCGACTGGGGAGCGAAATACCTCACCGAGTATCAGGGATTTACGATCGAGCACGCAAGCTTTACCTTGGCGTCCTTTGGTCTTTCGGGAATGGTTGGGGCTTATGTGGCCGGTTATTTGTCGGACGGGATATTTCAGGGCTACCGTGGGCGAGTGGCATCCCTGTTTATGCTTGTATTGGCCTGTATGCTTGCAGCTCTGGTATTTATGCCGCCTGATGGGATTTTGACAAAAGTTCTTTTTATTGCTGCTGGTTTTTTTGTCTACGGACCACAACTTTTGATTGGAGTTGCTGCTGCTGATTTTGCGGGCAAGCATGCAGCGGCTGCTGCGGTAGGTCTTACGGGACTTCTCGGATACTTCGGAGCAACTCTCTGTGGGATCGGTACAGGACTCATTGTAGATCAGCTTGGTTGGCAGTATGCCTTTGGCTTGTATTTGGCAGCGGCCATAGTCGGCTTGCTTTTATTGATGTTAACTTGGAACAAAGTTCGTCAGGTTTAATTTCGAAGAAAATCGCGTTGAGGAGAATTTCCTGAGATAACAACCTGAAATTACTTGGGCGACGTGTGTGGCATCGAGCATTGCTGAACTTCTCTGAACAATTCGTTGGAGCGGAATCGACAGCGACAAAATAGCCACTTGCTTACGAAGCCTAGGCATGGTGTATTGAGCGGCTGTTAACCATTTTGCACCGCGATTTAGAGGGAAGCATGTCAGAATTCAGTCCTGTACGTTTTCAGGATCTTAAGATTTTTTTGGTGGACGATGATGATGCGATCGCCTGGGGGGTTGAGACAGAGCTTCGCTCACTCGGGGCCGAGGTGAAGAGGGCAGGTTCGATCAGGCAAGCGCTGGATAGATTTCCAGGTTGGGGTGCGGATATTGCGATTACCGATATTAATCTGCCCGACGGAAATGGCCTGGATTTGCTCAAGAAGTGGCGCAGGGACGAGCCCATGATGCCTGTGATTATGATCACGGCGAACAATGCGGTTGAATCTGCTATCAATGCATTGAGACACGATGCATTTGACTATATTCAAAAGCCCTTTGATATCAAAGAGCTTGTGGTAGCGCTCAAGCGTGCTGCCGAGGTACACAACCTTCGGCGTAAGGTCAAACAGTACGAGGGGCGCGAGAAAGTCCGCGAGCCCTTTACGATCATCGGTGAGTCGCCATCGATGGTACGCCTCAAGAAAAAACTTAAACGCATAGCGGAGAGTAAAACCGATACGGTTTTGATCTTCGGTGAGAGCGGTTCAGGAAAAGAATTAGCGGCTCGGGCCGTGCACGAATGGGGCCCGCTCGCACCGGAGCCTTTTGTCGAGATCAATTGCGCAAGTATCCCAGAGTCTCTACTTGAGAGCGAATTGTTTGGCTACGAAAAAGGCGCTTTTACTGATGCCAAGGAACGAAAAATGGGACTGTTTGAGATGGCGCGCGGCGGGAGCGTGTTCCTTGACGAAATCGGTGAGATGCCGCCCAAGCTTCAGGCCAAGCTTCTGCGAATTCTGGAATACCGACGGTTCAAGCGCTTAGGTGGAACTAAGGACATCGAGTTTTCGGGACGTATCATTGCAGCCACCAACCGCCGTTTGGATGAGGAAATCGTGCAAGT